>CBHROW010000244.1:0-8480 GCA_966080355.1 uncultured Chryseosolibacter sp.
CGACCGCGGAGAGAATGACGGGGTGGACAACACGTGAGGCTTCGGGCCGGTCCGCGTTCGAAGTCATCCGGATGATTGATATCACAGATCCTGCCAACGTTTTGAACCCATTTCAGATCAGTTTGGCGCCTGGTGTTACTAATGCGCTGCCCGATAAAATCCATGTCGTTTCAAGGCAAGATTCGCCTACACCGATCGAAGGGTCGATTAGTCCGGTATACGATTCGAAGAATAGGTTTGGTGGAGTGGTGATGATCCTGAAAGATGTTTCGGAGAAAATGGCCCATCAACGTTTGCTTCATGAAGTGGAGAAGACGCATGTGGCGGCTATTTTGGAAGGACAAGAGCGCGAGAGAAATCGTATTGCGAAAGACCTGCACGATGGACTTGGTCAGATGTTGAATGCGCTGAAAATGAAGATCGGAGTGGCTGTTGCCGACAATGTGAAGGCGAAAGATCTGTATGGAATGATCGATGAAGCTATCCAGGAATCGATACGAATTTCGGAGAATATTCTTCCTGCAAAGTTGCGCGACTTCGATCTGCCCACTTGCCTCCGTTCGCTCTGCAATGGCGTAAACGCAGCATCTCAAATTCCAGTGCACTTTGACTCGCTCGCGGATGGGATCGCCATCAGCCAGGCGCAGAAGGTAAATTTATATCGCATTGCACAGGAAGCGATCAATAATGCCATCAAACACTCCGGTGCATCGCTGATCAGCGTACAGCTAAATGAGAATGAGAATTTGATCCAGTTATCGATCGAGGATGATGGTAAGGGATTTGCTAACGGAACACAATTTGATCAGAACAAGCACCACGGACTGGTCAACATGCGTGAGCGGGCGGAGATGATGGGCGGAACATTCACGCTCGAAAGCGATCCGGAGCGCGGGACGTTGATCGTTATTGAAACTCCATTGAACCAAAATAACAATATCAGTCATGCAAAAGCATAAGATCCTCATTGCGGATGATCATGCCATGGTACGTGATGGCGTTAAGAACCTCGTCAGCCAGAACAAAGAACTTATTGTAGTGGGGGAGGCATCCAACGGAAAGGAAACGCTGGAGCTCTTCGACCAGCTCAAACCGGATATCATGGTCATTGACATTTCAATGCCCGATATGAACGGCATGGAAGTGTCGAAGGCAATACTGGCAAAAGATCCGGAAGCGAAGATTGTCGTGTTATCGATGTATGATGACGAGGACTACATCAGTCGTTGTATCGAATATGGGATCAAAGGTTATGTGATCAAGAATGAGAGCAGCCTCGAGCTCGACCACGCGATCCGGTCGGTGCTTGCAGGCAAGAATTATTTCAGCCGTCACGCACAAGATGCGATCTTCAAAAAATTCTCGCAGAATCTCGCGAAGAAGAGGAACCAGGAAGGTGCAGTGAAATTGACGAACCGGGAAATAGAAATCGTCAAACTCATTTCCGAAGGTATGACGAGCCAGCAAATGGCCGACAAGTTATTCATCAGTCCACGAACCGTTGAAACACACCGCGCAAATCTCATGAAAAAATTGAGCGTGAAGAACGCGATCGAGCTGGTAAAAAAAGCGCAGCAGTTGGAATTGATCTAAGCGAAAATTTAAAATATCGAATGCGAAATTAGTCCTTAAACATTCGATGTCGCTATTCAACCGCACATTTGGTTAATATGGGCATTCGCTTTGAGGTTCCGATGAACAAGCTTTCAGCTTTCCTGAGAAGGCCCTTCGGACTTATTCAGTATTTCTACGGTATTGACTTCCTCAAAAATTCAAAATCTTCGAATTCAGCGTTTGTCGACTATGTGTAGAACTTTTTTCTAAGTAGTTCTACGCGGTTTGAAGAGTACAACAACGGAAATTAAAATACGATTTTCACGGGATTGAGCTGAGCCAGGTCATCAGGTAGTTTTACATCATAATTCAACACCAAAATGGCCAGGCAAATCTTCGCAGCAGAGATCAGTCATGATGACGCTCCGCTGTCGGTTCGTGAAAAACTTGCAGGAAACGAGCAGACGGTAAGAGATCACCTTACCAATCTCAGCCTGCTGACCGATGAGGTATTTTTGTTATCGTCATGCAACCGCTTCACCATCTATGCGGTCAACGAAACGATTCAGCCGCTTCTCGATTTTTTCGATCAGTTTCCCGTGCTCAAAGGCTATGTTCAATTTTACTACAATACGGAAGAGTCGGTTACACATCTTATTGCTGTAGCTAGCGGGTTACTATCTCCGATCAAAGGTGACCATCAGATTCTTGAACAGCTTAGCGCGGCTCATCAGCTAGCCAGGCAAACCAACAGCATTGGCATTATACTCGACAACTTGCTTGCCGAAGCAGTCCGTTTAGGTCGCCAGATCCGCACGGAGACAGGCATTGATAAATTCTGTGTGTCGGTGGTAGATGCCGGGATCGAATTGTTATATAACCGACTGGATAGTCTTCACGATAAAAAATTTCTGATCGTTGGCACGGGCAAGATCGCACGCATGGCGTTGAAGTATCTCTATAATGAAGGTATTCAGAACGTGAAGATCGTAAGTCGCGATTTTGTCCGGGCTCAAGAGTTGGCTGATCAATTTTATGTGACCGCTGTGAATATGGAAGATCTTCACGCGCATGTGAAGGAAGCTGATGTGGTGGTCGGTGCCACGCACTATGAAGTCAACTTGTTTCCGGAATCATATCTCTCAGGTTTTTTTGAGGTTGAACAAATGTGGTTTATTCTCGACTTCGGTATGCCTCGCAACTTCAGCAGCCGCATTGCGGAACACAGTGCCATCGAGCTGTATAATCTCGATGACCTGAAACGCCTTCACAAATCGCCACTCGATGAGTTCGGTGGTGTGGAGGCTGCGTGGGCATCCGTCATGCGCGAGGCGAAACGATTCCTCGAAGTATTTCGTCAATTGGAATTTTCTCCGGTGTTGGTAGCCTACTGGAACCGGATGATGTTCATCAAGAATCGGGAACTCAATGTGCTGCTTCCCAGGCTCGACAAAGAACTCACTTCCATTGAAGTCGATCGTATTAAACGACAAGCGAGCAAGATCATTAAAAGTATATCCGGTGATGTAGGTAAAAACTGCAGGGTACTGTCGAACAACTTTCGCGCAGAAGACGGCACGCAAGCAGTGAAAAATATCACCCAATCAGGTCACTTCAAATTCAATTTGTCGCTGAATTGACATCGAAAATATCAATGTAAGGTCCCTTCACTCCGGGGATGCTAGCACTGAATCAACCGTCTTGAGTCAGTCGTAACATCATAACCCCCAACCCGGATGAAGCGGACAATTTTTTTTGCCATTCTTACAATCTGTCTTCAAAAAATTTTGGTTGTCATCGATTGCATTCGACAGCGAACATCCATTTAGCCGTCATTTTGTTAAAAAAATGTAAAAAATCAGCCGCTGGGTTGGTTTTTCAGTTTAATACCTATAATATTGATAGGCTTTAGAGACATGAATAGATCGATGCATTCAATAACCCCCAACACATCACATTTTTCGAAATGTTGTTGGAAGCATCTTGATCAGCGTGCAGGAATGAACCCGTAACAACTGAAAGACCAGACTATATCGGAGCCTTTCCTGCACAGTGGAGAAGGCTCTTTTTTTTTAACGACAACAACAAAAGAACTCATGCAAAGCTTTCGTACAGAACTCGAAGATTTGAACAACCCCGTAGTCGAGCAAGACATCATCGCCCTGGAAAAAAAGATCAGGCTGTTTCGTGATGGAAAGATCGATGACGAAAAATTCCGCAGTCTTCGGCTTGCACGCGGAATTTATGGACAGCGTCAGCCGGGGGTGCAGATGGTACGGATCAAATTGCCATTCGGAAGAATCACCACCAAACAACTCAGACGCATTGCAGACATTTCCGATGAATATGCCAGCAGTAACCTGCACGCCACCACGCGGCAGGATATTCAAATTCACTTTGTGAGCCTTGATCGCACACCGGAGCTCTGGGCCAAACTTGAAAAAGACGAGATCACTTTGCGCGAAGCGTGTGGCAACACCGTCAGGAATATCACCGCATCGCCCACTGCAGGTATCGACCCCAAGGAGCTCTTCGATATATCGCCATATGCTTACGAGACCTTCAAATATTTCTTGCGTAACCCGATATGTCAGGAGATGGGAAGAAAATTCAAGATTGCTTTCTCTTCTTCCGAAGAAGACACCGCTTATACCTTTATTCACGACCTCGGATTCATTCCGCGAATTGAAAATGGAAGGCGTGGATTCAAAGTGGTGATCGGGGGAGGGCTTGGCGCAAACCCATACCTCGCACAAACCGCATTCGAATTTCTCGATGCCGATCAGCTGATCCCGTTCACAGAAAGTACGCTGCGTGTTTTTGATCGATTCGGGGAACGAAATCGCAGGATGAAAGCACGGCTTAAATTTTTGTTGGATGAGATCGGACTCCCGGAATTGATGAAGCTGATCGAAGAAGAACGTATCGCCTTGAAAAACAAAGTTTACCCGATCGACTACGATGCATATCCGGATCCCAACATTCCAGACTTCGTCCCGACTTATGCCATCGAGGTTTCCAATGAAGCGAAGTATCAGCAATGGCTTGATACCAACGTGATCACGCAAAAGCAGGAAGGTTTTTTTGGCGTTTATGTAAAACTTCCGTTGGGAAACCTTTCGTCTGACCGGGCGAGACGTTTTGCTGACATTGTCGATTCATTTGCATCGAACGAACTGCGCATTACGGTCAATCAAGGTTACCTGATTCGTTTCGTGAGGCCTGAAGTTTTACGTCACTTATTCTTTGCACTCGATGCGATCGGCCTGGCCGAACCCGCGTTCGAAAGTTTGGCCGATGTCACGGCTTTCCCGGGAACAGAATCAAGCAATCTCGGAATTTCCGATAGTACTCAAATTTCTCTTGAGCTTGAGCGTGTCATTCGCGAAGAATTTCCTGATCTCATTCACAACACCGATATCAAGATCAAGATCAGCGGATGCCCGAACTCCTGCGGACAACACGGCCTTGCGGGAATCGGGTTTCACGGAAGCTCGATCAAAGACAAGCAAGGGAAAATTTTGCCTGCGCTCGTGGTTCTCCTTGGCGGAGGAAAATTAAAAGATGGCGCGGGGATCATTTCCGATAAGATCATCAAGATCCCAAGCCGCAGAGGACCGGATGCTTTACGCCTGCTGCTCAATGATTATGATACGAATGGATTCGAAGGCGAGTACTATCATGATTATTTTCAACGCCTTGGCCGAAATCATTTTTACACCTTGTTGAAACCCCTTGGCGATATTACACAAACCGTCCCTGTAGAATATATTGATTGGGGACAAGAAAGAAACTTCGTGCTGCACACTGCGGTGGGCGAGTGTGCTGGCGTGATCATCGATCTGGTGTCAACGTTGTTGCTTGAAACTGAGGAGAAGATCGCATGGTCGAAAGAAGCCATAGCCAGTGGGTTGTATGCCGATGGAATTTATCACAGCTACAGCGCATTCATCAATACCGCAAAAGCTTTATTGTTAAGTCGCGAGATCAAGCCCAGCACACAGATTCAAACACTGAATGACTTTCAGCATCATTTTGTGGATTCGGGAGCCTTTCCGTTCGTTGGCGACTTCAAGGAACACGTGTTGCGCATCAATAAGCACGAGCCCACGGCCGAATTCGCTGGGGAGTTTGTCGCAGATGCCGTGAAGTTCATGGAAGATGCATTTGCTTACCGTTCAGTTGAAAAAGAAACCGTGACAAAATGATGACGTCTGTATTTGCATTTCATAAGGAACCGCGACTTACGCTGGTAGGCGCTGGACCGGGCGACCCCGAGCTTATCACGCTCAAGGCTATACGTGCATTGCAAAACGCGAATGTGGTATTGTACGATGCGCTCGTTTCAGATGCAATCCTGGATTTTATCCCCGTAGGAGTCCCAGCGATCCCCGTGGGAAAACGCGCGGGTCAACATTCCTATTCACAGGACGAGATCAATGATTTGATGGTAGAGTTTGCCTATTTGTACGGCCATGTGGTAAGATTGAAGGGCGGAGATCCTTTTGTGTTCGGGCGGGGGATGGAAGAAATTGAATACGCAATCAGTCGTGGGGTACGTGCATCTGCAGTTCCCGGCATCAGCAGTGCGCTGGCGGTTCCGGCTGCAGCCAACATTCCTGTAACAGCCCGCGGTGTCAGTGAAAGCTTTTGGGTTGTGACGGGAACGACAATGTCGGGTAGGATATCCGATGATGTTGCACTGGCCGCTCAATCGACCGCCACCGTGATCATACTTATGGGCTTGAACAAGCTCGATGAAATAACAGAGATTTTTTCATCGCATGGAAAGACCGCGACACCGGTTGCGGTCATTCAGAATGGAACGCTACCCGATCAAAGAATTGCAGTCGGAAGCATGAAAACGATTGCTGCAGAAGTTCGGGCACAGGCTATTCAAGCTCCCGCAGTAATTGTGATCGGGGAAGTAGTGGCGTACTCGGAAAACCTGTCGCGCATTACGGAAAGCCTTGGACAAAAGAATTTATCAGCATATCAGTAATGGAAGAGCTACTCGACAAGCGAAACAACCTGTTTCCCATCTTTTTGAAGTTGGAAGAACTGGATACGCTGATCGTAGGCGGTGGTAATGTGTGTCTGGAAAAATTGACTGGCTTATTGAAAAGCAGTCCCCGGGCGCGTTTGACTGTCGTAGCCGAAAACATTCACGATGACGTTCATGCGATCGCCAAACATTTTTCAAACATCAGACTGATTGAACGCAAATTCCGGAATCGCGATTTGCAGCACCGCGATCTGCTCATCCTTGCAACAGACGACCGGCAGCTTCATGAACGGATCCGTTTACTCGCCCGAAAGCGCAGACTTCTTGTGAATGTTGCCGACACACCCGCGCTGTGCGATTTTTATCTCGGTTCGGTGGTTACAAAAGGCAACATCAAAGTGGGCATATCCACCAATGGCAAGTCACCAACTATAGCCAAACGCATGCGCGAATTTTTTGAAGAAGTTATTCCTGATAATACCGAAGAACTCCTCGACAACATGCAAAAGATCCGCGACCGCGTGAAAGGTGATTTCAGAAACAAGGTCGAAACTCTCAACCAGATCGCTTCTTCCTGGCTCCGCAGGTAATTAAGGCATTTTCTTTGCGAAACCTTGCGTCTCAGCGCCATTACGGTGATAGAATTACGCGCCTCTTCGAACAGCATCAGGCTTTTCGATTTCTTTCCGAAATGACTATTTTAGTAATTCACTAAATTGAAATTATGAAATCGAGAAGGGATTTTCTTCATGCTTCCGGCAAAGCGATCATCGGTGCCGGAATGATCAACGCGCTTCCTTGGGAAGTTCTCGCAAAAGCAAAATCAAGTGTATCGCAAAACGACAAGATCAACCTGGGTGTGATCGGCATCAACGGCATGGGGTGGTCTGACACCCAGTCGATGATAAAAATTCCGGAAGTGAACCTTATGGCGATTTGCGATGTGGATGAGAACGTCATTGCCAGGCGGGTGGAAGAACTGAAGAAAGCCAACATCTCTGTCAAGACTTTCACCGACTATAAAAAACTACTGGACGACAAAGATATCGACATCGTGATCATTGGCACACCAGACCACTGGCACTGTTTGCAAATGGTTGATGCCGTCTCCGCAGGAAAAGACGTTTATGTCGAAAAGCCGGTAGGCAACTCCATTGCCGAGTGCGATGCCATGATCGCTGCGCAGAAAAAATATAACAAAGCTGTTCAGGCTGGTCAATGGCAACGAAGCATGCCACATTTTGTCGATGCGCTCAACTTTTTGAAGACAGGAAACCTAGGACAGATCCGCACGGTCAAGTCGTGGGCGTATATGGGCTGGATGAAAGACATTCCGGCAAAACCAGACTCGCCTGTGCCCCCGGGAGTTCACTACGACATGTGGCTTGGGCCCGCTCCAAAACATGCATTCAACGAAAATCGATTTCATTTCAACTTCCGTTGGTTCTGGGATTATGCCGGTGGACTGATGACCGATTGGGGTGTTCACCTGATTGACTATGTTTTACTCGGCATGAACGCTCCGCTGCCGAAATCGGTATATGCCTCCGGTGGAAAGCTCGCTTATCCGAATGGCGGAAATGAAACTCCCGATACGCTCGCTACTACCTACGATTTTGGAAATTTCACTATGATCTGGGAGCATGCACAGGGCATCAGCAATGGAAATTACAAGCGCGATCACGGCATTGCTTATATCGGTAATAATGGCACGTTGGTGCTCGACAGGAATGGTTGGGAAGTGATGGCCGATGAAAAACGTATGGAGTCAATTCCGTTTCAACCCAACAAAGGATCTGGGCTTGATGCGCACACACAAAATTTTATCAATGTGGTGAAGTCGCGCAAAATGGAAGACCTGACTTGCCCCATCACAGCTGGCGCGCACGTTGCTAAAGTTTGCCAGATGGGAAATATCTCA
>CBHROW010000245.1:0-8470 GCA_966080355.1 uncultured Chryseosolibacter sp.
AACACGACCACAGCATCCATCGCTGGGCTCTCTGCCGGGATACAATATCACGTACGCCTGAAAGCCTCTGATGCTGCGGGGCTTTCTGCTGCCAGCACAGTCTCACAGTTTACAATCCCGAACACGCCCGCGATACCAACATTTACGGCAATCACGTCAGATCGATTTACAATTAACTGGATCAGCGTGACCGGTGCATCCGATTATTTGCTGTTCGTATCTACGGACCCGGCATTTCTTGATCCAGAATCATTCGTCACTGGATTTGGGCCAGCGCAGCTTGCTGAAGATGCAACTTCGGCTGAGGTGTTGGAATTGTCAGCCGGCACAACATATCATGTAAGGATTCAAGCCGTTAATTCCGGAGGGGCTTCTGCTACAGTAGAGACCTCGAAGATCACGATTGCAAATCCCCCGTCTGGGTTCTCAGCGTCTGCCATAACAGAAACGTCTTTCACACTCAATTGGAATAAACCCGATGGAGTCACGGGGTATGCATTCGATGTATCCACTGATCCGACTTTTGCAAACCCTTCTTCGTTTGTCAATGGATTCAACAATGCAATTATTCCTGACGGCAATACCACCAGCGCCCAGATTATCGGCTTAGCACCTGGAACAATCTATCATGCGCGAGTCGCATCCATCGATGGCTCTGGCAATTCTGATTATGTTGTCGGATCATTTTCATCTTTGCCATCACCACCAGCTGCGCTTCCTGCCACATTGATTTCTCCGATATCATTTGTTGCGAACTGGGGTGGTGTGACAGGTGCCGCGAGTTTTAGAATTGATGTTGGCACGACAAGCGATTTTTCAACGCTGCTGAGCCAGTTTGACAATGGTGTTGCCGGTGATGGCACGGACAATGCGAGATCAATGACGGTAACAGAGGGCATTGTGCCTGCGACCTTTTATGTTTACCGAATACGCGCGGTAAACGGTTCTTTCCAGGAGCAAAGCTCAGTCAACTCACAAGCCATTGGTTTGATAACTCCGGCAGTCATTTCCGCGATCGAAAGCCCGGACATTCACACAAATGATTTCGCCCTCGGCTGGACGGCCAGCTCGACATCAGGTGCGGTCTATCGTGTAGATGTAGCATCAGACAATCAATTTTCAAATTTTGTGCAAGGGTTTCAGAACACGCCAGTGACTTCGAACAGCATCGTTATTGCGGGGCTGAATTCAGCGACCAGGTATTTTGCGCGGGTTCGGGTGGAAACGCAAGGTATCACATCGATCAATTCAAATATCGTTTCTGTGGAAACGAAGCCGGCTGCACCCATTGTTACAGGAACTTCGCAGGTGGGAGAGACATCGTTTACGTTGGGATGGCAAGTGCAACCTGGCGTTACTCACTCAGCGGTAGAGTTGTCGACAGATAACGGGTTTGGGACTTTGGTGGCAAGCTACGACAACGTTGCTGCAACAAACATGGCGTTCACGGACCTTAGTGCGGGCACAACGTATTACTATCGACTTCGTGCAATCAACAGTGGTGGCAGTTCTTCATACTCGCTGATCGGATCACAACTTACCCTGCCTCCGGTGCCATCGCAGTTTGAAGTGATCAGGAGTGAGATCACTTCGAACAGTTTCAAAGTTCAATGGAATCCAGCTACGAGTGCCACTGCTTACCTGATCGAAGTTGCTACCAACGCTAATTTCGGAAATGATAATCTTGCTCAATACAATCCTGGCGTCTTTCCAGCCGGCTTGAATGAGGCTATCATCACCGGGCTTGCTGCATCTCGCATCTACTATGTTCGAATTAAAGCACAGAACGGCTCGGGTACTTCCATAACGTCTCCCGTTAAAACACTTCAGACGCTTTCGTTGTCTGGAGTCGATGAGTCAGACCTTGTTATTGACGCGTTTGATTATCCTGCCACATATTCCTCGTCTGATAAATCAGTTTCCTTACGGATAAGTCATGGCCTGGGTAACATCAATACCAGTCTGTTTTACCGTTCGGCAAATGAGCGAGACTACCACTCGATACCCATGACGCTATCAGGAGGGGAATGGAAAGTTGACATCGATGATCAATGGATTGGTCCGATCGGACTTGAATTTTACGCGTCAGCCACTGACGAAGGAGGGCATCAGAAATTGACAGTAACTCAACACATGCAGCGTCACGCTCAAGATATAACAGTGCCTTTGGAGAGTTTTGGAAACCAGGTGAGCAATTATCAGATCATTGCATTGCCGTACAATTTGCCCAACAACCGCATCGAAGATCTGTTCGAGCCGCTGCTCAATGGCTATGATGATTCGCGCTGGAGACTACTTCAATATCGAGAGGGGAAGCTTTTAGACTATCAGGATGGGCTGAAATTATCTCAACTCGAACAAGGTCAGGGTTACTGGTTCATATCGAGGTCTGAGGTTTCGTTGAATGTCGGTGATGGCGTGACGTTCGCCAACTCGGTTGAAGACCCGTTTGTATTCAGGCTAAAAAGAGGCTGGAATCAAATTGGCAATCCGTATCCTTTCGACATTAGTTGGGTCAGCGTTCTGGTGGCGAACGGATCGCCTCAGGGAGTCGGTCCCTTGCTGCTCTTTGATACCAATGCAGGGAAACCAAAATTCACAGAAGGCGATCGCCTCGGGAAGTTCCGGGGAGGTTTTGTACACGTTGAGGAGGATATTGAGATCGTTGTTCCGGTGGAGCAACCGGAATCCAGCGGGGGCAAGGTTGACAAAAACAAAGGCTATCAATCATCGACAAGCTGGTATGTGCCCGTTGTCGCGGAAGATGACGTCTCCGTTATTGATATGGGAGGAATTGGTATGAGTGAAGACGCATCTGACGCAAAGGATGATGGGGACCGGGTTGCGCCTCCGGCATTTGCTGATCTTATAGAATTCAGCTCTCCGACCACGGATGGAAGTTCCCTGTTAAGAAATATTGCGCATGAAAAAAGTAGCCACACCTGGAACTACGTGATCAGGAATTCAGGTAGCCAGGTGAAAATAAGCTGGGACGCGACTATTGCCGGAAAGTTAGACGGGCAGCTATTTCTTCATGATCAAGCCGAAGGCAAAGTGATCAACATGGCTGCCGTGAGTGAGTATGTCACTCACAATTCGGCCCATTTGAACTTCCATTTTATTCAGGGCTCATCGTTGCCGTTTGACGATATCGCTTGTTTTTACGCATACCCAAATCCTTTTGCGGATGTGGTTACTATTCCCTTTGATTTCGATTCAGGTAATTCTCCATCCGAATGCACGCTCACCATTTATGATCTGATGGGGCGGAAAGTCGCTACACGTTTCGGTGTTGGTGGATCGAGCGGACTCAGACAAATTGTTTGGGACGGCAAAGGCGATGATGGTGGCAATGTTGCATCGGGCGTTTACAGATACCGAACAGAGGTAAGGAAGCAAGGCGAATCCGTGTTTATCCAAGATGGTCAGATCTTAAAAAAATAAATATGAGAATGATATGTGTCTTTGTGCTGACGTGTTCTGTGCTCACAGCCTACAGTCAGGCAATGGTTAGAAAAACAAATGAATTTTATATCCAGCAAGGGGCAATGTTGCCCAACACTGGCATGCTTCCGGCTATTGAGTGGGTTTACCCGGAGATGGAGTATACGAGCAGCACGGAAGGTAATATTCACGTAGAGATATTTGTCAGGTCAGCTTCAGAACCCCGCTCGATCAAACTGAAGGTCAGCAAAGCAAAAGACGGTTCAACGTTGGCTGAAAAAACATTTTCTACAAAGCAAACCTCCGTTGAAAATGGATACCGGATCAAGTCGCCAGTTTTTTTACCGGATGGTATGAACAATGTTGTCTTAGAAGTAACGACAGCAGCCGGAGTTGTGATCAGCGAAAAGAGGCAAGTCCTTGTTGGTAAAGACAACAACGAAAATCTTGTTGCCGTTGATCGAAAGGATTATGTGCTGCTTTTTGCCACCGACAAATATGATAACTGGAAAGACCTGGTGAATCCTGTCGATGATGCCCGGGAGATTGCGCGGGAACTTAAAGAGAGATACGGTTTTGTTGTGGAGCTTGTTGAAGATCCAACCGTGGAGGTGATCTGGGAGAAATTGCGCGACTACAACGAGCGCAAATTTGCCCCTCAAGATCAACTCATGGTTTTTTTCGCGGGCCATGGCCACTATGACGAGACATTCGGTGAGGGTTACGTAGTCGCCAAGAACTCTTTATCCAATGATGCTTCGCGAAATTCATACGTATCGCACAATCGACTTCGAGGCGTTATCAATAACATTCCGTGCAACCACATCTTCCTGGTTATGGATGTTTGTTTTGGAGGCACACTCGACCCGATCGTAGCGAGCTCACGAGGAAGTAACAATGAAGAAGTCTCCGTGAATCAAATGCTGGTCAGAAAATGGAGCCATCGCACGCGCAAGTATCTGACATCTGGCGGCAAGGAATACGTTTCCGATGGCGTCAAGGGAAAGCATTCACCGTTTGCAGCCCGACTTATTGAAACCTTCCGTGCAATGGGCGGAGATGACCGGGTGTTGACCCTGGTGGAACTCCAGGCGAATTTGGAAAAACTCCAACAGATACCACGCACCGGGTCATTTGGTACGGACGAGCCTCTTAGCGATTTTGTCTTTGTTGCCAAGCATTAGTGTGTTGAGTAGAATTCGAGATTAATTAGGGAGCAGATAACTTCAAATTAGGGAACAGTACTTAATAATCATTGAATGAATATCGTGTGCTTTGACGCAGGTTTAATTAAGAATATAATTCAATGAAACAGATCAAGATTATCGCTGCAGTCATTCTGCTTGCCCTGATGGGTGGTTGTTCTAAAAATGCTACGCCATCTAAATCAATTTATTTTCTGGACGTGCACAGTGTCGGTCCTGGCAAAGTCACGGTGGCTGACGCTGAGGGCGCTCACAAAAAGGACCTGGCAGTGCAGGGAAAGCATGGCGTTAGTTTTAAGAAATATTGGGTGGACGAAGAGCAGGGGAAGATATATTGTCTCGCTGAAGCAAAAGATTCAGCTTCCATATATCAGACGCATGCAGAGGCGCATGGCCTGGTTCCACAGCAGATCAAACAAGTTTTTCAAGGCGAACTCGATGGTGATGGCTCGAAAACAAGCAACTTATACCTGGACGTCCACAAAATTGGTCCGGGCAATGTGACCGCTGAAGCGTTGGCGGGCGCTCACAAAAAGGATCTTGAAGTGCAATCGAAGTTCGGTGTAAAGTTCATCAATTACTGGTTTGATGAAAAGAATGGCGTTGTGATGTGCCTTGCAGAATCAGCGACCCCCGGTGCCCTTATCGAATCTCACAAAGCAGCGCACGGTCTTGTTCCCCAAGAAGTTCATAAAGTAAGCGAGCGCAAGTAGTTTAATGTTAGTCAAGTAGTCAATGTTAGTTAATTGGAGTAAGGGAAGGAATCTAAGGCGGATCGTTAAGACTGGGGGGCCAGTGAGAGGCCTGGTTCCACCCTTTTCTCTAGTTTACGGATGTCCATTTTATTTCAAAAATACAAAGAAGGCTCGGCAATCATTCGCGTTGACGGTTTCGAATGAATCTGGCCATAAGCAATCGATCTTATTGTTTCACGGGGCATTTTATCCATCACAGTTAGCCCGCGTCTCTCACGTATCGGTGGTGTGAGTGATATCGTACGCAGGTCCTTCCTTCTTCGAAAGGCAACGTGATATCATCTGAAAATAAAAATCAGCTGTCTAAAGACTTGCATCCATCGGCTGCTATCCCTGACGATTCTTCTTTTATCGATGCTGATTGATCATATATCATTCAGGGCTACGAAGGAATCAGGCTTGTAGTTAAACAGATTATTTCAACTGAGTATGCCAAGCCGTCTTGCCTCGATCACTGCGCGCGCTCTTGACGAGACATCGAGTTTTAGAAGGATTGCCGAGATATGGTGATCAACCGTTTTTGAGCTGATGAAAAGCTTATCGGCAATTTGACTATTGGTTAGACCTAATGCTAGCAACTCCAGTACGTTGATCTGTCTTTCCGTGAGGTTGGCGGGATTACTGCGGGTGCTCGCGCGCGGGCCACGCGGAATATTTTTCATGCCCAATGATTTCAGCTTTGATCTTATTTTTTCATACGCACGCCTTGCACCGAGTTCGTCAAGCAATGCCACTGCACGCTTTTGATCTTCTTCCGATCCCTGAATGAGCGCAAGCGATTCCTCGTACGGACACCCGAGCTGATGCCAGGCTTCTGCAGCCGCCTTCCACTTTCCAACCAGGTCAAGGCCATAAGGTTCCGTGTATACCGCATAAGGTGCCAAGGCGGATATATTCGCTTTCTTCATCCAGTAGGCAAGCTCGCTATAATGCCATGAAGAATCTTTGTCAGGGAAAAGATCGATTGTTTCAAGCAGGTCTTTTTCGTTATAAGGCACGCCATATAACCAAAAAAATTCCAGCTCGGCAACCAAGACTGGCACAATGCGCTGTACTTCGCGCGTTTTGAGAGCGAGTTGCTTGGCTTCTGTGATCAATTCCGGTACGCCTTCGGGTGTTCCGATCCGTATTCGCCTTCGGGCAGCAATAACCAAAGCACCCGTGCGTATCACAGCGTTTCCAGAATTTACTAACAGCGTTGCTAATCGTTCAGCTTCATTAAAGTCACCTAGCTCGAGTTGCATGCGTGCAGTCCACATGTTCAGAAAATCTGTCCACGAGTGCAAGTAACGCTCTTCACAATACTTGAGCGCCTCCGGTAGAAGCTCAAAAGCCTTCGAATATTTTTTTAGTAAAACGTAGCAGGTTATCAGATTTGCATAGGCGCGGGCGGAGTGATCATCGTATCCATTTGCCAGCGAGATGGAAAGACTTTCAAATAGTTTACTTTCGCCAACAACTTCGGTTTCTGCTTTTTTCATCTCGATGACACCCACATTAATAAGAGCGTGCGCCTCCACTTCACGGTCGTGCATGTTTCTTGCAAGGTCGATGGCTTTTCGTCCCCACGCGAGACCTTCTATGGAATTGTCGGAAAGCATATTCAACTGCGAGAGGTTGCTATAAGCCAGCGCTCGTTCTTTGGTTGGGAAACCATTGTCGAGAACGCGAATAGCCTCAGTTGCGAGATTGAATGCATCTTCATGGTTTCCTTGAAACCAATGCAATCGCGACAAAAATCTGAGCGCATTGCCTTCCCGCAGAACAACCTTCGCAGATCTCCAATACTGTAATGCTTTCGTTTGAGATTCAATGGCCAGGTCAACCTTGCTGATGAGGTACAATTCGAACGCATATTTTTCCAACATGTCGGCCAAAACATCTCCCTCAACGGCACGTTCCGTAACAATCTGATACAACCTGGACGCCTCCAAATGCGATCCCAGTTTTGCCGCCTGTTCTGCTGCAAGGGGAGCGAGCTCAGCTACCACGCTGTCGTTCCGCGCAAACATCGCGTGATGTACAAGCTGTGACAGGTTCGGGAACTCTTCGCGATGCGCGAGCATGATATCCAGGATTCGTTTGTGGAGAGCCTGCCGCCTGACGACCGACAGGGATTCTTCGATGGTGATCCGAAAAAGTTCGTGTTTGAAACAAATGTGATCGTTCTTACTGACAATGATGCCATGCTTGATGCATGTTTCAATTCGATCGGGGTAGTTTTTATTAAGGTACTTGATGAGGTTCAAATCGATCTTGGCCGGGGAAATCGAAAGTAGTTCCCAGATTTCACGAAGGTCATCGGTTTGCCAATGGAAAAGGGCAAGTATCGAGTCTGCAATTTTTTCCGGTATTCCCGGACTATAAGACGAAAGAATTTCGGTCACATAAAATGGATTGCCTCCTGTCAAGGAAAATATTTTTTCCCCTGAGGGGTATCCACGCGCTATTGCCAGCTTATTCACAGACTCGTATGAAAGCATGGGAAGTCTAAGCTTGGTAAATGTTTCAGGCGAAAGCTCAGAGGCAATTGATGTAGCCAGCCGATTCAGGAAACTGTTCTCGTCACGATAGGTGAGAATGAATAAGCACTTTAAGAGTTTTATCCTTCTTGCAAGGAATTTGATAAAATCGAGCGTGGCTTCATCCGCCCAGTGAATATCCTCGAAGATCAGGATCACCGGTAAAGACGATCTTGAGATCCTTTTCAGAATGGATGCAAACAATACGGTCCGGTCGTCAATGTTACTGACTGTCTCCAGAAAAGAGTCGTCAAGTTGATATACGATGTCAAACACCGGACCGAGTGGTCTGGGTGAATACAGCGAGTCACAAGCTCCCGTGAATGACACAGCCCGATCTGATGTTCGTTCTAAGAAATGTTGAAGCAAATATGTTTTACCTACGCCTGCCTCGCCCGTCAAAAAAACCGTGTGCGCGCTACCCCGTGATGCATTGGCCAACATCTGTTCCAGCCTGTTCAGAAAATCTTCACTTTCAACAATTTCCATAGTCAATGTGTTTCAAACCACAAATAAAATCGGTGCGCCATATTATAATATAGGG
>CBHROW010000246.1:0-8412 GCA_966080355.1 uncultured Chryseosolibacter sp.
CTGTGGCCACTGCGGCACAAGGCGCGCGGACTGGCCCTGGCCATTGCGATCGGATCCGCTCACGGATTTTATAAAGAAACACCGAAGCTTCAACTTGACCTGCTCGAGAGAATACATGAGGCAGCTCCTGTTGCGCTTGTACTTCACGGAGCGTCAGGTATACCCGATGACCAACTCCGGGCGGCTATTCAACGCGGCATAGTGAAAGTGAATCTGGCCACGGAAACGAAAAACATTTTTATGAAGACTTTACAGCAGATATTGCGTGACAATGATGAGATCGATCTCCGCAAGGTTTTTCCAAAAGCTACTGACGCTGTTGTAGACCTGATTACAAAAAAACTGGATGTTGTATCACCTGAAATAGTTGCAGTACAATAATGGCTTCTACGCTAAACAAGGTTTCATCGAACTTCGCCAATGTGAAAAGAAGCGGGCCACTGATCGAGTTCCCGCGTGCTTTTGCCTTTGCGGTAGATGATCTCGGGTGGGATGAAGGCCGCGTGAGCCTGCCGTTTGGCCCTCATCGTGCTGGCGTGAAAAGAATATTTGATCTTGCCGACTACCAACACATTGTCGATGTTGCGCGTGCGAATGGCGTTCGTGTACAATGCCTTTTTATCCTGAGTGAATTCGATCGCGAGAATGTGCTCGCACGATATCCCACCACAACATACATGAGAGAAAAGTGGGATAATAAGTGGCGCATCACCGAGAAGCATGCTCGCATCATGGAGTTCGTGAAGGCAAATGCAGCTTACATGGAGTTTGGCTTTCACGGTACCGGTCACGAGTATTGGCCTGAGCCTGGCGTTCAAAGGCGCGCTGAGTGGTATAACCTCATTGAACGAAAGCCCTGGCCAGAAGACGAATTGCGGGGACACGTCCGCGCCTTCGCGGAGATCATGGCTCAGTATGGTTTCACAAAAGCCAATGGTCATTCATTTCCGGAAAGTTTTGTTCCTTGTGCTTATAGTTATTATTGGAATCCGAAAGGTGATTATAGTCTGGGAAAACTATTACGCGAGGCGGGGGTGAAATACGCCAACACCGATTTCGGCCAGATCCAGGAATTATATCCACCACAAGGATTTCATGCAGGAGATTTTGATCATGGTGTTCATGTTATTCACCGGCTCAATTACGGCAATGCATGGAACGAGCTGGCAACGCTACCGAAAGTCAGCATAGATTTTCAATATACCGATTTTGCAGAGACACATTGGACAAATTGGTTGGCAGCGGATGATTCATTGCAGCCGTGCGTCACTGCGCAGTGGATCGCTTACTATCAAAACGTTCAAAAGACGAGCCACCGATACATCGCAAAGAATACAGAGCAGCTTCATTCGCAGATGCTGTATAAAAAACACGCAAGCGTTACATTCGCACCGGGTACCGTAGAGATTGATAACTCCAATATGCCGAATGAAGCGTACCAGAATGATATTCTAGGCAACATGGTACTGAAGATTCAACTTCCGCCTGATCAGCACATCACTTCCGCAACGATAAACGAAGAAATGCTTCCTGCTTATTTTGAAGATGGGGAGTTCGGTTATTTTTATCTGCCTCGGCTTGCAAAGAATAAATATATCTTGAAGTACAGCATAGGCGAGCAGATGTTACCGATCTGCGTGTACAACGATGGAACTTATAACGTGTACAGGCTTACAAAAACGGATTCAGATATCGATATTGTACTGCGTATATATGGAAGGCAGACAGTTAAAGTAAGATGTCCGCGTCCGGTGAATGTAGCATCTGAATCAAAACAGTTGACGATCGTTTCATCTCTATATGATGAAAAAACGAGCACGATTAATCTCGATGTGATTGCAGCTGACATGCAAGGAACTACAGGCACCCTACGAATACTTTACTAAAAACATTTCTCCACTCTTATCTATGAACATTTCCCGATTTCACGGAAAGCAATTGTTCATGCTATGCTGTGCAGTTATTCTTTTTTCGTGCGCAAAAGATCCGTCAAACGAGTATAACACGTGGTCGATATACCGTGGTGACAAGAAGGGAAGCGCGTACTCTACACTTAAGCAGATTGACACTTCCAATGTTCGCGATCTTCAGGTTGCATGGACATACCACACGGGAGACAGCGAAGAAAGAATTCCTATTCAGTGTAATCCGATAGTTGCAAACGGCAAAATGTACATCACCTCCCCGAAGCTGAAAGTTATTGCTTTGGACCCTGAGACGGGCAAGGAGCTTTGGAAATTCGACCCGTTCAAGGATACAATAGCATCGGGAACAAATCGAGGAGTGACGTATTGGGAAGACGGCAACGATAAACGGATCTACATGGCGGCAGGGTCTTTTCTGTATTGTCTGGATGCGGATCAAGGCAGCCTCATTACAAGTTTTGGCGATAATGGAAAAGTGGATTTAAGAAATGGATTGGATCGCGATCCATCGACTTTGTTTGTCACCGCTACAACACCCGGAATTATTTTCAGAGACATGATCATTCAGGGCACAATGGTGGGAGAAGGGTATGACGCTGCGCCAGGCTTTGTACGAGCGTACAATGTCCGCACAGGTGACGTGATCTGGACATTCAGAACTATTCCGCGTCCGGGAGAAGAGGGTTATGAAACATGGCCGAAGGATTCGTACATGAAGGCAGGCGGTGCAAATTCGTGGGCTGGCATGGCGCTCGATGAGGACCGGGCCATCGTATACATTCCTACGGGCTCGCCAGCGTTCGATTTCTATGGAGCGAATCGAAAAGGAAATAACTTGTTTGGCAATTGTTTGCTTGCGCTCGATGCGTCAACGGGAAAACTGAAATGGTATCAGCAACTGGTCCATCATGATCTCTGGGATTATGATATTCCTGCACCGCCAAATCTTGTAACAGTTACACATGAGGGAAAGCAAATTGATGCGGTAGCGCAAATTACAAAGACGGGATTTGTTTTTCTGTTCGATCGTGAAAATGGCAAACCACTTTTTCCCATTGAGGAACGGTCGGTTACGCAATCGGAATTGCCGGGGGAAGAGACCTCACCAACACAACCAGTTCCACTCAAGCCTCCCGCGTTTGCGCGACAATATTTTTCAAAAGAGGATGTCACCAACATTTCGCCCGAGGCAAATGCATACATCCTAGAAAAGATAAGAGGAGCCAGAACCGGAAACATCTTTACCCCTCCAAGCACAGACGGAGCCGTTCAGTTTCCCGGCACGCGTGGTGGCGCTGAGTGGGGAGGTGCATCGTTCGATCCTGAAACGGGCATTCTTTATGTCAACGCGAATGAGATACCCATGTTCGTTAAGATGAAACGCCTTGAAGCGAACACTGAAAATAAACTACTTGCCAGTTATGGAGAACGGGTTTATGCCACCAGCAATTGCACATCATGTCATGGAGCCGATCGTGCCGGAAACATATCTTTTCCTTCGTTGCTTCATCTTTCCAGCCGAATGACTGAAAATGAAGTTTCGAAACTTTTATCGTCCGGCAAAGGACAAATGCCGGCTTTCCCGAATATCAGAGACGAACAAAAAAAAGCTTTGATTGCATTTCTGCTCGACAGCAAAGAACTTGTAAAGACGGAACATGCTGACGCAAGTGACACAGCCGACATTCGATACATCCACAATGGATGGACACCACTGATGGATCAGAATGGATATCCGGGTGTGAAACCACCGTTGGGAACATTGAACGCCATCGATCTTAACAAGGGTGAGATACTTTGGAAAATTCCATTGGGAGAATATCCCGAACTTATTGCAAACGGTTTACCTGCAACAGGCACGCAGAATCTCGGAGGCTCTCTCGTCACGTCCAGCGGACTTCTTTTCATTGCAGCCACGCGCGATGAAAAATTTCGCGCATTCGATAAAGCCAATGGCAAAGTACTTTGGGAATACAAACTTCCCGCTGGCGGTTACGCCACTCCAGCAACCTACAATGTCAACAACAAACAATACATTGTGATCGCTGCAGGCGGAGGAGGGAAAGTTGGATCGAGGTCAGGAGACATGTATGTGGCTTTTGCATTGAGGTGAGCGTTGGTAGTAGCCACGTTCACGACTGAGTCGAAGAGTGAATACGAATTGAAATTGTAGCTCGATGGGTTCACGGATCACAGTTCACCGTTCACAGTCGGGTAGGTTAATCTACTGGCCTTGTGGCCATCTGCACTTTCTGTCAACGGTAAACTGATTCCTGTGAACACGGGTTCAACGAAACCCTTGCCCGAAAGGGTAATTCGGATGTACCGTTGAATCAAGTGCGGTTGGTCTCTTCAGGGAATCAAAGAGTGGGCGATGGATTGCCTGAACGCTCCTACACTTCTGTGAACTGTCAACTGTGATCCGTTAACCCTTCAAGGCTTGTCCGAACCGTTAACTGTGTACTACGGGCACTGCCACACACTCACTTCACACCGGAAAACCTGTACACCTTCCCATCTGGCTTTGTCAGAACATACATCTCTCCATTAGCGTCTCGGCCAAAGCGCACGTCCGAACGTCCGCTCTTGAAGATATCTTGAAATGAAACGATCTTTCCATCCATTGAGATCCGCCATCTTTTGATCTCGGCATTTTTTCCCAGGTGTAGGTCTGATACTTCAACATAGAAAAGATCACCTGTGGGAATATCTCCGAAAAAATACTTGCCTTTCAATTCCGGCAGGCGAGAGCTTGTGTATTCGTAACCCCCACAGATTGCTTTGCCTTCATCGTGATCATATTCAGCAACAGGATATGTAAAGTTAAAAGTTGAGTCATCTGCCGGTAAAGGAAATACTTTGTTCAGATCTCCGTATGGATTAATTGCAAAGGAGCCTTCGCGCAAAGGCCAGCCAAAGTCAGCTCCAGGCAAAACAATATTGAGCGATTCAAGATTGCCGTGGCCGATGTTTGTTGCAAGCATATCGCCCTTACTCGTCCACGTAAAAAGATGCGGGTTACGAAATCCAAAGGCAAATATCTCCCGAACTGTTTCGGCTCCGGATTCATTTACAAAAGGATTATTTTTTGGAACACCATACTTTTTGTTTTTGCTGTTACGCCCTGCTGGATCGATTCTGAGGATCGTTCCCCAAACACTTCCTCTCGAATGGGAAAGCGATTGAAATCCTTCTTCAACACTGCCACCATCGCCAACGCCAATGTACAGTAGACCATAGTCATCTGACCCTGGTTTTGCCAGCGGATTGAAAGTTATATCCTGTACACCGTGAATACCTGTGGGCATGTTGACGCGTAGCAACTCTCTTCCTTCGCCAGCAAAAACAGGCGCTTTTGGTTTTGTTGCCCTCCATTCCGTCAACACCCACTGTACGGTGACCGGGATGGAATCGTGATAAGCAAAATCTGTTTTGCCTGAGTTCGGAAATTCGGTATGTGTGGTGTATAGTAATCCATTTTTTTCAAACTCGGGATGAAAAGCAAAACTGCCGAAGCCAGTGCCGAGCCCGGGCTTGTCGATAAAATGTTCTCGCAGTTTCGAAATGTCCATATATACCTGTGGTGACTCGTTTAGCATCCTGTAAAGTTTCCCACGCAGGTCGAGAATGAAAATTTCCGTTGTGCTTGGATGATTGGCGAGTTTATTGATACGGGTGTGAGGCAATTCCTTACTCGAAGGATCGATCTGGCAAAATAGCTCCAGCTCAATGATCAGATTTGACATTGCAATCTTTGCTGGTATCGGGTCTTTTATCGCTGCCGTGTCAGTCCCGGTAAAACTTTTGAATGCTTCCTTTGTGGCCAGATACGAAATGATGCTGTTAAGCTCCTCATCGGTATAAGCGCTGAATGAAGGCATAACAGTATGAAACTTTTGGACTAATGCTTTGGCGTGTTCATCTCCGGATGCAATAACTGCTTTGGGGTCTTTGATAAAATTCTTTAGATCCTCCACCGTGACTACATTTGTTACGCCAGCGAGTTGCGGACCAATGCCATCTTGCCTGAAGTTGTGACACGCGCTGCAGTTTTGCATGAATAGTCGTTCGCCTTTCGCAATCGTCACGGGATCCGTTAATATCATTTCTTTCCCTGAATACGTTGTACATGCTGCCACGATAACAGTAATGCAGAACGCAGCAATTTTTATGATTTTTCTCATCCGCGGGTATTAAACCAAATTTAAACTTCATCCAAACTCAGGTCCCAGAATTGCAAACTGATTTTTCGGGCAACCGGGCCATCGGTTAGCGCCTTTGTACATTCTGATGAATGGTCGCAACTCGGAAAATCCCAGCGCCTTGATCCATTGACTCCACGCTTTATCGTGATGTAATATGTCAAGGATCACTGGTTTGTTCTGACAACGCTTCAATGCAGCAGACACCAGGCTTTTTGCTGCGGTAAGATTAGCGGCAACTACAGGACCAATATGTGTAAACCGGTAACCATATCGACCGAAACAATATCCGGTCAGGTTGTTGTTATCAGTAATTTTGAAAGCTAATTCTGAAGCATTGTCAAACATCCATTTCAAAATAGCCATGCGATTGGCGCCAAATATATGATCGTCTAATAAGGCTACACTTGCAAGATCATCAACCGTCAGTTGTACAGCGGTAGGAGGTACGAGTTGGTCAACATTTACAGATTGTGCCAGCATCCTGCTAAGTGGATATTCATCCTTGAATCCCAGTTTCAGGTAAACCTGCCGTCCTGCAGGAGTGGCATCGAGTTTCACACTGTCCTCATTTTTCAAAATGATCATCGCTTCTTCCATAAGCTTCAGACCAATGCCTTGTCGCTGATGAGAGGGGTCCACGAGCACCATTCCGATCCATGCAAAATTATTTCCGTATTTGATAGTAGTAACAGTACCCACAACTTTTCCTTGATCATTCGTACAGACCCGATTACCTTCGGAATTAAGCAAAAGGAAAATTTCCCAATCGCGATGCAGCTGATTCCAGCCTGCACTTCTGCAAAGTGAAAGCCCTGCGGGAATGTCAGTCAATTCCATTTTGCGATACATCATGCGTAATTTCCTTTTCGCGGTAGCAAAGCAATGGCGATGGTGCCGATTAGTGCAAGACCGATCAACGCTGCGAATCCATTCGCATAACTCTGTGTGGTGTCCCGGAGCCACGCGGCAAGCATAGGACCAAACGCTTCGCCAAGACCATCTGCAGTAATTACCAATCCCATGACTCGTCCCATAACGCGCACTCCGAATAGTTCCGCTGCCATAAGCGGAATGATCATATAATCTCCACCAAGAGCTATACCGAAGAAAAATGCAAAAATGTAGATCACTCCGGGAGTTGATGCAGCATAGAGTAAGGGAATGGATGCGGCTACCAAAGCATAGATCAACATCATCACGAATTTTTTTGGAATTCGATCAGCGAGCCAACCCATGAATAATCTTCCAACTATGCTGGACGCTAGAACGATGGACAATACATTCGCAGCTTCGGCCTGTGTATAATTCAAGTCCAGACTAAAGAACAGTTTGAGATTTTGGCTTGTGCCAGATACTGCTCCGATGGAACACATACTTCCGATCACCAACAGATAAAAAGGCCAGCCTTTCAGCACATGTTTTATAGAAGGACTGGTGTGATCTTGTTTCACCGCTGAGGTTTCTTTCTTCTGTGGGCTCTCCTTCACAAACCATGCGACCGGAAAAGCAACCGCGATCATCGTGACACCCAGTATGATCAGCGCCTGATGCCATCCGAACTCAGTATTCAGCCGCTTGGCTATCTGTGGCACGAGCATGCCACCGATGCCAACACCGAGATAGGCAATACCCATCGCGCGACCTCTCGATTTGTTGAACCAACGCGAAATAAGAACCTGATTCGGCAGCGGCCCACCGCACATGTATCCCATCGCATTAAAAAAATAAAATAGATAAAATTGCCACAGACTTGTCATTGATCCCAGCCCGATCAATGCGACACCGCCCATAACAATTCCGGAGAGCATTAACCGTTTAGGCCCAAACCTGTCGATTATCCAGCCTGCTGCAAATCCAAACACAGGCCCAACAATCACTTTTCCCATGGCAATACCCGATGTTACCGTTGCGCGCGTCCAGCCGAAATCTTTTACCCAGAAATCATAAAAGAAGGGGAGACCGTAGAACATGATTCCGATCAGCGAGAAAAGACTGAGAAAGCCTGTCGCTGCAACTTTGAATTGCTCACGATTTAGTCTTTCCTCCGGCACAGGTTGCTGAATGTTAGGTTTCTCTACTAAATTCATCACATCTTCGTCTTTAATTACCGAGGCGCTTCAGTGCGAGATACGCCATTAGCCCAGTGCTTACCTGCAATGCATCTTCATCAATATTGAATGTTGGAGAGTGAAGGGAAGAAGTGATACCTTTTTCAAGATTACCAACGCCACAGAGGTAAAAACATGAGTCAGTTGCCTGCGAGTAGTAGGCAAAATCTTCGG
>CBHROW010000247.1:0-8387 GCA_966080355.1 uncultured Chryseosolibacter sp.
GGAACGATCTTCCTCCCGGTGATCGTCTATACTTCAGAACGCGGTCTCGACATGTTTTCGTCCAAGAATTTCTATGACGAACATCACAAGCTGGTTGAGTTCAACGGATACAAGATCGAGCACAACAAGATCTATCTGGCAGAAAATCATAAAAAAGTATTCGATCTTTCAATCACCAAGAACGTGGCGATGCTTTTCATCAACGCCATCGTACTGGTGTTAATATTTCTGGCGGTAGCCAATTCGTATAAAAAAAATGCAGGCAAGGCCCCCTCAGGACTTCAGTCTTTTATGGAACCGGTGATCCTGTTCGTTCGCGATGAAGTAGTAAAACCGAACATCGGCCCACGCTACGAAAAATTCCTTCCGTACATGCTGACGCTGTTCTTCTTCATCCTGTTTGGGAACCTGCTCGGTTTGCTTCCTGGTGCAGCTAACCTGACAGGAAATATCGCGGTGACCTTCACCCTTGCCGTGCTGACGTTCATCATCACCAATATCAATGGCAATAAAGGTTACTGGTCACACATTCTTTGGACACCTGGTGTTCCTCTTCCATTGCGCATCATAATCCTTCCGGTCGAGATCATCGGAATTTTTACCAAGCCGATTTCATTGATGGTTCGTTTGTTCGTAGCGATCACAGCTGGTCACATTGTAATCCTGAGCTTGATCTGTCTCACGTTCATTTTCCAAAGCATTTGGATCGGAGCGGGCTCATCGATCATGATCTTGTTTATCAGCTTGATTGAGTTGTTGGTAGCGGGGATCCAGGCTTACGTGTTCACGTTATTCTCATCGCTTTATATCGGCATGGCGATCGCGAGTCACGATGAGCACCATTAGAAATAAATAATCAAATCCCCAATTCCAAAAACAAAAAGGGGTTGGGAACTTAAGATACCCTTGGCTGTTGCCGAGGTTTGTTTCACTTAACAATTTATAAAGTTATGTTATTTGCAATTTTGTTAGACATCAGCTACGCTATCCTTGGTGCTGGTGTTGGTGCTGGTCTTGCTGCAATTGGCGCAGGAATCGGCATCGGCCGCATTGGTGGTTCTGCGATGGAAGGTATGGCACGTCAACCTGAAGCTTCTGGTAAGATTCAAGGTGCGATGTTGATCATTGCCGCCCTTATCGAGGTAGCTGCTTTGTTTGCACTTGTGATTTGCCTGCTGATCTCTCAGCTGACGAACGCAACCGTTGCTTAAAAAATCAAGGACTTGTCTGAAGGCGATTGGCCTGGGCAAGTCCTTAAACTGAAACTAACTATCTAAAAAGATATTGTAATCTATGGATCTGCTCATTCCCGGTGAAGGACTTATCATTTGGCAATTGATCATTTTCGTGCTGTTGCTCGTATTGCTTTCGCAGCTCGCATGGAAACCTATTATCAACTCGCTGCGTGATCGCGAGCGTTCAATCCAGGATGCGCTCGACACTGCGGAGAAGGCGCGTCATGAGATGTCGCAACTTCGGTCAGATAACGAAAAACTTCTCAAGGAAGCACGCGAGGAACGCGAACGCATTCTTCGTGAAGCCCGCGAGATTTCTAACCGGATGAAAGACGATGCTCAGGCAGAAGCAAAACGCTCTGCCGACAAGATTATAGAAGATGCACGCGCTGCGATCAACATTGAAAAGCAGGCTGCGTTGAAGGAGGTACGCATCCAGGTTTCGATGTTCGCGCTCGACATTGCAGAAAAACTCATGAAGAAAAATCTTTCCAACGACAAAGCTCAGAAAGAGCTCGTAGAAAGTTACATCAAAGATATTAAGACCAACTAGCAATGACCGACACCCGAGCCGCATCGCGTTATGTGAAGTCCCTCCTCGGTTTAGCCGTTGAGCAAAATGTTCTCGAGCAGGTGCACAATGATATGCTGATGTTCTCGAAGTTGGTTGAATCCAACCGCGAGTTCAAGCTGTTGCTGCGCAATCCGATCGTCAAGCACGAGAAGAAGCGCGAAATTCTGGAGCGCCTTTTCAAAGGAAAAGTGCACAGTCTCACCATGGCAATCTTCGACATCTTGACACGCAAAAATCGTGAACCATTGTTGCCGGCTATCGCTGAGGAGTTTCACGCAGCCTACAACGAATACAAGGGGATTGGGCAGGCCACGATCACCACAGCCGTTCCACTCGATGCAAAGACACGTTCGGAGTTTGAAAAACTTGCTGGCGAATATGGGCACACCAAACAAGTCGAGCTCGTTGAAGAAGTTGATCCGGACATGATCGGTGGGTTTGTGCTTCACGTTGGCGATCGTCAGGTTGACGCATCGGTGAAGAACAAATTGAAAGCATTGAAAGTAAAGTTTAGTCAGAACCCTTATATCAAAGAATATTAATCTCCTCGAATATGGCAGAGATCAGACCAGAAGAAGTATCAGCAATCTTGCGTGAGCAACTTTCACAAGCACGCACGGATGCACAACTCGAAGAAGTTGGTACCGTGCTAACTGTTGGTGATGGCGTTGCGCGTATCTACGGATTGACCCAGGCCCAGGCAGGTGAATTGCTCGAGTTTGAAACCGGATTGAAAGCGCTGGTGCTTAACCTCGAAGAAGACAACGTGGGTGCCGTATTACTTGGTGAATCCAAGGGGATCCGCGAAGGCGATACCGTTAAACGTACAGGACAGATCGCTTCTGTTAAAGTGGGCGATGGCATGCTTGGCCGTGTTGTAGACACACTCGGAAATCCCGTTGACGGAAGGGGACCGCTTGCAGGTCAGCTTTATGAAATGCCGTTGGAGAGAAAAGCACCAGGCGTGATCTATCGCCAGCCGGTGAATGAGCCGCTGCAAACCGGTATTAAGGCGATCGATTCGATGATCCCAATCGGTCGTGGTCAGCGCGAGTTGATCATCGGTGACCGCCAGACCGGCAAGACAGCAGTTGCACTCGATACCATTATCAATCAAAAAGAATTTTTCGAAAAAGGTCAGCCAGTACTTTGTATCTACGTAGCCATCGGTCAGAAAGCTTCTACTGTTGCCACAGTAGCTGCAGCACTCGAGAAAGCTGGCGCACTTCAATATACCGTAATTGTTTCTGCATCGGCTTCTGATCCAGCTCCGATGCAGTTCTTTGCGCCATTCACCGGTGCTGCTATCGGTGAATTCTTCCGTGATACCGGCCGCCCTGCACTCGTTATCTACGATGACTTGTCCAAACAGGCCGTTGCTTACCGCGAGGTTTCTCTCTTGTTGAGAAGACCTCCGGGCCGTGAAGCATATCCTGGTGATGTGTTCTACCTGCACTCACGTCTTCTTGAAAGAGCAGCGAAGATCATCAACAATGACGCTATCGCGAAAAACATGAATGACCTTCCAGCTTCCATCAAGCACATGGTGAAAGGTGGCGGTTCATTGACAGCACTTCCGATCATCGAAACACAAGCAGGTGACGTATCTGCCTATATTCCAACGAACGTGATCTCGATCACTGATGGACAGATCTTCCTTGAAACAAACCTGTTCAACTCGGGTATCCGTCCTGCGATCAACGTAGGTATCTCGGTATCTCGCGTGGGTGGTTCAGCGCAGATCAAGTCGATGAAGAAAGTAGCCGGTACGTTGAAACTTGATCAGGCGCAATTCCGCGAACTCGAAGCATTCGCGAAATTCGGTTCTGATCTCGATGCGGCAACTAAATTGACCATCGAACGCGGTCGTAGAAACACAGAGATCCTGAAGCAAGATCAATATGCTCCGGTTCCTGTTGAAGAGCAAGTTGCGATCATCACTGCATCTACGCGCGGTTTCATGGACAAAGTTCCGGTAAATAAGGTAAAACAATTTGAAAAGGAATTTACAGAGCTCCTTCGTGCTTCGCACCGTGGAGTGCTCGATAATCTTCGCGCAGGTAAATTCGAAGATGCCGATGTGAACACCATCAAAAAAGTTGCGGCAGATCTTTCAAGCAGATATAACTAATAAGCTTTGATTCGGACCACCCGGATCAACGGATAAAACGGATAACGCGAACAATGCCAAGCTTAAAAGAAGTTAAGAATCGAATCACCTCTGTAGTCTCCACGCAGCAGATTACCAAAGCCATGAAAATGGTGGCGGCTGCCAAGTTGAGAAAGTCGCAGGACCGCATTACCCAGATGCGTCCGTACGCGCTGAAGCTGAACGCCATATTGAAGAATCTCTCTTCGGCACAGCTCGATAGTGGTGACAATTGGTACAGCCAGGTTCGCGAAGAACGACACATCCTCATCGTTGTAGTGAGTTCCGATCGTGGTTTGTGCGGTTCGTTTAACAGCAATGTATTCAAAGGAGCAAACCGCCTGATCGAAGAGAAATATAGCGAGCAGTTCCGCAAAGGAAATGTCACCGTGCTTACCATCGGCAAGAAGGCGGCTGATTATTTCGGCAAGCGCAAGTGTAATTTGGTAGGAGATTTCACCCTCACATTTTCAAGCTTATCATTTGACAATGTATCAAAAGCAGCCAATTTCATCATGGATGCATTCCGTACAGGAAAGTTTGACAAGGTGGAACTTGTGTATAACGAATTCAAGAACGTTGCCACGCAGATCCTGCGCGCAGAGCAGATGTTGCCAATTCTTCCACCGGCAGCAGAGAAATCTTCTGCACAAATCGATTATATCTATCAGCCAAGCCAGGACGAGATCGTAACCGGCTTGATTCCGAAATCGCTGCAGATCCAATTGTATAAAGCGGTGCTCGACTCAAACGCAGCAGAAAACGGTGCACGAATGACAGCCATGGACAAAGCGACTGAAAACGCTGGTGAATTGTTGAAGCAACTCCGGCTTACTTACAACCGCACGCGTCAGGCTGCCATCACGAAGGAGATCCTGGAGATCGTTGGCGGTGCGGAGGCTTTGAAAAATCAATAGACCTTTTCGGGTGCACTGCAGATAAACGCAAGACGACATTTGATAAATTAGGGACACGAATTCGCGTCCCTTTTTTTATGTCTCGATTTTTGCGCTGGTATCGATATGTAAACATCCTTTCTATTGACACGGCAGTAGGTGCGGTTGTCTCATCTTTGTTTGTAGCGCGATTGATCGGGGCCTCAGTCTGGATCTATGGCAAGGTGGCGCTCGGCCTTACTGTTTGGGTGATCTACACCGCGGATCATCTGATGGATGCGTGGAAAGTAAAGGCGCGCGCTTCGTCTGAGAGACACCGATTTCATCAAAGGCATTTCAATGTGCTGGCGCTTGCGCTTGTCATCGGTGCCGTCATCGATCTTATTGTGGTTTTATTCATGCGCAATTCGTTGTTGTATTACGGCCTGATCCTGTCAGTAATTGTGCTGCTCTACCTGGTGATATCGAGATACCTGAAGATGTTGAAAGAGATCTTTATCGCGTTCATTTACACGGCAGGAGTAATGCTTCCGTCCCTCGCAGCTGAAGACAACTGGCTTAACCAATGGCATTTGTTGTTGATGTTCAATTTCTTCCTTGTCGCTTTTGCCAATCTTCTAATTTTCTCATGGTTCGACCTGCAAAATGATCTAACCGATGGTCACGTTTCTTTCGTAACAATTTATGGTCGGAAAAAGACGAAGGCAATTATTCACAGCCTGTACATTTTCATGATCGTGACCTCGCTTTTACTCATTGTATTTCAGCGGTGTCCGATTATCCCGGTGCTGATCATTTTTTGCATGATGACCATCCTGGTGCTCATTTTACGATTTGACGAATATTTCAAAGTAGAAGACCGGTTTCGTTATGCTGGCGATGCCGTTTTTTTTCTGCCGGGGATCTATATCCTCATTCATCCTTTTGATGCATGGCCTTACTGAATCGATTCAATTGGATTGCCTCGAACTATGATCGACTGGCTCGTGTCGTTTATGGAAATGCACTTCGGGATTCGCAAAAGTTTTTTCTTCCTTCAATTCCCGAAAAGGCCGCTGTGTTGATTATCGGTGGAGGTTCAGGTACATTGCTCCTAGACCTGATCGAGACTAAACCACAATGCCACATTGTGTATATCGAAGCATCCTCGGAAATGATCAGGCTTGCAAAGCAAAAAGTCGCAGGCAGCAAAGTAAAGTTTATTCACGGCACTGAGGAGTCGCTTACCGCGGACATGAAATTCGATGTTATCATTGCGAATTTTTTTTTCGATGTGCTTTCACCTGAACATGGAAGAGAAGTCGTTCAAAAATTGGCTCATGCACTGAAAGATTCCGGAAAGTGGATCGTTACTGATTTTCAAAAACCGGTAAAACTCAAACACAAAGTTCTGTTACAGCTGATGCTTTGGTTTTTTGGTTGGAGCGGCTCCTCCGATTCGACAAATTTGTGGGACTGGAATGCGGCACTGAACGGAAACGGTCTGTTCGAGCGTGAATCAAAGGATTTTTACAATGGATTTATCCGGGCGAGTATTTTTTCCCGGTAACCGGTAACTGGCGAACCGGTAGTCGAATTCGTGATTATCAGATCGGCAATTGTATAGTGGTTCTCAGTACGAATCTTATTGCAGCACTCCACTCTCCGTTCCGATCTTCTGAACAAGCTCGGCCTTTTCTTCCATCAACTTGATGATCTTTCGCAGGTAGTCGATTTCCTTTTTCGCGAGCTCCAGTTGGCGCTGGCTTTCTGAAATTTCCTGCGCAAGACTTCTATAAGCCTCCGATTCAATATTGTCCTGGTTTTCCGTTGAGACGTAGTATTGGAAAAAATTGTGATTGAGCACCTGCGACACTTTCACCAGAAGGCCTGTGTCAAGATGCCTTTTTTTGAAGATGCGATAGACGTTTTGCCTGACAGTTCCCAGTTCGTCTGCGAAGTCGGTCAATTTTCTGTTCTGTGCTTCAAAAACTTCTTTGATTTTTTGTCCGATGTCAACCGTCATACGTATAAGAATTGTTGTTCACAAATCTATGTGAAGTAATTGGTTACATAAATATCACAGCTGTTAATATTTGTAACCTTTACATTTACGTTTGGTATCAATTAACCCCCTAACCGACCAGATAAATGCGTTTTTCAGACCAATTACCGACACTTGATTCGGTACAGACACTTAAGAAGGCCTTTTACGAGGATAGCTATGCAACAATTGAACTTGATGATTCAATCCCGTGCATTAAACTGACTTTGACAGGCGTGCCGCGGTACAGTGAGCACTATCAATTTGTGCAAGGAAAGAGGCTTGAATTGATGAGAAAAGAGATCCGTAATTACCCTAAACTTCACATGCTGACCGATAGCACCAACGCTGGCGTAGTGCTCGATGAAGACGTTGCGCATTTCCGACTACATGTACTTCCGGAAATGGAACGCGCAGGTATTCGTTACCTTGCGATTGTCATGCCGGAAAGTAAGTTTACACAATTGACGATCATGGAAATGACACAGAACACGCGACTCATGACGGTAAAATATTTTGAGTCGATGCGCGAAGCGAAACTCTGGCTTCGCAAGATGTCAAACGCGTAATTCTATTTTTCACCAGGATTTTTCTTGCCCGCTAAAAGTTTGTTGATACTTTCTGTCAAGCGCTTTTCGCGGGTTTCTTCTTTTTTTGCAGAACTGATCCACACTGCATATTCCTTTCGATTGGTGTACGACAGCGAATCAAAAAATTCTTTGGCCTTTTTCGACCGGGCTAGCGCGTGTTTGAGATCATCGGGAACATCAACAATACGCTCTTGATTATCTTTCTCGATTTCAACCTCAACCTTGTCGCCAACCTTTTTCGAGATCGCAGCGCGAATATCTTTTCGAACTCCCAGGATGTGACATCCGGTTCCCATGTTTGCAATAACACCGCGGTAAGGATGACCATCAAACCATGCCTTCACTTTTACCTGTCCGCGAGTGCCATAAGTTTTTTCAACATTGAATGGAATACTCACAAAAGCAGTGTCCATGCCATCGTCTGATTTCTCCAGAACTGCAGTGAATTTTTTGCGTTCGTTAGACATACTCAAATTTGAAATTTTAATTCCCGTTTTCAACCACGTGCTTCAACCTTTCAAGCATTTTGTTATCCGAGCGTTTCAGATACGATTTCGACACCAAGAGTATCGCTCGCATAAAAATATTATTTCCCTCAATGTGATAGTGCGTGGTGATCTCCGTTTGAGCTGCGTTGCCCTTGAAAGAATAAGAATAATCTGATGTAAGAACATCGTTTGTAAGGTGGATCGAAATCTTTTTCGCAGGCTCGATGGAAGTGATCTGTTCGAACATCACCATAGTTTCGCCCGAAATGATTGTGCTTTCATACTTCGCGCCTGCGGTAAATGGATCGCCTTCCAGGAGACGGTATGAATGAAAGCCTTCAATCCAATTTTTCCGTAATGTCGTGTCCGTATAAATGCTCCAGCATTTTTCAGGTGAGGTTTGTATCGTTATTGAATTTTCATAGTCGAAAG
>CBHROW010000248.1:0-8312 GCA_966080355.1 uncultured Chryseosolibacter sp.
AAACGGGCATCTTCTCGTTCCTCGAGGAAACGCTGACTTATCTGGCAAAGGCCAAAGGCTTTAAAATGGCTAAACCTTCAGAGGCTATTGAAAACATCAAACCAAATGGCGTGATGTCGGTTCCCTATTTCATTTCATGGGCTGACCACGAGCGTGACCTGTCTGCGTGGCTGGGTAATGAAATGCAGCGAGACGCATTTGATTCACTTCAAAACCTCGAATGCGATGTTAAGAATATCAACGAACCCGAAATCCTTGAAGTCTGGCGAAATCTTCAAACCAGCGATCATTTCTATTATATGTCAACTAAGAAGGGAAGCGATGGAACTGTGCACCATTACTTCAGTCCTTATTCATCGCCCTACGAAGCATTCATCAACTACATGAATGTACTGACAGATTTCAGCATGAGAGTGAAATTGCTGAAGGCTGGGAAACTTGAAGACAGTAAGTCGGTACGTGCAGCCCTGGAGCGCGAGCCTCAGGCCATGGGCGCCCGGATGACGATGCTGTCGCATTAAAAGGAAATATCCAACCTCAAACCAACGGAAAGGCTACGGGTAACTGTGGCCTTTCTTATTAAATAGTTGGTTCCACTCGCCGGGACCTCGACTTAAATTTGGTGCCGGACCCCGGAAAAGGCAACGACTCTTAATTTTCTTTTATTCCGCGGATCTTGGAAATGGCTTTGATCAACGGTTTGAGTGCTTCATTGGGGTTGTCATTGTCAAAGCCATGTGAATATTCTTTTCCGCTTGCATCCCTGATGGTAATCGTTGAATGAAGTGCTGCATCTGAAGCGCGGTCCATTGTTGGTGAAGCGAGCTTCGAAATGTCTTTCAATGAAACTTGCTGGACCAGCGAAACCAATTCGGCCCATTCCTGGGGATTTGTTTTGCGCCCGAAGTTCAGATTTTTGCCGGTTCCTTTGCGATCGATGGCAATCACGTTCACACTATCAGATGTTATTCGCGTGCTCTCTTCGTAGCCACGCGAGACTTTGCTCCACTCGATTTGAGCGATCGCATCGTGTTTCTGTGAAAAAGCAGACACCGGCATGAGCAAAATATAGAATAGAAAGAGTCTCATGATATATATAAAAAGATCAAATTTGATACCAACTGCAAATCAAGCCTCAGCCATAAAATTTCAAATATCAACTTTCAAATAGTCGGTGCATCTTGTTGGAATTCTTCGGTCAGCGCGTGACTTCGTCACTTGCGACCTCACAGAACACACCCCAGCCTGCTTTAAATCTAAAATCAAAAAATCTAAAATCTAAAATTAAGAGAGGGTCTCCGGACCGAAACCCTCAACATCCTTAAAAAATGTCCGGAGCCCTAAACCAAACCTAGTTCCACTTGAGGTTCTTCTCCTTCCCCTTCTCTTTGATCGCTTTGATCATTGTTGCGTCAAGCATGTTTTCCGTGTTACCAGTGTTTTTTGTCGCGATGTAAGCTTTCCTTTTTTCTGAGAGGCTTTGGATTTCTTTGCTGATCCGTTCACGTTCTGTAGATTTTTTTTCAACATAGGTTTTGCGTTCGGCAGTGGTCATGCTGCGCATTTCGGCTGGCAGCGATTCGGGCTTCGCCTCTTCGATTGCACGGTTATCATCTTTTGCTGCGTCAACAAGGTCCCACGTAGAATTTTTGTAAGCATGTGAGCTTTTCGAGATCGCGCGCTCCACTTTGTTTGATTCACCATATTGCGCTGCGTTAGAATCCTGCACAGCTTGTTGCTCTTTCTTCCTCGCGCCTGACGCACCGTAATAGACGTAGGTGTCGTTCAATTTATTGTTGAGTTCTGCAATGCGGTCGTCATAAGGAGAAGGAATGTAAACGGTTCTGCGATCCTGCTCGATGCTCATGAATGTTCCTCCGGTAAGGTCGGCTCCGCGCTTCCATGAAGTTTCAATGCCTTCGTTATAAGGTCCGCAGAAGATCGTGTTCACGACAACGTCTTTTTCCCTGGCTAAAGTGCATGCAAGATGATACGGAATCGGGCCCTGCGTGAAGGGTTCATTGCCAGCGATAAAGATCATTTTCAAATCTGCGTGCGACTCTGACCAATCGAGTTGTTTAAGTGAGGTCTTGATCACATAACCACAATATTCACTTCCGCCATTGGTGGTCAATGAAAAAAGTTTCTCCGAAATCAGATCCAGGTCGCTGGTAAGCCCACTTACCTGCCTGACGTAACCCTCGGATGACGGCAGCCCATCGTTTCCATATTCATACAGTGCAATTTTGATATTTGGCCGAGAGCCATCATGACATTTTGCGCCTGCCAGTTCATTCACAATTTTCCAAAGCTGCGACTTGGCCTGATCGATCAACCCGTCCATGCTATTGCTTGTATCCAACAACAGCGCAAGCATGATACTCTGATCTTTTCCCGGTTTAGGTTCGCCCGCGCCTGCCGGGAGCGCTGCACTGATGCCGGCAATCGTCAACGCGATGACCAGGCTGCGGTAGTTTCTGAAGGTTTTCATCTGAATTTGTTTTGATAAAATTCACGTGATTTTTTTTGAAAAGGTGCTGAGACTTAGTGAACATACCCTCAGACTGAGGGACGCGTGCCATCCACTAAGGAAGACGGGATTTTGCAGCCAAAACCCGCAAATCGACTTCATTTTTATTAATTAACTTGCCCTGATGTTTCGTTTCAACCTCATTATAGCGATCGTTTTTTTGACCTGTGCTGCTTCGTTTAGCCAGGAAAAAAAAACTGAAAGCCTACCCAAGGCTGCCCGGGAAAGTTCATCGCGTTATGAAAAATTCAAAAGTAAGCTCGATGATGCACAGGATCCAGGCGTTCTCCTTGAAGAGGCGCGGCAATTGAAACAGACATCGCCAGCAGATGCGCTTGATAAAGTATCCGAGGCGATCGGAATCAGTGTTGCTGGCAAAGATGTATTCAATGAAGGCAAATCGTACATTGTACTGGGTGAGATCAATGAGTCGATCCAGGAGTGGAAGCTCGCTTTCGAAAACTATGCTATCGCACACGACAAGCTCAAGCGAAGATTTTCAAAAACATCGGAGTATCGTCAGTCGCTTTTTGGGATGGCGTCTTCTTCGCTGAAGCTCGGCAAGAACGAAGAGGCGCAGGCATATTACAACGAATTGCTTTCAATGAACCTGACACCTTCCGAAAAAACAACCGCGGAGCTCGGCCTTTCGCAAGTCTATATTGAAAAACAGGACTACGACAAAGCACGCAAGGCAATTTCCGAACCGAACCGTGTCAGTTCATCGGGGCCTGCACGCGACAGTATTGACACACGGATCCAAAACCAACGCGCGCGCATTTACGCAAAGACCAAAGACGTAGATCTCGCCAAGGGTGAAATCGAGTCCGCTCAAAATACACTTCGCTCCGCTCCCAGTGCAGCCCCGGTTCAAACACAAGATCTTCAGGATGCCAAAGAGCAGGTAGCCCAGGCGTTGCACGAGCAGGAACGTTATGATGACGAGATCGATTTGCGTAATCAATCGATCGAGTTCAACCTCGAAACCAAGAATTTGCCTGAAGTAACGAAAGATAAGCTCGGCCTTGGAAGAGCACTGGCAGCGAAAGGCCAGACTTCGGAAGCGATTCGCGAGCTCGAGGAAACAGCGCTGATGGCAGACACCATCGATAACCCGAAAGACCAGGCCAGGGCGTACTTGGCCCTTGCGGACCTTTACGAAAAAAACGGTCGGCAACAACAAGCGCTCAACACGTACAAAAAATATAGTCAGGCTGTAAAAAAAGTTGACGATCGGGCTGCAGTCAAGCTTACCGAAAAAGCAGATTTGATACGAAAGCAGCGCGATATCGAGGAACTTACAAAAGACGTTGCTATCGGTGAACGCGAGGAGACCATTGCCGAAGCGACCGTGTTCCGACAGCAGATCATTATCTATGGCCTCATTGCTATTATCCTCATCATTGCGGTCACTTCGTATTTCATCTATAAGAATGCTCAGGCCAGCAAGACTGCCAATCAGTTGCTCGCACTGAAGTCGCTTCGAAGCCAGATGAATCCGCACTTCATTTTCAACGCGCTGAATTCGGTGAACCATTTTGTCTCGCAACACGATGAACGAACGACAAATAAATTCCTCTCGGAGTTCTCGCGCTTGATGCGTCTTGTCATGGAAAACTCCCAGGAAGATTTCATTTCGCTCCAAAAAGAACAAGAGATCATTTCGCTCTATCTGAAGCTCGAGCATTACAGGTTCCGCGATAAGTTTGAATACGCCATCGATGTCGATCCATCGATCAATCCTGAAACGATCGATATTCCGCCCATGCTCGTTCAACCTCATATCGAAAACGCGGTTTGGCATGGCTTGCGGTACAAGGAAACAAAGGGATTGCTAAACCTCAGCTTTCGAAAGAATTCTCACAAACTCCTTGTTGAGATCACCGATAACGGCATCGGAAGAAAACGATCGATTGAGTTGAAAACCGAAAATCAAAAAAAGCAAAACTCAACAGGTCTGAAAAATATCGAGCAGCGGCTGAACATCATCAATCGCGTTTATCATTCAAACTACCAGATCACGATAGAAGATCTCGACCCGGCCACGCAATCGGGAACACGCGTGACGATCCATGTTCCAATCAAATCCAACGCAAACGCATGAAAGCTGTAATCATAGACGATGAAAAAGACAGTCGGGAAATTCTCGCCAACTACGTTTCAAAATATTGTCCGGACATAGAGGTCTGTGGATTTGGCGAATCGGTGGAGACAGGACTCAAGGCAATAAGGGACCATCATCCTGAGATTGTTTTTCTCGATATTGAAATGCCCTATGGAAACGGCTTCGACCTGCTCGATCGCGCGCGCGACATGGACTTCGAAACCATTTTTGTTACTGCGTTCGATCATTATGCAATGCAGGCACTCAATCAAAGCGCATCATATTATTTGCTGAAACCGATCGACATCGATGAGCTCGTTAAAGCGGTTGACAAAATAAAAAGCGAGCGCGCAGAGAAAAACTACACTCAGCATGCCAAAGTTCTGATCGATAATCTTCGATCGGGCGCACCGCAGAAGATCATGTTGCCGACCATGGAGGGTTTTGAGATCGTGAATATCCAGTCGATCCAATATTGTGAAGCTGAGGACAATTTCACAAAGTTTCATTTTGAAGATCAGAAGCCCCTGCTTATTTGCCGCACCTTGAAATATTTTGAAGACATTCTCAAAAGTTATCGCTTCATTCGGATACATCGCTCGTACCTGGTAAATCCTGATTTTGTCATTCGCTATTCAAAAGGCAAAGGCGGATATGTGACGATGAAAAACAATCAGGAGCTGGAGATCTCACCGAACAAGAAGAAAGAGTTTCTCGAAGCGTTTGAAAAATAGGTGCCAGTGCTGGGCAGGTGAAAGGCCGCGTGCCGAATGGCCGGGTTCCCGGCAACCCAGAAAAAAAAGAGATCGGGCCACCGATCTCTTTTTTAAAAATACTGAACTCAAATCTTCCGGCTTACTGTCCTTCCATATTCTCGACTGTCGGCATTTGGGATTGTTCGTTATTTTTTCTGCCGCGACTCACACCGCTGTTTTCTCCACCTTTACGACCAATCTCGGCCATGTGCTGACGATTCTGACTGACAGCAAGTCCACCTTTTCTCGCAATTGAACGTTGTTGCTCACGGTCCATGGATGCAAATCCGCGGTTCGCTGTACGCTTCATATTATTCTCTCCTCTTCCTTCCATGACGTATCAGTTAGTTGTTTCTCTTAATCTATTTTTTGTCATTGAATCTCATTCTTTCAGTTCACCCTGATCTGTCTTCCGGTTACCACGCCCGCGCTCACCGCCTTTTCGGCCAATGCGCTTCATATGCTCCCGGTCCTGACTCACACGCTCTCCACCCTTCCGTCCGATCTTCGACATGTGCTCGCGGTCTTTGCTCACAGCTTCTCCGCCCCGGGCCCCGATGGCTGCCATGTGTTCGCGGTTTCGGCTCACGGCCTCCCCGCCTTTTCTCGCAATTGCACGCTGCTGTTCGGGACTCATGGATGCAAATCCACGGTTGGAAGTTCTCTTCTTTTCCTCTTCGCCTCGTTCCATCTCGAATTTCCAGTTGTTCCCGCAATTTTGATAAAAAATACCGTGCCCTCAGACAGCCAAATCATCCTGTGGACAATACGATGCAAAATTGCGGTGATGAGGCAGGCAATGCACATGCGGAAACCGCTGCTCTGGCAAGATACAGCCGCTTCAATTTGGGAAAGACATCCTAGATCTTTTTGTGTATCCAGTCGGAACTTGCAACAATCAATTCGGGAATCACATCCTTTTTACCAATGGCGAACGAATGATCCGCACCCTCGAAGGTTGTCAGATCTGCTTGCTTGATCTTCGACAGAACACCCTTTAGTAACTTGAGGTCAGCGAGTGAGTCGCGCGTACCTTGAAGAAATAACATGGGAACCTTCACGGCCTTCAAATGCTCCGCGCGATCAATTGATGGTTTGCCTGGCGCGTGAAGCGGAAATCCAAAAAAAACAAGGCCTTTAAGAGATGAATCGTTCTTAGAAACAAAATTGGATGTCATTCGACCTCCGAAAGATTTTCCACCTGCAAAACATGGAACATTGGAAAAGTTGTTTGCCGCATAAACTATTGCGGCACTGATCGCCTTCTCGGCTACTGCCGGTGGGTCCGGTCTTCCTTTCTTGTTCTCCATGAACGGAAAGTTAAACCGGAGCGTGCCCACCCCAAGGTCGCCCAACCCTTTGGCTACTGCCTTCATAAATTTGTGATTCATATCGGCACCTGCTCCATGGCTGAATACAAGTATGGCTTGCATACTATCAGGCGTTATGAGTTCGGCAGACACTTTTCCAATCGAGTCGGAAACCTGAAGCTTGAGTTGTTCGATCTTCATCACGAAAATGTAAAAGGGTTTTGCGAAGGAATATGGGTGATCGAAAAACCTGAGGTTCTTTGCCTCAGCCAACCCACTAGCCATTCCATACCAGGTTCTTCACTTTGTGCGTGGCCAAGCACGATCAATGAACGTTTAATTTGCAACGCCTGTGCATCACGAATGTATTCGGCCGTTTCCCATTCCTGCAATTCGCCAGCGATGAGCAGGTCGGGTTGTACTTCTTTAAGTTGCGAGATCTGTACGCGACCTCCAGGTGCTCCCGGTAACATCAGCACACGTTGGCATACCTGACCCACATCGCCAATGTAACGCAGTGTTTTTATGCCGAGCGATTGTTTTGTATGATCGATGATAGACTGCAGTTTGAGGCTCGGCACATTGAACAAATGAGCGTTGTTCTGGTCCTGAAAGTTCTGCCAATTCAACGCCTTCACAACACCCGCCAATACACCATCCGGTCGCATGGTGTGAATGTAATCGTGAAATCGCCACACGGCAATCTGATTTTTTTCCAGTAAAGTTTTTTTTGCTTCAAACACCGGATCGTTTTGAAGCCATGCAGTTTCGTCAGCATGATTGTAAAAGGAGGGCTCATGCACGATCATGAAATTAGCTTTAAGATCGATCGCCTTTTTGATGATGTCAACCGTAGGGAACATGGTCGTGACAACGCCCGTAATTTTTTGATCGGGCCTTCCCGATTTGATCGTGTCAACGGTTGCAGGAAAAGGCGCACCTGGAACTTCCTTGACAATCAGATCAATCAGTTGCTGAATAGTAAGATCAGGTGCTGGGAATGGCGATTGAATGTGAGCCGATGCGGTCCATGAGCTTGCCACCGCGGCACCAATCGATCCCGCAACAAATTGTCTTCGTGAAATATTCAGTTTATGATCGAATGGAAAATTCATATGCTGCGATTATGTCTGCCAATATATGTCTATTTCAAAAGAAGTGGAAATTCAAAAAAAACAAGACTGCAGGAAGATGTGCTCTCGCGCTTGCCAATTGCCCATACCATCAATCAAATTATTGCTATATTCGATTGCATGCTCACAAAATATCGTTCACTGATCTGTGTCTTTCTGATTGCTGTAGCAGCTTGCGCGAAACCTGAAGAAAGCGTCAAGTACGCAGTTCCCGAAATATACCAGCGATATGTTGATGGATTTACTGCGAGTGCGGAGCAACGGGGTCATACCATTTACATCGACAACCTGATCATCATTGAACGTGAAATGGAGCCCGAGCATTGCGGATCATGCAATTCCAGATCGATGAAAAAAGATGTACAAAAGATCGTTACGCTTCGCATCGATCCTTGCTGGGCGAACCCACAGCAACTCGAATGTCTGATATTTCACGAACTGGGCCACTGCATACTCGGCCGTGATCATGATGAAGATCTG
>CBHROW010000249.1:0-8220 GCA_966080355.1 uncultured Chryseosolibacter sp.
AAGCTCCAGGCTAATAATGATATTCGAAGTGGCCGGTACCCGAAGCGACCCCGTTTCATTAGTTGCATTGATAGCGCCATACCCCAAGCCAGAAGGGATATAAAATTTTGCTGAACCGCCTTCTTTCATTCTCAGCAATCCGAGCTGAATTCCTGGAAGGAAATCAACTACGCGACTTGGAAAATCTTCTGTCGGTTCAACTTCATAGTTAACAACCTCTTTCGTATCGGCCGTAAGTAGTGAGATCCCGAACTTCACGTGTACCGAACTATACCACGTTGGAGCTGGTCCTGTTCCAGCTTCCAGCTCCAGGTATTGCACACCAGTCGTATCTTTCGACACCTGTAGTTGTTTGTTTGCAACGTACTGGTTGATGGCCGTAGTGTCGCTGGTAAAGCGTTGATTGAAAATTGGTGTATGCGTGACCTTCTTGAATTTGATATCGAACACCAGTGTCGAATTTGCCGGTATGTCATTTACCTTGTTCTGACCATATGCATGATATGAGGGGATATATAGCGTTGCTGACGAGCCAGCAGGTAGTGTCTTCAGTGCAAACTGCCAGCCACTGATATATTGCGCCAATGGGCCCTCTGTAGTTGATTCTTCAAAGACATTTCCATTTGAAAATAGCGAGCCTTTATATTGAACTTCTACGTTGTCATTTGCGAGCGCGGGCATTCCGGATCCAAGTTGCGTAACAATCATTCTTATCCCGCTAGGGTCTTTTGTATACACTGCGGATTGTCCATCGAGGTATGCGTCAATCGCTGCAACCTCCTTTTTGAACTGCTCAACCTGGTCGAAAGGATCGTTCGTGTTACTTTTCATGCAGCTACCGAGTGCGAGGCAAGCAACGAGAGCAAATCCTGAGATGAAAAAATTTATTCTACACATAATTCACTATTTACATTGATTGGTGGCCTGATCGTATCCGGCTTTGAAATCGTAAAGTTTTACATCGAACAACAAGGGTGCGTCAGGAGGAATACCGTAGTATCCTTCGGTGCCGTAAGCCAGACGGGAAGGAACAAGGAATGTTGCGGAGTCTCCTTTGGCGAGCTGTGAAAAACCGATCTTCCATGCATTGATAACCTGTGTGAGACTGAAAGAGATTTTTTCATTCTGATCGAAGATCCTGCCGTTTTGAAGAAAGCGTCCAACGTACTTCACTTGAATACAATTGTCAGGTGTTGGTTTGGGACCGGGTCCACTGACGTAGTTGATAACGTACATTCCGCTGGTATCTTTCACCGCGTTCAATTTTTTGTCATTGATATAACGGGTCATCAGCTTGTCTTCACGTTTTGCAACTGCATCTTTTCTCCATTGCAGGAAGGCTTCTATGGTTTTGTTCTCTCGAACATTCACGGTATAAGTTAAGGTGAGTGTGGAGTCCACTGTTGGAGGAACAGGCCGCTGAATATATTTGTTAAAAAACTCCTTCACGCTCATGGTCGTCTTCACGCTGTCGCCAACCTTAAGTGCTGAGAGCATTTGAGTGATTCCGTCCATGCGATTGGTGAAGGATGTATCGCGCGCTTCGATCGCAGCAGGAAAGTTATCCTCATTGTAACTGGTGTTCCACACAGAATCTTTCGAGTCGCGCAGTTCAAAATCGAAAAGCATGACCTCGCCCTTCTTGGGCGCATCACCGTTTCCCGCTTTTACAATCTTATATTTCAATCCACTCGCGGTTTCTTTTTCAGGTTTGGCACACGTTGCGAGCAGAAGCATCAAAATCCAGGCATAATTAAGCTTATTCATAGGATAAAAGTTAGACAGTACTTAGAGGTTAAAGGTTGTAAAGTTGACGGTTAGTCGGCTAATAATTGATCGCGATATTGGGGAAGAAGATCGATAAATTTCTTCTTTGTTTCCTCGAGTGTAAGGTTTGTCTGGCCGCCCGCTGCATTTTTGTGGCCACCACCTTCAAAATGTTTCCGGGCGAATTCATTGACGGAGAATTCTCCCAGTGAACGGAAAGATAATTTTATATTTTCTTTCCTGTCGGAAATTAAAACGGAAAGCCGGATGCCTTTAATAGAGAGGCCAAAGTTCACCAGGCCTTCGGTGTCACCGGTTTGGGAACTGAATCGTTTCAGATCTTCGCTGGACAAAGTAATGAAGGCAGTTCGAAATTGAGGAAGAACCTGCAGTCGTTCGCTCAAAACAAATCCCATCAGCCTAAGTCTTTCGAGTGTGTTGGTGTCATAAACAAGCTTTGACACCTTGGCAGGATCAGCGCCATGTTCAACTAGCGCAGCTGCTACACGAAATACATCAATAGTGGTATTCGGATGCCGGAAACCGCCTGTGTCGGTCATGAGTCCTGCATACAAACAATTGGCGATATTTTCGTCAATCAAAACGTCATCACCGAGTTCATGAATGAGGCGGTAGACAAGTTCCGCGGTTGACGCTGCGGTTTGATCCCATTGAACGAAGTCTGCAAAAGATTCCGGTTCGAGGTGGTGGTCGATCAACACTTTCTTCGCGGACGAGCGCGCGACCATTTCACCGATCTCATTTATTCGTTTCAGGCTGGAGAAGTCAAGGCAGAATACAGCATCGCAAGCGGAAATAAAATTCTGGGTGGGCTGGGGTCTGTCCTTGTGAAAGATATGTACGTCATCATTTCCTGGCATCCAGGCAAGGAAGTCAGGATAATCGCTGGGTGTGATAACCTGCACCTGATGGCCTTTTTTCTTGAGAAATCCTGCCAGTCCGAGCGAGGAACCGAGGGCATCTGCATCAGGCTTAAAATGAGTGACAATTACCACCCTGCGTGGTGAGTCAAAGAACCTTTTGAAAGCCTGGATATTTTCCATAGATCCGGTGCGGGATAAGGGGCAAAAATGGTGAAAATTTGTTAAAATCTACATGGCGGGTAGAGTATCTGGAAACCAACGCTATAGCAACGCTCGATTCACGGAGAAAAAGTGCGTTGGTGCTGAGGGGCAATGGTGGAAACTGCTATTTTTGCGGCCAATTAACGCGACTTAACAATTAAAGAATTTATGGCAGGAAACAGAACTTTTACAATGATCAAGCCTGATGCCGTGAGCGCTGGCAATACCGGAGCAATCACCAAGATGATTGAGGAAGCGGGATTCCGGATCGTAGCGATGAAGAAAACACAACTCACCAAAGAGCGTGCTGGTCAGTTCTACGCCATCCACAAGGAACGTCCGTTCTTCAACGACCTGTGTACTTACATGTCGTCCGGTTCAATCGTTCCAATGATTTTGGAAAAAGCGAATGCAGTGGAAGATTTTCGCAAATTGATCGGTGCTACGGATCCGAAAAAAGCTGAGCAGGGCACCATTCGCAACCTTTTTGCAAAGTCAATTGAAGCAAACGCCATTCACGGCTCAGACAGCGATGCTAATGCAGAGATCGAGGGAAATTTCTTTTTCTCCGCTTTCGAAAAATTTTAATCGAATAATCCTTTGGGCTTCAAAGGAGGGGAGACTTTCAAGTGGCGATAAGCTCGCTCGGTTGTCTCCCTTCCGCGAGAAGTTCTCTTTAAATATCCTTCCTGGATCAAAAACGGTTCGTATACCTCTTCAATCGTTTCGGCTTCTTCGCCTACCGCAGTAGCAATCGTTCCTAAACCTACAGGGCCGCCTTTGAATTTTTCGATGATGGTAGTAAGGATGCGATTGTCCATTTCATCGAGACCATTTTCATCAACATCGAGTGCATTGAGTGCGATCTGGGCTATGGCTTTTGTAACGGTTCCGTTGCCTTTTATCTGCGCAAAGTCGCGCGTTCTTCGCAGCAAGTTGTTTGCAATGCGCGGGGTTCCCCGACTCCTCCGGGCTATTTCGAAAGCTGCATCTTCTTCAATGGGCGTATTCAAGATCGCAGCTGAGCGATTGACGATCGTAGTGAGCAGTTTCGCATCGTAATACTCGAGTCGTGCGTTGATGCCGAATCGTGCTCGCAACGGAGACGTCAGCAGACCTGCGCGCGTAGTTGCTCCAATGAGTGTAAATGGATTGAGACCAATTTGAACAGATCGCGCGTTTGGTCCCGAATCGAGCATGATGTCTATTCGGAAATCTTCCATTGCCGAATAGAGATACTCTTCAACGATGGGATTCAGTCGGTGGATCTCATCAATGAATAGCACATCGTTGGTCTCCAGGTTCGTCAGCAACCCGGCCAGGTCGCTGGGTTTATCGAGAACAGGTCCCGAAGTTATTTTGATATTCGATTGAAGTTCGTTGGCGATGATGTGCGATAGCGTAGTTTTACCAAGGCCAGGAGGGCCGTGTAGCAACACATGGTCAAGCGGTTCACTTCGCTGCTTTGCGGCTAGTACAAAAACTTTGATGTTGTCGACTACCTTCTGCTGGCCGGTGAAATCGTCAAAAGATAGTGGTCGCAGGGCTTTTTCGAATTCCTTCTCGGTGGCATTTAGCCCCTCACCATCGCCTTGCAAGTAGTCTTCGCGCATAGTCACTATTGATGGCCGAAGTTACGCATTCAAGGCTGATGACAAAAGCATTCTTCTTACAACATTGTTGCATTTACGCGAATTCAATAAATTTGTCGCACATGAACTGCGTATCGCCCTCTGAACTTAAAATTTGTCAGTTTGCGGAATTTGAATCCAACAGCTCATGGCTTTTCTACAATGACGTTGAAACGCAACCACATCATCTACTCACTCGCATCAAACGAACATGACCATTAAATTTCTTGTACTGTTTCTCACACCGCTACTGTCTGGTTTATTGGTGTATCTCATTCCAAAGACAAAAGGTGTCAACTATAAATTGATACTTGTATTTGCCGGGGCATACCTGTTCGCAATCACCGTTATTCATATTTTGCCGCAGCTCTACAAGCTTGAGTCGGGAGCTGAATTGATCGGTCTGTTTGTGTTGGCAGGTTTTTTCCTTCAGCAATTGCTTGAGTATTTCACCTCAGGCATCGAACACGGACACATACACACCCACGATCAGCACGAGCACGTGCATCCTCCGAATTCTTCTCATGGCAAATCGATTTCCGCGCTGGTTTTGCTGACAGCTTTATGTATTCATGCATTTCTCGAAGGAAGCATACTCGCTCAGCCCCCATCGTTAGCGGACTACGATGTCAACGCCATTCTTCTTGGAATTGTTTTGCATCGGGCGCCCGCTGCGTTTGCCCTCATGACCGTACTTTCATTTCAGCTCCACTCAAAAAACAAAGCGGTGCCATACCTTGTGGGGTTTTCGCTCGCGGCTCCACTGGGGCTTTCTTTGAGTTATTTTCTGTCGGAAGGTGAAATGATCTCGCAAGTTTTTTTGACCTACCTCTATGCGCTCGTCTGTGGGAATTTTTTGCACATATCAACGACCATCGTGTTTGAAAGCAGTCCGGAGCACCATTTCAACGCGAGAAAATTAGCCGTGGCCATATTCGGAGCGTTGGTGGCAGTTACCGTGGAGTTTATTATTTGACCGTTCTTTTCCGGAATCAAAGAATTGACGAATGCAGTCGCGGAATTTTCGCTGACACAACTATCTTTATTTCATGCTGGCGAATTTCATAAAGCGAGTGACTACGTTAAACACTCACCGGATCTCCAATCTTCCGATACTGGTGATGATGCCACACAGTCGCTGCAATTGCAGATGTGTGATGTGCGATATCTGGAAAGCAAATCATGAAAAGAAAGAGCTTTCGTCCGAGCTGCTCGCTCAACATGTAGATTCTTTTTTAAAACTGGGCGTTCGCGAAATTGTATTTTCGGGGGGTGAGGCATTAATGCATGATAACCTGTGGAATCTTTGCTCACTGCTCAAAGCACACAATATCCGGCTTACACTTTTATCAACTGGACTGCTTTTGGAAAGGAACGCACAATCGGTTGTCACTTACCTTGATGGTGTGATCGTTTCGCTCGATGGCAGCGCGGAAGTTCATGACGCGATCCGCAGAATTCCCAATGGATTTGCCAAGATCACGGAAGGCGTCCGCGCGATAAAAAAACTGAACAAGCAGTTTCCGCTGACTGCGCGATGTGTTTTGCAACGACACAATTTTCAAGACTTCATTAACATTGTTCATGCTGCCAAAAACATCGGCTTTGATCAAATCTCTTTTCTCACCGCTGACGTAAGTTCCGAGGCCTTTAACAGGCCCGAACCGTGGGATACGGAACACGCCAATGAAGTAGCGCTGTCACGACAAGAAGCGATTGAATTCAATGAAATTGTCGAACAATCATTCAAACTGCTGCAACAGTTCTACGACACGAAGTTCATTGCGGAGAGCCCTTTGAAGATGCGCAAGCTGATGCAATATTACAATGCGCTGAATGGAATGGGCGACTTCCCGCAAATCGTCTGTAATGCACCCTGGGTTTCCGCGGTGATTGAATCAGACGGAAGCGTGATGCCGTGTTTCTTTCATAAGCCTTACGGGAATATCTACCAGAACAGGCTCGAGTCGATATTGAATTCACATGAAGCAATTTCTTTCCGAAAGAATTTAGATATGTCGAAAGATGAGCGATGTACGAAATGTGTGTGCTCGCTTAAGTTAGGATTGACTGAGATGCTGTGATCTCAAACAGATAGTCTTTCTCATCGAACACTACATTTTTTTCTTTGATGAGTGCGAACGCGAAATCGTTTTGCCGGCCGATGTTGAATATTGATTGCAGGTCACATCCCTTTGTTAAGACCATGAATACCCGGCCAGCTGGTGTGAGGTGGTTGGCGAGATCCTGAAACAAGGAATGAAAATATTCAAAGTTCTCTCCGCAGTTCCAGGCATACTCATGGTCTTCCCGCACGGGCTTGGCATAGTAAGGAGGATTGATTACTATAAAATCGAATTTTCGTCCGCGCAGGCTTTCGAATAAGTCTGATTTCAAAATTTCAACTTTAAATTGACTGGTATTTCGCGTGGTGTTTTCAATCGCCTTCGAACTGATATCAACTGCGGTGACATGTGCTCCGGCTTTGGCGCACATCGTGCTGATCAATCCCGTTCCACATCCTAACTCCAATAACGTTTTGCTTCGAAGTGGTAACGAAAGCACGTGGTCGAGCAGCAGTGTTGAACTGGAAAACAATCCGGGATGAAATACGCCAGGTGAAACCAATACGTTCGTATCGCGATAGCGAAATGTTCTTTCCTTTCGCAGATACCAGCGTGTTGCCGGGATCAGCACGAGCGATGACAGGAACTTGAACCACTTTCTCATGTCACTCCATCTTGAATCCTTCCACCTCTGGATGGCGGTATTTCCATAGCTTCAGCAAAGCTTTCAATTCATAAGGAAGCTTGAAAAAATTACTGTTGTAGCGAACAGAAGACAGCATTCGCAATACCGATCTCTTGAATGGTGTGAGCCGGAAGTCTGAGACTGTTGGATAGCGCGCATGAAGCACTGTTTCAAACCCCATGATCTTATCAACCATAGCAGGTGTGAGCCAGGGTGTGAGCGGATTTTTTCTCAAGTCGAAATTCTGCCAACTCGGACTCAGCCAGTCTTCGAGTTTTTCAGGGAAATGAAATCCAGCCTTTGTCACCAGATCATACAACTCCGATCCTTCAGTTGGAACGGGACTGTAAACATAAATGATGATCTCGGTGTCGGGGTTGATTTCTTTGATCTGTTTGATATAGGTAATGTCACGATCGATCTGTTCCATGACCTTCTGCGGTGTCTCTGCCGGAAAACCCAGTACAAACGAATATTCAGGAATGATATCGAATTTTTTGAGACGTGCAGCGAAGCGTTTCATTTGTGCGGTGGTCTGCGTTCCGCCTTTGTCCATTTTCTTGAGCAACTCATCATTGCTCGTTTCAGCACCGAAGAAGATCATCCGGCAACCGGCCTTGCGCATCAGCGTCAGTGAATCATCACTATATTTATCGATAGTGTCGATCCGGCCTTCGCCCCACCACGTCATATTATCGTTACGGATAAGGTTTGCAAATTCAACCGTTCGTTTTTCACTGACAAAGAAATTGTTGTCGTGAAACTCAATGGCGTCAGCACCATGAACGTCTTTCAGATATTTGATGTCGCGATAGATAAGCGAAGCAGACTTACCTTTCCACCTCGCGTTGTAGATCGGCACGACAGCGCAAAACGAGCACGTGAAGGGACAGCCCATACTGGAATGATAGGCCGCGGTTCTCCGGCCTAAAAACGTTCTCCCGAGATATCGTTTCAGCGGATAAAATGAATTCAGCGTTTCATAA
>CBHROW010000250.1:0-8199 GCA_966080355.1 uncultured Chryseosolibacter sp.
TTTATCCTCGAAATAAGTTTTTGCCACGTTTAACCCAACAACGGGCGAGAGACCGACAGCATACATGCTCACAATGAAAAAGCAATTGCTCGATTCAAGCAGCTGACTACTCATGTGAATGAGTTCATCAAGCTGCTCTTGCAACGTCCATTTCTCTCCTTCCGGCCCGCGACCATATGGCGGAGGGTCCATCAAGATCCCGTTGTACTTATTTCCGCGCTTCATTTCGCGCTTCACAAACTTGAAAGCATCTTCATAAACCCAGCGGATGTTATCGAGGTTGTTAAGTTGCATGTTTTGATTCGCCCAGTTCAATCCCGGTCGTGACGCATCGCAATGAACAACTTCCGCACCGGCTGCGCGTGCAACAACTGAGGCCGCACCGGTATAAGCAAACAAGTTCAACACCCGCGACTTGCTTTCATTCCAGCTTTTCACGGTGTCATAAATAAAATTCCAGTTGTTGCCCTGTTCGGGGAAAATTCCAACATGACCAAAGCCGGTGAGCGCCAGCCGCAGTGTCAACTTCAGATCTTTATAATTATAGTTGATCTGCCAGCTCTCCGGCATCTTGGGATCTTTGGACCAGCCACCTTTCACATCATCGGTAAAGCGGAACTTGTCTTTTTGCTCACGCACGAACTTGGCGCTCGCCATTTTTTTCCATTCGCTATCGTCAAGTACCTTCTTCCAGATAGCCTGTGGCTCGGGACGAATCAGAATATATTTTCCAAAACGTTCGAGTTTTTCAAAATCACCGGAGTCGATCAATTCGTACTCGGTCCATGATGTCGGGCTTAGCAGTTCCAAGATTGCATTGGCATTTAGTGTCGAAAATCATTACCGGTAAGATGAAATATCTTCGAGCATCAAATTCGTGCGATCCTGCGCACGGGGCTTTCGGCTTTCAGCTTTCGGCTTTTAGCTCTAAAAATACAACAAACCATTTTATCCGCTAACTTTAGCACCGAATGCATTTCACCATCACCAGCACACAGAACCCGAAAGTAAAAAACCTTCTCGCGCTCGAAAAACCACGTGAGCGAAAAAAACAATGTCTGTTCGTCATTGAGGGAAAGAAAGAAATAGGAATGGCATTGAAAGCAGGATACAAGATCGGCAACCTTTTCTTTTGCGAAGACATCATCACGAGGCAGGAGCTGCAACAACTCGGTACCGATGATAAGTTGGTGATACCCGTTTCGAAAGACGTGTTCGACAAGATAGCGGTTCGCGAAAACTCTGGGGGCGTGCTCGCGGTTGCAGAACAAAAGCTCCATCGCCTCGATGACATCAAGCTCTCTAAAAATCCACTTGTTCTCATACTCGAAGCCGTGGAGAAACCCGGCAACTTAGGTGCAATTCTTCGCACGGCAGACGCAGCAGGTGTTGATGCGGTTATCATCTGCGACACACAAACGGATTTCTACAATCCCAACGTCATTCGATCCAGCATCGGGTGCCTCTTCACGGTGCAAACCGCATCCGCATCATCGGAAGAAACCCAAAATTGGCTTTCGAAAAATCAAATAAGTATCTACTGCACATACCTGAAAGCATCAAAACCCTATCACGAGATCGATTATACAAGACCTACCGCTATCGTTATGGGAACGGAAGCTACCGGGCTGTCGGAAGTCTGGACAAAGGCCTCAACTGCGAATATTATTATTCCTATGCAGGGAGAAATCGACTCCATGAATGTCTCAACGGCTACCGCAGTCGTTGTGTTTGAAGCTAAACGCCAGCGAAACTTTCAATAACACAACCAAACTCTTTGACTGGATGGTGTTTTTTTCTCTAACTTTATGTCTTCCGTCCCCCAATGGAAAAACCTTCTTACTCAGAGGATATTCGTGACAGCAAATTTCTGAATGCGCTTGCCGAAGCGTTCAGAATACAAGAAGCTATTCTTGACACCACAGAGCTTGCCATCATTTCAATTTCGGCTGACGGGCAGATCACAAGTTTCAATAAAAGTGCAGAAACTCTTTTGGGATATCGTGCGGAAGAAGTGATCGGAAAAAACAACCCTCTGATCTTCCACGACCTGGATGAAGTTGTTCGGGCCGCTGAAAAAATATCGAACGAGCTGGGTATATCCATGGAGCCGGTTTTCGATGTGCTCACGATCAAAGCCAGAAATAGCAACAAACCATATCGTGAACGATGGACGATGGTGCGTAAAGATGGCTCGCGCTTTCCTGCACTCCTCTCGGTGGCGCCTCTGATGGACGATGAAGGACACGTCAATGGCTACGTAGGAATTGCAGAAGATCAAACAGAAACTCACGAAACCAAATCTCTGGTAAAAGCAAACGAAAATAAATTTCGAACGCTTGCTGAAAATATCCCTGGCGCAGTGTATCTCTGTCACAATGACGCTGACTACTCGATTATCTATTTGAATGATCACATCGAAGCGATAACCGGTTACTCCGTTGAAGATTTCTACGCAAAGAAAATAACGTTCCCCAAACTTTATCACAGCGATGACGAGGCGGGGGTAGTTCAAAAAGTAAACGATGCAGTTGAAAAGAAAGAGCGGTTTCACATCACCTACCGCCTCCGGCACAAGTCGGGCGAATGGAGATGGATCGATGAAGTTGGCATTGGCGTTTATGAAAATGGTCATCTCAAAATGCTCGAAGGTTTTCTCACAGACATCACCGCGCAAAAGCTAGCCGAGGAGAACTTTCGAAAGATCTCAGATGAAAATAACCGCGTGTTCAACAATGCTGTTGTGTTGAATGTTGTGTCTGGTCTCGATGGGTTCTTCAAACGCGTGAGCTCTTCGTGGACAACCGTGTTGGGATGGACCGCGGAGGAACTCCAAAGCAAACCCTTCATCGACTTTGTTCACCCGGAAGATATCGAAGCAACAATCAATGCATTGCATCACCTGAATCGCGGACATAACCTCGCTACATTCGAGAACAGGTACCTGTGCAAGAATGGCGATTACAGGTGGTTGCTTTGGAGCTCGGCACCGGACCTGAAGCAAGAAGTGATCTATGCGTCTGCCATCGATATCACGGAACGAAGAAAATCTGAGGAAGAACTTTTGCTGTCGAAAAAAAATCTCGAGATAGCGGCACTAAAACTCCAGGAGCAGAACAAGGCGCTGGATGAGTTTGCACATATCATTTCGCACAACCTACGCTCCCCCATCGGCAACATTAGAGCGCTGATCAATCTGCTCGATGAGAACAGCGGGATCCAGGATTACAAGCTGATTTTTTACAAGCTCAAAAATCTGTCCCAGAATCTCAGCGAGACCATGGATGATATCATGGAAACTCTTAAAGTGAAGACCAACACTGACATCGAGAAAAACGAGATCAGGTTCAAAGAAATTCTCGACAAGGTAGTTCAATCCCTCGAAGGAGATCTGATCATGGCTGCCGCGTCAGTCACTTACGACTTCAACCAGGCACCGGCCATTCAATACCCCAAAGCATATCTCGAAAGCATTTTCCAAAACCTGTTAAGTAACGCGATCAAATATCGCTCAGCTGAACGCAGACCGGCCATTCATTTCAGCTCGGCAAAAGTAGAGGGCATCACAGAGCTCCGTGTGCGTGATAACGGCCAGGGAATCGACCTCGAAAAATTCGGTGACAAACTTTTCGGCCTGCACAAGACCTTCCATGTACACGAACAAGCGCGCGGAGTCGGGCTATTCCTCATCAAGACTCAAATTGAATCCATGGGCGGCTCGATCAAAGCGGAAAGCGAAGTGGATAAAGGAACCACTTTCACTATCCGCTTCGCGTAATTACTATTCGTCTCTCAATGATTTCACTGGGTTGGCTGAAGCAGCGCGGATCACATGATACCCGACAGTAACGAATGTGATCATAAACGCCATCGCTGCAGAGGCGATAAACGTAAGCCATTCTCCTTTCATTTCAATCCGGTAAGCAAAATTCTCGAGCCAGCTGGTGGTGAACATCCAGGCAGCGATCGATGCCAATACCATGCCGACACCAACCAGGAAAAAGAATTCTCGCGATACCAGAACGACCAGGCTCTGAATGCTCGCGCCTATAACTTTGCGTACGCCAATTTCTTTCGTCCGTTGTTCTGTTGTGAATGCCGAAAGGCCGAGCAAGCCAAGACAGGCAATGACCACTGTGAGAATAGAAAATGCGGTAAAGATCTGGCTCCGTTTTTCATCCCCACGATATTGCGAATTGAAATCGCTGTCGAGAAATTGATATTCGAATGGCTGATCAGGATAAACATCCTTCCAGATCGCCTCTACCGCAGCGATCGATTTTTGTACATCGCCTTCCGCGGTTCTCACAAATGCAAAGCGGAAATTTTTATCAAGCACGATCATCAACGGCTCTATTACCGAGTACAGTGAGTTCTGATGATAGTCTTTTACAATTCCCACAACGCGTCTCGTAATGTCTGTGTTGTTCGGGCCACCTTGCTGCAGCACGTAACGTTTTCCAAGCGGGTTCGTCCAGCCCATTCGTTTTACCATCGCCTCGTTCACCAGTACGGCTTCTGTTGTATCTGTTGAAACCTCCCGTGAGAAATCACGCCCCTGAACAATAGTCATTCCCATAGCCTTAACAAAATCGAAATCTGCAAAGAACAGATCGACCCCGCGATCTACGAGCCGCCCATCGTTATCTTCAACCTTGAATAGATTCTTACCAATATTCTGACCCGGTGAAGCTGTTGCCAGTCCAACCGCGGCTACCGCAGAAGACTGCTTGAGCTTCTCAGTCAGTACGTATGCTTTGGATTGCAGTTCGCGGCTGATGTTAAGTCGAAGCACGTGTTCCTTATCGAATCCCAGATCCTTGTTCCGCATGAATTGAAGCTGATCGAATACAATGAGCGTACAGATGAGCATAAAGATCGAAATGCCGAATTGGAACACGACCAACACTCTTCGAAACACTACGGTACCGCCTCGGGTAGAAAGCTTACCTTTCAAAACGTTAACAGGATTGAAGCCTGAGAGATAAAATGCCGGGTAACTTCCGCCAACAACACCGGCAAAGATCACGACAGCAAGCAAGCTCAGAATTACGGGTGCCTGCATCACATAACTGAACGGCAGCTGCTTGTTTGCCAGTGTATTGAAGCCGGGCAGCAATGCATAAATGAGAATGAGGCTGGCCGCAAGAGCTACAAGCGTGATCACAACCGACTCCGTAATGAACTGAATAATAAGCTGCTTTCGCTGAGAGCCCATCACCTTTCGAACGCCCACCTCTTTTGCGCGATTTGCCGAGCGTGCTGTTGCAAGGTTCATGTAGTTGATGCAGGCAATAACAATCATGAACACAGCGATGGCGCCAAAGATGTAGATGTACGAAATATCGCCACCTTCTTCTGCTTCGTCTGCAATTTTCGAATGAAGGTGAATATCCGTTATTCGCTGAAGACCATATTTTACTTTGATATTGAATTGATCGAAGATAGGGTTCACTTTTTCTTTAACAACCTTGTCGAGGGTCGCCTGCATTTTCGACAAGTCATAGTTAGGAGGTAATTGAATATACGTGAACACTCCGAAGCCTCCCCAGGTGAACGGAGCCAATGCCACAGTTGGCCGCGAGATCAATGCATCGAACCTGAAATGACTGTTGGTCGGCACATCTTTGATAACGCCTGTGATTTTCAATGGCTGATCCTCTGCGTTAACCAAAGATTGATTGAAAGCATCCTGGGCAGAACCAAAATATTTTTTTGCAATCGACTCGCTGATGACGATGGTATTCGGATTGTCGAGCGCTGTGCCCGGCTCGCCATACAAAAATTCATAGGTGAACATGTCAAACACGGTCGAGTCGGTTTGAAAGAAGTCTTCCTCGAAGAATTTTTTGTCGCCATTCTTATACTCGGCACGAGGCTGCCCGAAAAAGCGCACGGCATTTTTTACTTCTGGGTAATTGTCGCGCAACTCTTCGCCCAGTGGAGCCTGAACAAACGACCAGGTGAATGCATCGTCCGGTTCTTTGACGTGGGAGATGATGCGGTAAATATTATCCGCATTGGTATGATAGCGATCGTAACTGAGCTCATGTAAAATGTAAAGAAAAAGGAACAAGCTGCAGGTGATGCCGATGGTTAGACCGAGAATATTGATAGCGCTGTAGGTCTTATCCTTGAGAATATTTCGTACAGCGATCTTCAGGAGATTTTTAAACATAGCGATGGCGATTGATTAACACTTAAAGATGAATGCAACTCGTAATAAGTTTCAAATGAATAAGGGTGATTTTTTGGGGGATAAAAAAAGGGTTCGACCAACGTTAACCTAAACCTATGAAGAGTTAATGCAGCCGAACCCACAAATGGGAATTGCTATTGCCACTTTTACAATTAGCGTACCATGTTCTTAAATGCTTATTCAATTCGCTGGACAAGTTTCATGAATTAATTCTTGTACGTTTTTATAAAAAACTGTCCGAGGGCGAACGCAGTCAAAAATTTATTTCGGATAGCCATCGATAAAATGTAACATTTGAAATTTGTATGAGTATCCATTCGACACCTGATTTTAACCTTTGATCAACACTTAGGCATTCACGCTCTTTGGAAGAAATTGCTTTCTCCGGAAAAGCGCTGACGAAATCAGGGTGATGATCAATCCGACCGGAAGAATTTCCATCAGCGTCATTGCGAAGCGGATGATCGGATTCTTATACATCTCTACCATTTGCTTCATTTGCTCACGCGCGGCTTCAAATTCTGTAGCGCTTTTACCGTCATCGACCATTTGTTTCAATTGTCCCGCGGTATACTTCTCGGCAAAGTCTGGCGCAAACAGGTTGAAATAGAATTCCCATGAAGTTGCATACATCAGCGAAGCAATGGCAGTGATGAGAATACCGATCTTGAACGCCTGACCAAAGCTGATACTGCCATTGAGATGCTGGTCGCGATAGGTTTTCGTTCCAACAAAGATCATCGAGAAGGCAAGTACCATTGAAGTGTAACCCAGCCACATTCCTGCGCTTCCGTTCAGCCCGCCATCGTGAACAAAAGGAAACGTGATGTAGAACATGGAAGAAACAATGACGCCTGCAATGAGGCCGTGGACAATTATTATTCTTTTCATAGCGTTGTTTTTTCAGCAAATCAATTCGCAACAGGCATTCTTTCCTTCACCCGAAAGGATGATTCGTATCAATTTAAGGTTTTTCATGCTTTCTCGTGAATGCGTATCAATTACTTGAGAGCGACTTTGAGGGGCTTTTTTTTCAGGGAAGGCTTCGCGTCACCTTGGCGTGAAGCGTGTGGCGTGAAGCGATGATTAACACCTCCAGTCTCGGCCTCAGCACTTAAGAACATTGGAACACTAGGGTATCAAGCTCAACTCTTTAGCTTTCTGGACCGCCTGGGTTCTGCGTTTCGATTCCAGTTTCAAAAGCAGATTTGACGTGTGCGTTTTCACGGTGTTGAGCGAAACGAAAAGTTTATCGGCAATTTCCTGGTTGGAAAGACCAGAAGCCATCAATTCGAGAACTTCCAGCTCGCGCTTGCTGATGCCAAGTTCTTTTTGTCGGTCCTCATTAAACACAAACTCTTTTACAGTTTGAACTACCACGCGCTTACCGGACGTGAGTTTAAGCCCGCCCCAGACACCAACTATGGTGAACGTGACTGCGATGAACCCGATGTAAAACTCAAGCGTAAGGTCGCGCACAAAAAAACGGTATTCTACAAACTTCAAAATGAAGATAAGTGCCGCGAGGATAAGTCCGTAGATCAGGATAGTCTTACGCATCGGGAGGCAAGTTACCCCGCCCATCCTTCACGGTCAAGGCTTCGATACTGAATGGCTTCCGCGAGATGTTCGGTTTTGATCTCAACGGATCCAGAGAGGTCAGCGATGGTTCGTGAAACTTTGAGAATACGATCATACGCGCGAGCTGAAAGTCCAAGTCGTTCCATGGCAGTTTTCAAGAGCGAGCGACCGGCCTCGTTGATATCGCAAACCTTCTTCACCATATTCGATGGCATCATGGCGTTACAATAGATCGACCTTTGTTCTTTGAAGCGATCGGATTGAATTTCACGCGCAGTGACCACACGCCTTCTGATCTCATCACTGGTTTCAACCTTCCGATTGGCCGTCATTTCATCAAAGCTCACAGGCACAACTTCAACATGAAGGTCGATCCGGTCGAGCAATGGTCCCGACAGCCTGGACTGGTAGCGCAACAC
>CBHROW010000251.1:0-8185 GCA_966080355.1 uncultured Chryseosolibacter sp.
TACAGAGCTCACGGCTTCCATCACGAAAGTGGTTAATGTGCTAAAGTACGGTGATAAAACAGGTTCTATCGATCTCGCGGTAAATGGCGGTGTAGCTCCTTATGCTTACAGCTGGAGTAACGGTGCCATTACACAAAGTCTGAAAGGAATTCCGGGTGGCGATTATTCAGTGATAATCACCGATGCGAACGGATGTGAAAAATTGATGTCAGCATCGATCAAGCAACCACCTGCATTGGCGGTGAAGATCGAGTCGATCAAAGACATTATTTGTAATGGACAAAAGACAGGATCGATCACCATCAATGTTACCGGTGGTTCGAAACCCTATAAGTACGTGTGGAGTAACGGTGACAGCACGCAGAATCTTGCTAACGTAGGAGCAGGCGATTATTCCATTAAAGTCATCGATGCAAACGGCTACCATCAGACGGTGAGTACCAAGATCGCGCAGCCTTCACCATTGTCTGCAAAACTCGATGATATGAAAATGTTGTCGTGCTTCAACGATAATTCTGGAGCAGCTAACGTGACAGTGACTGGAGGTAATGCGCCATACACATTCCAGTGGAATTCAGGGCAGAGCACCGAAGATCTTAAAGGCGTACCTGCGGGAGACTACACGCTTACCGTAACTGACAAGTCGGGATGTAAGGGCACGGTGCTGGCATCGATCACGCAGCCCTTGCAATTCGCAGCGAAAGCCGCGGGGATCGACCATATCAAGTGTAAGGGCGAACTTCAGGGTGGCATTCAGCTCGATGTGAGCGGTGGTGTGTTGCCTTATAATTATTACTGGAATAACGGAAGCCGCACGAAGGATCTTACCAAAGTGCGCGCTGGACAATATTCTGTGAAAGTGGCAGACGCCAATGGTTGTATCAGCACCGTGAATGCCGTGATCGATGAGCCTACGCTGTTCGTAGCCAAGATCGCATCGGTAGTCGATAACCAATGCTTCGGTGAGAAAAATGGCGCGCGGAAGCTCGATGTAAGCGGTGGAACTATGCCATACCGCTTCCGCTGGAATAACGGAGATACAACGCAGAATCTTGCTGCCATCCCAAAAGGCGATTATGCAGTGACCATCACCGATGCAAGGCAATGTATACAGAAGCTCACGGCTTCAATTGCCGAGCCCACCGCGCTCACGCTTATGATGAAGCAGCTCGTGAACGTTTCATGCTTCGGTGGCAAAACCGGAGACGTGACCATGGATGTTATCGGAGGTACCAAGCCTTACGCCTATGCATGGAACAACGGGGCGAAAACACTCAACCTGGAGAAAGTTGCAGCTGGCAATTATGAACTTACGGTGAAAGATGCCAAGGGATGCGCAAACACGATCAAAGCGCTGGTTCAACAACCCGAAGATCTCACGATCAGACTCGATACCATTTACCACCTCAATTGCTTTGCTGACAACAAAGGCTCTGTCGATGTTTCTGTAACCGGAGGTGTATTGCCATATCGATATACCTGGAGCAATGGATCAGCATCCGAAGACCTGACCAACGCGGTTGCCGGGAAATATACCATCGAGGTTGAAGATGCAAAGGGTTGTGTAAAGACCATGGCGGCTACTATCGATCAGCCAACACGACTTGAGATCAAAGCTGAACCGATCGCCAACATTAAATGTTCGGGCGAGGAAACTGGCATGGTAAGCATAAGTGCCACGGGCGGAAAAGCACCGTACAGATACCTGTGGAACAACGGCACGGCATCGCAGAAACTCGTGAACGTGCCCGCAGGTGAATACCGGGCTAATGTAACCGATGCCAATGGATGTGAAGTGGTTTACACCGCACAGGTAACCGAACCGACACGCCTGATCAAAACCATTGATGCCATCACCGACATTCGTTGCAGTGGAGATAGTTCTGGTTCTGTTCACGTCACCATTCGCGAAGGCGTGGGTCCCTATTCGTTCAAATGGAGCAACGGTTCGACCAAAGAAGATCTTACGGGGCTGGTTGCTGGCACGTATAAGCTGACGATCACCGAAGCAAATGGTTGCAAGAGTTTCCTCGAAGCGTCCATCGAGGAGCCGAAGAAATTTGTCGCTGTGTTGAATAAGGTCACCGACATCCCATGTTATGGAAATGCTACCGGAGCAATCGACATCCATGTAGAAGGTGGGGTTGAACCTCACTCATTCGCCTGGAGTAATGGCGCTAAAACAGAAGACCTGTCATCACTTCTTGCTGACAGCTATTCGGTTGTGGCTTCCGATGCCAACGGATGTTCACGCACCATCAACGCGGAGGTAAAACAACCTGAAATGCTTACGATGCGGATCGACTCTGTGAAGAATGTGAAATGCTGTGGCGACAGGAGCGGTGCGATCTTTATCACGGTAAAGGGTGGCGTGAAGCCATATAAATATGCGTGGAGCAACGGTGCTACTACGGAAGACATTCAAAACCTGATCCTCGGTGTATATACGGTAAACGTAACGGATGCCAGCGGTTGCGTGATCTCTTCACTGGATGACATGTCGCTTTATGAAGAAGTTGTGAGTAAAGGAAAATTCACCACACGTGATATCAACTTTGATGTAGGAAAAGCTACGATCAAGAGCGAGTCGTTCAACACCATCAACCGTATTGCATCATTCATGAAGGAACACCCGGATGTAACATTCCGCATTGAAGGACACACCGATAGCGATGGCAGTGATGAATCGAACCGGAAGCTCTCCGAAGATCGTGCTTACGCTATTCGAGCTGCACTGATCAAGTTCGGTATTCGTGAGAACCGACTTCAGGCGAAAGGATGGGGCGAAGCAAGACCGATTGCCAACAACCTGACTACTGAAGGTAAACAACTGAACAGACGGGTAGAATTTGTTACGCTGACGGGTACGCAGGATGGCCAGCTGATGGAGAACGAGTTCAACAGCAGATTGAACAACTAGCAGTTACTTTTATAAAATGAAAAAAAGGCATTCGCAAGGATGCCTTTTTTTGTTGGATGTAGTGTGATCAGGTGTTAACGTGTTCATGTGTTAGTGGTGGTTGAGGGAACGGCTCGGTGAAGAATGTGCGATTGGGTGGGGATGAGTGCCTCTTCTCGCCAGCCTGGCAACTTGCCCCGTGCTACGTCCCGCTGCTAACTATTTGCTTAAAGCAACACACGCGCTCACCGATTGACTTCAAAAATTTAATTGTCTAAATTATTGACTTGAGTAAATCCCACGCTGCATGCGAGCAATTACCTCTCTCACTATCGTTTTTGTCTTCATCGTATGTTCTTCCATTCACGCTCAGGAATTCCCTCAATATACGAGCCTTCGCGAACAAGCTTATTCAGCGTTTCGCGAGAAGCATTACACAACGAAATGCTATTTCCGCCATCACACATCCTACCGATCGACTAAAAAAGACTTACTTGACTTTCATGCCAGGTACGAGCGGATCCGCCTCCAGTACCTCCAGGGATTTGATCATCTCCTTGGTTGCGGTTTTGTATTTCAGGAAGTGCGGTGTTTTGATGTGTGACTGGAATGCGTCAACATTCTCAAATATCTCGAGAATCGTAATGTGAGTCGGCTTTTTTTGCTCCGAAACGGCATACAACAGCAGTACGCCCTTTTCAACCCGCATCGAAGTTTCAATTTCCTCTTTTAAGAAAGTGTTATAAGTATCGAGTTGCGCGGAGTCGACAACGATTTTCGCCAATCTTACCATTTGCTTTTTGTCTTGCGCAAAAGTGTATTGCGTAGCAGCAAGCGCGCACAGCAAAAGAAGGGTTTTCGTAATACTCGTTTTCATGGATCTAAAGATATCTAAAATTACATGACGCCAAAGATGTAAAGGCAACCTGCTTCACCACGGTCCGGGTGCGATAACGTTGTGTTGGCGTCCGGGATTGCCACACGCGGCAGGCTTACATAGTCCAAAAGCATTAGTGCCACCGTTGTTTCTGTTGCGGAAAATTGGCATCCGCAGGTGCTTGTAAGTTTTGCTGAGCTTTTGTGCAGTTTACTCTGGTTAGTTTATGATATGTTTGCCTAAACCGAAACCATTAAAGATGCTTACCCGAATCCTGTCCCTCAACGCAATCCTCCTTTCATCCTTGACCTTTCAGACCACTTTTGCACAGCAAGGTGTCGAGGTTGGCACCATGATCAGGCAAACCATGAAGGACAGTTGGGCCGACATCGAGCCGATCGGCCAGGACGAAAAAGCCGCGTATTACCTGATGGTCCCGTACAGCGAAGTGATCGCGGGCCCGGTGGTGGGCGACAAAGATTTCTATTTTGCCATGGTCAACGAGCATGGTGAAATGACATTGAAGAAGGAAGCGCAATTTATCGTGGAGGGAAAGGATTCGAACTACGAGTTTACGCAACAGCTCGGTGGCAAGCTGCTGGTGTTCAGTTCGGTTGAAGAAAAGAAGGCGAAAACGGTTACTTTTTATTCCCAGGAACTCGACAAAAAAAGCCTGGAGCTTTCGGTGGCGAAAAAAGTAGTGACGCTTTCCTTTGCAAAATTAAAACGCGACTACGAGCGGGCCAGCTTCAAATCCGAATTATCGCGCGACAAATCCAAAATGATGATCTCATACAGCCTGGTGAACGATGAGAATTCGATCCTCACCTTCGGCTACGTTGTGCTTGATGGAGGCTTCAAAGAACTCTTTTCATGGGATGGTAATCTTGACATGTCGGATGGCGTGTACCTGTTCGACCAGTTCCGCATCAGCAACAAGGGAGAGGTCTATTTGCTCACGAGGTTCTTTGCAAATGACAAGGATCTTTCCAAAAGCACCAAAATGAAAAAGTCTAATATCGTGTCGACTACACGATCTATGGAATACAAAGCCAACTATGAGCACCGCGTGGTGAAATTCGAAGCCAGTGGCGGAACGAAGGTAATCCGCATACCCAATGATAAGGCTTTTGTCAATGCATTGGATCTTGCCGTTACGAGCGATGGTAATCTTTTGCTCATCGGTTTTTATGCTGCTAACACAGGGGAGAACATACCATCGGGTGCGATCAGCATAAAGATCAACACGAAGACCGGTCTGGTGACTGAAGGGGGCAAAAAGGATTTTGGTGCAGACTTTCAAATGCCGAGTGACATCTCCAATAAAAACAATGGCCTCACAGCAGGCAAAGACCAATACCTGAGCTTTCGTTTTATTCTCAGCGATATCCAGTTCAATAAGAACGGTAGTTATACTTTGATCGGTGAACGCAACGTCACGCAGACAAAACGAAACGGGAATGTGTTCTACACCGTCAATCACCTTGACGACCTCGCTGTAGTCGATGTTTCTGCAACGGGGACCATCACGGCCATCCACAAGATCGAGAAGAGTCAGCAGGCTGCGGATATGGAGATCTTTAAAGCCTCATATTTTTACGCGGAACATAATGCGAACCGATACTTTGCATTCGCGAACCTGGGCAAAGGAAGTTACGAAGAGAACGTGTTGGTGAAGCTCGGCTCAGACGGCAAACAATCGCGCGAAGTGATGTGCACAACCAAAGACGCTGAAATTACGATCCGTCCGAAAGATTGCATCATGTTCCAGAATAAGAAACTGCTCATGTACGGAAATAAAAATAACCGATACGTGCGTTGGGTGGTCAAGACACTTTGAGACCATTTCAATCTGCCTTCCCATTTAGCCAGCATCAACGCGAAGTTGAGAGGAAGTCCTTTCCCGCCAATCAGAAATTCGATAATCCGGAATAACAAGGTGATCAAGGATAGGGCACCACCTTGCTGCCAGGCCGATGCCCTTAAATTGCGGATGCGTCATCCCTGGGACAAAAGACCCAATGACCAAAATTTGATCTATCTTCAATCTTCAGACAGGCTTATTTCGTTCACTATGGCTGAAGCTAAATTCAAACCTACCGAAAGATCAGTCGATCAAATGATAGAAGAACTTCCTGATGAGAAAGTCCGGGATGATTGTTATCAGTTGATCAGGATCATGACCAAAGCCACCGGAGCCAAACCTGTGCTTTGGGGAGGAAATATCATAGGTTTCGGGAAATACCATTACGTGTACGACAGTGGTCATGAAGGAGATGCTTCCCTCGCGGCATTTGCTGTGCGAAAACAAAACATCACCGTTTACGTGATGCTGCCAGACCAGGAGCGCAACGACCTGCTGAAAGATCTGGGAAAACACAAAGCAAGCAAGGGCTGCATCTATATCAAAAAGCTGGACGATATCAATACAGATGTTCTTGAGAAAATGATCATTAAATCAGTCAAGTATTTGAAAAAGAAATATCCTGACCGTTGATCAAAAAGCTTATTGCAGTCTCGCAAGGCATTTTGTTAATGCTCTTTTGGTTGAATTTCAGTTTTTGAAGGGAGGTTCTGGTAAAGCCTCCATTGAACAAAAACTTCGTCCGATAAAACGATATTTTTTAGGAACCGGTCACTCTCTGCAACGCGAAGATCCTGCTCGATCAGTCGTTTGACCGAGTCCTCCGAAGGTTGTTTGTTTTGAAAGTTGGGGTCAATCTGTATTCTGCAATAAGCCCTGTTCATCTCGTATATTCTCCACCCATTCTCCTCCCAGCGCCCACGTATTTCAATAGCACGCGAAAGGTTAGTCAATGCAGACTGATAATCTGGAACCTCTTTATCTTTTAGCGCATATCCGAGCTGACTAAAGTTTTGATGATATTTCTTTTCCGGATCGCTGCGCACCAGGGCTTGAAATACCGGAATAGTTCGTTCCATGACAAGTTTGTTAGTACGCCAGTTTTCACCGCGCACTTTCTGTGCAATATAAAAGATGGATACCTTGGCTGTCGGTGTGCATTTCATGATTAGCTCGGTCATTTCGCTGATATTAACCTGGTCTGATCCGATTGCCGAGCTGAGGAGATGCTTGTTCACCAGACTGATAGCCTGGCTGTCGATCTCAAGATTTTCTACTTTCTCCCGTATTTTCAAACTGTCCGCATCACGAAAGGCCTTTACAAGTTCAGTTCTCGTTGCTATATATCCGTACATAAATCCCAGCACAACAAAGTAAACAACCAATGCTAGCCCGAACACTTTTGAATTGCTTCCATTTCCGAGTGCTGGCATGATCGCATCACCAAGCGAATCGAAATATGCAGGGAAAGAAGCGATTTGTACTAAACCAACTCCCACGATTATCTTGGTCAACCAATCAGAAATCTGTTCTAGTTTTGTGTTAACGAGGTACTGCGGTTTACCGTCTGCATCAGGAGTTCCGTTATTGCCATTTCCTTGGTTTTGCAGCGTTCTGGGGATGCCAAAAAGAAATCCCAGCAAACCTCCGACAGCAAATGATCCACCTGCAATTACAAGAGCAACTGGTATTGTCTTTTCATGCTCTCGATTGAAGAAATAGATCGCTACGATTCCAGCTGCGATTGCAATGGTAAATGGCACCAATGGGCTGACTTTTGTTTCGTTTGAATTTTCCATGGTGTAGATAAGGGATTTAATGGACTTGGTACACGATAGGACAGTTCTTTTGATTAGATCCATGACATCATGAAAGTGTTGACTGATTGCGTTGATCATGATTGACGATTTCGTTAAACCTTATTGGTTCACCTTATAAGTAATAGAATAAAAAAGCCCATCCTTACCTGCGTTTCATACGCGGAAAAGGATGGGCTCCTCGGCTACAAATAAAATTAAGAAAAATCTTAGCTTATTCATAAGGCCCGCATTTCGAAAGTTAGGCCAGGAGGTTCAGTTCCAAATCAATTTACCTCGTCCGGATCGAGGTGACACCTTTGATTCTGTGGCGAAGCATTTATTCGAAGTGGCATTTCTCCCCATAACTATCGAGGATACCCTTGTTCGCTCTTCGCGTGATCATCACGATAATCACTTTTACATTTGCTCACGAATTGGCCTTATGGGCAACACCCGTGTTGGCTCAATAAGTTAGTCAAACTATTTACTGGAATAATGTCCTCTGCATTTCCGCATTCTGTATTTCTCCTCCTTTGGAAGATCAACGAAGAAAAAACTTTCCCCAACCTTATGGAATTTACCTGACCCTGGCGTCTGTATCACAAACCAAACTCAATGAAGAATCTCAAATCATTACTCGCGTTCCTGCTTCTTTTTTGTATGCAGATGCAGCTAACTGCCCAAACGCCAACAGCGCAAATCTCTTTAAAGTCCTTCGAGGGATATTATGCACACGAATTTAAACC
>CBHROW010000252.1:0-8185 GCA_966080355.1 uncultured Chryseosolibacter sp.
CATGCAGCTGCAATTCCGGTTGACAGCAGAAACCAATGATAGGCAATCGCATTTTTTCTTCCGATGCGCACGGGGATCGAAAATTTCCCGGCCTTGAGATCAGACTCGATGTCACGAATGTTGTTGATGTTCAGCACTGCGATTGAAAACAATCCACAACTCAATGCGGGCAACAGTTCAAGTACCGTAACGTGCTTCGTAAAAAGGTAAAAAGATCCCATCACGCCAACCATCCCGAAAAAGATCAGCACGGAGAGATCACCCAATCCCGCATAGCCGTATGGTTTTTTTCCTACTGTGTAAGCGATTGCCGCGAGAATGCTGAGAATTCCAAGACCGAAGAAAAAGGCGATCGCACTCCAGTCGAGTCCAAAAGAGACGATGAGCAATGTGATGCCACTGATCAGCGACAACAAAACAAAGATCACAACGGCAGTTCTCATTTGCGATTTCGTTACTGCACCTGATTGCACAGCGCGTGAGGGCCCCTTGCGATCGGCACTGTCAGCTCCATGGATCGAATCACCATAATCGTTCGCCAGGTTCGAAAGAATTTGGAGGAAAATGGTTGTCAACACCGAGAGCAGAAAAATATCCCAGCGGAATGCTTTGGCCGCTGATGCGAGAAATCCTCCCATGGCTATACATGACACAGCCAGTGGAAGTGTTCGAAGACGAAATGCCTTGATCCAGATCTTTGTATTGTTCACGGTGATAGTTTTTAGATGATCGATTTATCCTAGGGTTTCACCTTTGAATGATAGAAAGAGATGACCTTTCCATTTTTATCAACGAGGTACTTGCAAAAATTCCATGTCGGCTTTTCACCGGATTGGCGGGCAAGCCATCGGTACAGTGGATGTGTATGGCGGCCTTTCACCGAGATCTTTTCGAACATTTGAAATGTTACGCCATAGTTCTCCTGACAGAACGATGCGATCTTGTTATTCGATCCGGGTTCCTGCCACAGAAAATTATTTGCGGGAAATCCGAGCACCGTCACCTTGTCTCCAAATTGCTCGTGAAGTTTTTGCAGGTCAGCATACTGGTAAGTGTACCCACAACGTGACGCGGTATTCACGATAAGTAAAGTCTTCCCCTTAAAACTTGAAAAGTCAACAGGCTTTCCGTCAAGCCCGTTGACTCTAAATTCATAGATCGACTCCGGAAGCTTCGTTTGGCCGAAAAGATTGATCGTGCTGAAAATCCCCATCACCATGCCAATGATCGAAGCACTATAACGCATCGATGATCTGGCTGTCGAGCGGCTTCACTTTAGAATTGAAAAACGTCACGCTGCCATCGGGCTTCACGAGGTATTTGCAGAAGTTCCAGGTTGGCTCCTGACCCGTCTTGGCTTTCAGGAACTGATAAAGCGGATGCTGATCGTCTCCTTTCACGGAGATCTTTTCAAACATCTGGAATTTCACACCATAGTTCTGCTGACAGAATTGAGAGATCTCGGAGTTCGTTCCGGGTTCCTGGCTTCCGAAGTTGTTAGCCGGAAAACCGAGAACGATCACTTTATTCCCAAAATCTTCATGAAGTTTCTCGAGGTCTGCATACTGAGGTGTATAGCCACATTTCGAGGCAACGTTTACAAGCAATAATGTTTTTCCCTTGTACTGAGAAAAATCGATTTCCTTTCCATCGATCGAATTCATTTTGAAATCATAAACCGAATTCGCTGCGGTACCAAACAAGGTCATGAGCAGAATAAAAGTTAAGGTTTTCATGGCTATAGATAGATTAGACTCAAAAGTAAAACTAAAAAGCCGATCGAATTGTTCACAAAAGAGTTACATCCTCTCGGGGACTTCGATACCGAGCAAATGCATTGCTTTTTTTATACAGTCGGCAACAGCCTGTGACAGCGCAACACGCAATTTCAGTTTGCCTGGATCGGCCTCATTAAAGATAGGAATGTTTTGATAGAACTGATTGTATCCTTTCGCCAGCTCATAGGCAAAATTCGCGATCACAGCCGGTGAGTATTCGCGCGCTGCTTCCTTCAGCTTACCTTCGAATTGGTTAAGTACCTGAACCACTTCGATCTCACCCTTTTCCAATGATCTTATAGTCGAAAAATCTGCTGGTGCTACAGAAATTCCAATCGAAGCCGCTTTCCGCAGTATAGCGCGAATCCTGGCATGTGTATATTGAATGAATGGTCCGGTGAATCCTTGTAATTGAATGGACTCATTCGGATCGAACAGCATTCTTTTTTTCGGATCGACTTTCAACAGGAAGAATTTCAACGCTCCGAGACCAATCATTTGAAAAAGAGCTTTCGCTTGTTCCGAAGTCAATTCTTCGACTTTACCCAGCTCACGGGTTTGTCGTTCCGCCTCCTGCACCATTTCATCTATCAGATCGTCAGCATCCACCACAGTTCCTTCGCGTGATTTCATTTTCCCGGTAGGAAGATCTACCATTCCGTACGATAAATGATAGCAACGCTTCGCCCAGTCAAATCCAAGTTTGCCGAGAATGAGGAATAGTACCTTGAAGTGATACTCTTGCTCATTGCCTACCGTGTAGATCTGTCCGGTGATGTGAGGGAAATCGCGGAAACGCAAAATGGCCGTACCGATGTCTTGTGTCATATACACCGAGGTTCCGTCAGAACGCAGCAGAACTTTTTGATCGAGACCATCTGCGGTGAGATCAACCCAAACCGAGCCATCTTCTTTTTTGAAGAATACGCCCGTCTCCAAACCTTTCAACACCTCTTCTTTGCCGAGGAGATACGTATCGGATTCATAGTAGAGTTTATCGAAGTCAACGCCCATCTTTTTATAAGTTGCGTTGAAGCCTTCATAAACCCAGCTGTTCATGGTCTGCCAAAGTGAAAGGATTTCCGGATCCCGTTGCTCCCACTTTCGCAACATTTCGGAAGCAAGCTTCATGATCGGGGCTTCCTTTTCAGCCTCCGCTTCGGTTGCCCCCTTCTCGACAAGCGCTTTCATCTGCGCTTTGTATGCCTTGTCGAACTCTACATAATATTTTCCAACGAGATGATCTCCTTTTATTCCGCTCGATTGTGGCGTTTCTTCATCGCCATACAAAGTCCATGCGGCCATCGACTTGCAGATGTGGATACCACGGTCGTTAATGATCTGTACCTTGTGAACGGTGTAAACATTAGCCTTAAAAATCTCCGAAACACTCCATCCCAAAAAGTTATTTCGCAGGTGGCCCAGGTGTAGTGGTTTGTTCGTATTCGGTGAAGAATATTCCACCATGATCTCTTCGCCATTCGATGGAAGAGAGCCGAAATTTTTATTCTCGAAAATGTTTTGGAGCGTAGTGATCCAAACTGTGTCAGAGAGCACAAGATTCAGAAAACCTTTTACCACGTTGAAACGGCTTACCATTCCCGAGTGAGCAACGAGATACTCACCGATTGCGGCAGCAGTTTCTTCTGGTTTCTTTCTGGAAATTTTCGTCAGGGGAAAACACACAACTGTATGCGACCCTTCGAACTCCTGGTTTGTCGGTTGAAGCTGAATCGCATCAACATTGTGGTTAAATAAGGTCGAGATCGCCTTCTTTATTTCCTCGCGGAGAGATATTTCTAAATTCATTTCCAATTAGGCAATTAGCCGATATGCCGATTAGCCAATGACGCGCGCTCCAATTGGCACATTGGCAGATCTGGATTTCTACCACTCGAGTATATACGCAAACATCAACGGTGCAACGATGGTCGCATCAGACTCGACAATGAACTTCGGAGTTTCAATACTGAGCTTTCCCCAGGTGATCTTCTCGTTGGGAACCGCGCCAGAGTAAGAACCATAGCTTGTAGTTGAGTCGCTGATCTGGCAGAAGTAGCTCCAGAACGGCACGTTGTCGCGCTCGAGATCCTGATGCAACATCGGCACCACACAAATCGGAAAATCGCCCGCTATACCTCCACCGATCTGGAAGAAGCCAATGCCTTCTGTTCCTGAATTTTTTGTGTACCAATCCGCAAGCCAAACCATGTACTCGATTCCCGACTTCATCGTACTTGCCTTTAACTCACCAGTCACTACATATGACGCGAAGATGTTACCCATTGTTGAGTCTTCCCAACCCGGAACAACCATCGGCATGCTCTTTTCAGCGGCTGCGATCATCCAGCTGTTCTTCGGGTCGATCTCGTAGTATTGTTTGAGCACTCCGCTATTCAACAGACGGAACATGAACTCATGGGGGAAAAGTCGTTCGCCTTTGTCTTCAGCATCTTTCCAAACTTTGAACAAGTGTGCCTGAAGTCTGCGAAATGCCTCTTCTTCGGGAATACATGTGTCCGTAACACGGTTCAAATGATTTCCCAAAAGATCCCATTCCTGCTCGGGTGTCAGATCGCGGTAATTTGGTATGCGTTTGTAATGCGAGTGCGCAACCAGGTTCATGATGTCCTCTTCCAGGTTAGCGCCTGTACAGGAAATAATATGCACCTTGTTCTGGCGGATCATTTCGGCAAAGCTGATTCCCAATTCACCCGTGCTCATGGCGCCAGCAAGCGTAACCATCATCTTTTTTCCTTCGGCAATGTGTTTTTTATAACCCTTGGCCGCGTCCACAAGGGCAGCTGCGTTGAAGTGAAGGAAGTGTTTTTCAATAAATGAGGAAATCGACTTGTTCTGGCTCATTGGTTTCAAATTAAAACGCGAAAATAATGAATAAGGCAAACATCAGGAAATACATGATTTCAGGCAAAACAATAGGTGGCATGCAATTTTGAGTTGTCTTTTGTATGGTGGCCGCTCAGATTGTTTTACTTATTTTCAACCCGGACTATCGTTGAGTTTTGTGAAGATATTGATCTATTTGAGTTTCGTTGCTTGCTGGTTTAGTGCGCTTGGTCAGGCAACTGACATTGAAAAGGAGTTTTCGCTTGTACGAGAAAAAGACAACATCCGCATTTATGAGCGCTGGAGTTCATTCCCCAAGTCAAACCCTCCGATTGAGGCGCGCGAGGTGATGGGCGTATTTTACGCGAAAACTTCCTTCGCCAAAGCTGTTGCGCTGTTAAAAAACGAGCAAAAGATAAAAGAATGGCAAAGCCACGTTTCAAAATTCAAAGTGTATCCACAAACCGATACTACGTGGATCGAATATTCCTACCACGACATTCCGTGGCCCGTGTCTGATCAGGACCATGTGTTGATCTACCGAATTAAAGAACGCACACCAAATCGAATCTTTGTGACCTTTGAGAGCACGGAGAATCTTGCGCTCGCACCTATTGATGATGATGCATACCGGATGAAACTTGCCGGCAGCTGGCTCTTCGAGAAAGATAAAAAGGGTTTGAAAATATCGTATCGCATCTTTTCAATGCCGAGTCATATTCCGCGAATTTTCACCGATCCGGTGATCAGGAATAATATGATGAGCACGATCAAGTCTTATATCAGGATAGTTGAAGAGTAGTCGTCAGATCATTTGAAATGGTCTGACGACTAAGAAACTATTCAGCAAGCACAGGTCTTGCCACAACGGCCTTCGCAGTAGCTTCTACAATTTCGAACGCGCTTTCTGCCATTCGGTTTTCCGTATCCAGCGTGGGGTTCACTTCAACGATCTCCCATGCGCAAACTTTTGGGCTCTTGGCAAGCTCAACGTTAAGTTCCTTCGCTTCCGCCACAGTCAATCCATTAGGGACCGGAGTGCCTGTACCTGTTGAAATGCGTGAGTCCATGCTGTCGACATCGAACGACACATAGATCAAATCACAATGGTCGAGCATCTGCAAAGCGCGCTGAGCGATCTTTTCAGTGCCTAGTTTTTTCACGTCCTCGACTTCTATGAAGTTGATGTTGTATTTGTTGAGCAGATAGTTTTCGGGTTTTTCAAGATCGCGGACAGCAATGTATACGATATCTTCTGGATAGATCTTCGGCCCTTGCATCCCAACGTTTTTGATCTGCTCCCAATAGTCGAGCGTTTCACCGCGCGGATCGTTCACTTTGCATTCAAAATTGTCGATACCGCAAGCCATGGCCAGTGCCATACCGTGCATGTTACCCGATGGCGTTGTGAATGGAGTATGGATATCCGCATGCGCATCCATCCAGATCACGCCAAGACGCGCCTTCGGATGAGCTTTCTTGATTCCCGCAATCGTTCCGTACGCTGTGCTGTGATCGCCCGCCATAATGATCGGAAAAAAGTCATCGAACAGCTGCTCATATACTTCAAGACAAACACGTTCCTCCATGATCAACACGCCATCGATAAACTTAGCATATGAGTGCTTGGCGCCATCGAATAACAATTCGTTGACGTTCTCTACTTCTATAGAATCGTATTGTTTGAAAAAATCGGAATTCAGATCCAGACTGGCGATCTTCATCGCTTCGACACCGAGGCTTGCTCCGCGGGTTCCCGCCCCGATCTCTGACTTCACTTCGATAATTTTTAACTCTTTCATAAAATCTGTTATTCAAAATACCCCTGCCAAAGAGGCCATCACGGTATAGGTTTTTAGCCGGGTAAAAAATAGTTGTTGAAATATTGGCTAATCGAAAAAAAATGCCCGTTAGAAGTCGGGCAGACCGATCGACACCGGTGATTCAACCGGGAAAATCAGGGAATGAAAACGATCAACCATACGTTCTGCAAGTGTATTGCAAAGATGGCAAAATTATCCCAATATTGCACTCCTCTCAGGATCGTTTATTCAATATCCGATAAACGTTAATCGTTCGGACTAATAGATTGAAAATGAGGCTTTTATGATCTGTTATTTTGGTAAATTTTAACGATTAACGCGTTACATGAAGAGCTACCGGGAGCTGATAGAACAGACCTTCGAATTTCCCCAAAAAGAGTTTAAAGTTAGAGACCACGAACTGCTATTCAATGATGTTCCGTTAAACGACATCATCAAAGAATACGGCACACCCCTCAAACTCACTTACCTGCCACGCATCAGCGAAAATATTCGCTTCGTTCAGGCAACTTTCAACAACGCAATCGAGCGATTCAAGTACAATGGCAAATATACCTACTGCTACTGTACAAAATCCTCACACTTCTCATTCGTCCTCGAGCAGGCTTTGAAAAATACTGACGTCCATATCGAAACGTCATCGTCATTTGATATCCCCATCGTACGCTCGCTTTATAACCGGGGCAGAATTTCGAAAGACACGTATATTATTTGCAACGGTTTTAAAATGCCGCTCTACACGCAGCACATTACCGAACTGCTGAACGATGGGTTTACAAACTGTATTCCGATCCTTGACAAGATGGGCGAGATCGATGCCTATGAGCACGGTGTCAATGGATCGTATCAGGTAGGTATTCGCGTGGCCGCTGACGAAGAACCGAAATTCGAATTCTATACTTCGCGTCTTGGTATCCGCTACAGCGACATTACAAATTTTTACCGCGATAAGATCGAGAACAGCCCGAAGGCTTCGTTGAAGATGTTACACTTCTTCATCAACACGGGCATTAAGGATACCGCATACTACTGGAGCGAACTCAGCCGATTCATTTTTAAATATTGCGAGCTCAAGAAGATCTGCCCGACCCTGGATTCCATCGACATCGGTGGTGGCTTCCCGATCAAGACTTCACTCACGTTCCAGTATGACTACAAATACATGATCGAACAGATCGTGGAAAATATCAAGTGGATCTGCGATAAGAACAACGTTGCAGTTCCAAACATCTTCACGGAATTCGGAAGTTATACCGTAGGCGAAAGCGGTGCTGTACTTTATAAAGTGATCGATCAAAAGCTGCAGAACGACAAAGAGCTCTGGTATATGATCGATGGCTCGTTCATCACACACTTGCCTGACGCGTGGGGACTCAATCAAAAATATATTCTGCTGGCTATCAACAAGTGGGACGACCCGTATCACAAAGTGAACATGGGCGGACTTACGTGCGACAGCATGGATTACTACAACTCCGAAGCACATACTGGTGAAGTATTCCTGCCCATGATCAATGACGAAGAGCCATTATACATCGGTTTCTTTCACACTGGAGCTTACCAGGAATCTCTTGGAGGTTATGGCGGAATTCAACACTGCCTCATTCCTGCTCCCAAGCACGTGCTTATCGACCGCAACGAAGACGGTGAGATCTCCACAAAACTTTTCGCTCCCGAACAGACAAGCGAGAGTATGTTGAGGGTGTTGGGGTATGAAAAGTAAAATCATTTTAAGAT
>CBHROW010000253.1:0-8144 GCA_966080355.1 uncultured Chryseosolibacter sp.
ACACCGGTTCTGGCTTGCATGCAATTCCTGCCTGATGCCTGACGAACATGTAGATCCACAAAACGCGCGAGAGACGGAACGTGACCGGAAGCAATCCGAAAATGACCACCAGCAACGCAACTATCATGGCGGTCATCGTAATTTCCTGCATCAGCAGATACATGCCGAGCCATACTGCGATGAAAAAAGCTGCATTGATGCCGTAACTCACAAACATGGCCCCGAAATAATAACCAGGCTCTGGCATAAATGATTGTCCGCAGCAGGCACAGCGGTCGTTCATTTTCATAAATTGAGTTGAATATAAGGTGCGCTCTGGAAACATTTTTCCTTCGCGACATCTGGGACAACGCATCGTCAAAATCCCTTCAAACGCATTTCTGTTTTTCATAGCTTTCGCTTGTTATGGTTTTGAAACCTGACATAAACATAACGATGCCACAGCGCGAAGTATGCAGACAAAACGATGATTATATAGGACAAAACGATGATTGCTTCTGGACGCTAGCCAGATTTTTGAAATAGTTGCGTGACCGGCCGATCTCTAGCGCCAGGTCGAATATTGTCGGTCTGCACCGACTCGCCACTTCCTTCGTGATCCCGCGGGCACTGTATTGTAATATCTTGTCCAACGCAGAACTTAAGAGTTGGCAGCGCGCCCTGCAAATCCAAAAATCTGTCAGATTAAGCAGCTAACAATTCTCAAAAAAACGGATAAAAAAACTTTGCTGTAACCCCGGAGCGCAAAGTGAATCAAATGAGAAGATTTCTAACGCAATCACTAAGTATGGAGAGGAAAACGATAAAGATCCGTAAAGTCGAACCTGTGACGCACAACGTCAAACGTTTTACACTCGACAGGCCTGATGGAATAAAATTCGTTTCGGGTCAGGCGGCCGAAGTAAGCGTCAACAAACCAAAGTGGGATAACGAGAAAAGACCATTTACGTTTACAAGCCTTGCCCAATGGGACTTCCTGGAGTTTACCATCAAGATCTATCCCGATCATCATGGTGTTACGGAGCAGCTGGGAATGCTTGTTGCCGGTGACGAACTGATCATTCACGATATATTTGGAACGATCCATTATGTTGATGAAGGCGTATTCATCGCTGGTGGCGCGGGTGTAACGCCCTTCATCTCCATCATAAGGCAACTCGAGCATGACAACAAGATCGGATCGAACACTTTGCTATTCTCCAATCAAACCACGAGCGACATCATTCTTCGCGATGAATTTGACCGCATGCTGGGAAACAGATTCATCAACATCATCACGAACGAACGCACTGACCAATATCACAACGGACGAATCGATGCGGATTTTCTCAGCAAGAATGTAAAAGATTTTTCAAAATACTTTTATCTCTGCGGACCTGATCCCATGGTTGAATCGTTGCAAAAAACGCTGTTGACCCTGGGCGCGAATCAATCGAAAATTGTCATCGAACAGTTTTAGTTTGTCGGGCCATGACCACGTTTTTGCGAACACAAAAACACAGATAGATTGCCGGGTCACATCCGGAATGTGTCTACGGGATTTTTCCGGGCCGCCTTGAAAGACTCAACGCTGATGGTAAACCAGGCGATCAGGAAAGCGCTTAGTCCAGATATCAGCAACACCGTCACTCTGGGGCTTATTCTGTAAGCAAAGCCTTCAAGCCATTTCATCATGCCGTAATAACCCAGTGGGATCGAAATCGCGAAGGCCACGATCACAAGCTTCACATACTCCTTTGAGAGCAGCCCGACAATGCTGCTCACGGAAGCGCCCATCACCTTGCGGATGCCGATCTCTTTCGTTTTGCGTTCAGCGACATAAACTGACAAACCATATAGGCCGAGGCAAGAAATAACAAGCGCGATCACCGTTGAAATGGTTAGCATCATCGAAGTACGCGCCTCAGCAGTATACATTTTTTTGATGTTTTCGTTCAGGAAGATCGTTTCGAATGGAAGCTCAGAAACCCGCTGATCCCACTTGTTTTTCATTTTTTCAAATACAGATGCGTAGCTTTTCGCCTCAATCGAAATAGTCATGTAAGGGAATTGGGTCCTGCTGCCGGGCAGAAAGAATATCATCGGACCTATAGGCCTGTGTAGCGAAAACTGGTGGAAGTCTTTCACCACGCCAATGATTCGGAACTCGTAACGTTCACCGCCCGGTTCGAAAAACAATGAGCTGCCCACGGCATTTTCACGCGGAATATTTAATGCTTTCAGGCTTGCCTCATTGACAATGATCTTCGGAGGATTTGGATCTCCAGGCTGGTTATCCTGGCCAGGAATAAAGTCCCGACCCGCGAGAAGCGGAATGGAAAGTGCTTTAAAATAATTTTCATCCACCCGAACAACTTCATGCTGCAAAGATTGATCATTAGTTGCTCCTTGCTTGTACACTCCCCAATCCGAAAACAATGGCGTGGACGGAAGGCTCGAACTAGCCGATACAACTTTTACTCCCGGGATCTGTTCGAATTCGTCCTTCATGGAAATGTATTGCAACGAGGCTTGTTGGGTGCGCATTGGCACCATGATCACCGCCTGACTTTCGAAGCCAAGTGATTTTGATTGGATATAGTCCAGTTGCTGCTGAATGATAACAATGGAAGAGATCAGGGTTGTGGTGATCACGAATTGGAAAACCACGAGACCTTTTCTCAGCCATTGTGAGCCATCGCCCGAGAGTGTTTTTCCTTTCAATACTTGTGTCGGCTTTAACGAGGAAAGGAAGAAAGCAGGATAGCTTCCTGCCAAAAGGCCTGTCACCAGGCAGATGATGATCGCAGAAATAAAAATGAATGGGAAGTTTGCGGTAGTCAGCTCAAGGTGTTTTTGCACGATGGTATTGAACACCGGTAACACGAGGACCACCAGAAGAAAAGAAACGATCAACGACAAGACAACCATTACCATGGATTCGCCTAAAAACTGCTTGATCAGGTTTGTCCGGAACGCGCCCATCGACTTGCGAATACCCACTTCACCTGCTCGCTGTGCCGATTTTGCCGTAGTGAGATTCATGAAATTGATGCACGCCAGTAACAAGATGAAGATACCGATCGAGGCGATGATGTAAACGTACGTTATACCACCGCTTGCGTTCTTTTGTGAATCGTCTTTGCGTAAATTCGAATACAGGCGGATATCGTCAAGCGGTTGCAGTGACAATATTTTTTGTCTTCCGGAGGCACGTAACTCTGCGCCAGCGTGAATCTCCAGCTGTTGGGCAAACTTCGATTCAACAGCTTTGTATTGTTCAGGATCCTGAAGCCTGAGATAACCTTCCACGAGATTGTTGTTGGCCCATGTGGTTTCCGACATCAGCCATTGCCCCAGGCCGTTGCTGTTCATGCTCATGTAAATATTGGCATCGACATAGGACGGGTAGCGGGGCGCTGCAAGTACACCTGTGATTCTGAAAGTGTCGGCAGACTGACCACTGTTGATGACCAGCAATTCATCAAGAGCCTGTCGTTGACCAAAGATCCGCTCTTTGAATTTTTTGGAAATTACGACAGTGGCCGGGGCATCGAGCGCGGTAGCCGGACTACCTTCCAGCATGGCGAAACGAAAAACGTCAAAGAAAGTCGAGTCGACAAACACAGCTTCGGTTTCGAAGAATGTCTTGTCTCCATAGCGAACGATATTCTGTTCTACACCCAGCGGTTTTGCCACTCGTGTTGCCATTTCGATACCAGGCAGTGCTTGCATCAAGCCGAATGCAATTGCCGGAGAAGTGTACGAGCCCATTTCGGCCACGCCTCCTTTCACGAAAGTGGTATTGATCCTGAATATTTTCTCATGCTCTGGAAAGCCCTTCTCATAGCTGAATTCATCGTGGATATACAGGGCAATAAGAATACAACACGTTACCCCGGTGGAGAGCCCGAGGACATTGATCATCGAAAAGATCTTGTTCTTCCGCAGCAACCGCAGTGCTATCGTGATGTAGTTTCTGAACATATCGTAAAGGGTTAGGTTGATGTCGAGTTCTACCCGGGAAACTCACGATTTTTGAAATGGTTACATTCTCAACCTTATTTTTAAGATTGGTAATTTGTAAAAGGTGCGCAAAGTATATGGTCCCGATCAAATAGAACCTGATCAGATCGAGCCTGGCAGCGGCTTTACTTGACAAGCCCTTCGGAATACAGGTCATACGCGGCAATCAATCGCTCGCGGCTGAGAGGAGATCGATCGTAGCGACTGATCTCATCCCGATGTTCTGCATAGATCGGCTGATAGGTCGACTCGTATTCATCCCAGATGATCAACAGGTATTTATATCCCATGTTACTCGTACGGCCTTTTTCCAGCCAGGCATTGAAAACTTCTTCATCAAGTGATTTGGGAAATCCAGGACCGTCAAACATCGGTATTTTGTCTTATTGTGAAAAAAATGAAACAGGCCCGAACAACGTTCATTGGCCTTGGCACGAGCTACTCTTCTACATGTGCCGCCATGTACGAATTCAAATTCTGCCTGCTGATGATCTCAAGGGGAAACAACGAATTGGATGGCGGTTTTTTGAAGAGTAAAAAGTTAGACAATTGGCCAATGCCTACGTAGGCCTGCTGTTTTGAATTTTGGTTGATAAGGAAATCGATGATGCCTTTTTTCAAGAAGTTGATGTTCTCTTCAAGCAAGTCGTAGGCAACCAGGCGGATCCCATTCTTGCCATGTTTCTCAAGCATAGCCGACACAATGGATGCACCTTTTGACGTTGTAACGAGCAGTCCGCGAAGATCAGGTGTCATCAGCAGATCGTTGAGCTCTTTAGCAAGCGTTTTTTTATGCGTGAAATTCAGGTCAATACCGATTGCTTTGTTCCGCGGACCCTTCAGATTCTTGAAATAGTCCCTGAAACCTTTTTCTTTCTCCGACAAGTGTGTGGAGTTGCTGATGTCATCGTAGATATGAAGAATTGCATACGTACCCGGTTCTTTCTGGCTGATAGACAACAGTTCCGCTCCCAATTGTCCGCTCTCATACAGATTCTGACCTACGAAGGTAAGCGGACTTGTCTCCGGAAGATTATTATTGAAGAGTACGTAGGGAATTTTAGTCTCACAGAGTTGGATCGCTTCTATCGCCTCATTGTGAAAGATCGGTGCGAGCAATAGTCCATCGGGGTTGGATTTAATCGCTGCTTTTACTGCTTTGATGAATGACGCCTTGTGATAAAGATCGAACGGATGTGTTTTGATCTGCACATTGTACTGCACCCAGTCTTTTTGCGCTTTTGCCAGTCCATCCGATGAGAGCTTCCAATATTCATCCTGATCCGGGTTTGGAATCACGGCCGCAATCTTGAAAACTTTGTTTGATCCCAAAGTCCGGGCGAGAAGGTTGGGTGTGTACCCGGTCTTCTCCACGATCGCCATGATCTTTTTATAAGAGTCGTCCGAAACTTCACCGCGCTTGTGGATGACGCGATCGACAGTGCCCACAGAAACGTTCGCCAGCCTGGCAATGTCTTTAAGTCTAACAATTTTTTTAGTCATAAAACGGATTAGTCGGGAGCTAATCAGGTAGCTAATAAAGTCTTTTTTTTTGAAATTTTGCGAAAGATGTTCTGATAAGCGAAGGGAAGATGACGGGCGGTTGATTGTCGTGACCGCACACGTTAGCTCCGTTTTCGATAACGGTTCATTCTTTCTCTCTATCTTGTCAACCAATTAATTATGAAACGGTTACTTTTCCTTCCCGCAGTTCTTTTCCTATTTGCAGATTGCATTTGCCAAACTCTTCCTTATAAAGATCCCACGCAGCCGATAGACGTTCGCGTTAAAGATTTGTTGTCGCGAATGACTCCCGAAGAAAAATTCTGGCAGATGTACATGATCCCCGGTGACCTCGATCACCTCGAGTCCCCGGATCAATATCGCCACGGCATTTTTGGTTTCCAGGTGAGCGCGGGTTCTAAGGCCGAAGGAGAAACTCAGCAGCTGCTGACTTACAATACATCCGAAGACGCGATAAAACTCGCCAGGAAGATCAATGCCATCCAAAAACATTTTGTAGAGAAGAGCCGGCTTGGTATCCCTGTCATTGCGTTTGACGAGGGCCTTCACGGTCTCGTCCGGGAAGGTGCGACATCATTTCCGCAGTCCATCGCGCTCGCGGCAACGTTCGATACCTTGCTCATGCGCGAGGTCGCAGAAGTAATTGCCGTAGAGACAAAAGCGAGGGGCATACGACAAATTCTGTCGCCTGTGATCAACATCGCCACCGATGCCCGTTGGGGGCGCGTGGAAGAAACCTACGGTGAGGATCCCTTTCTGACTTCGGCTATGGCAGTGGCCTACGTAAGTGCGTTCGAGAAAAAGGGAATTGTTACCACACCGAAACACCTCATCGCTAATGTGGGTGATGGCGGGCGCGATAGCTATCCGATTCATCTTACCGAACGATTCCTGGAGGAAATTCATTTTCCACCTTTCAAAGCTTGCTTCCAGCGCGGGGGCACGCGCTCGGTCATGACGAGTTATAATTCCTACGATGGAACTCCCTGCACGGCCAACAATTGGATCCTGAATTCAAAGCTGAAAGACGAATGGGGCTTTCGCGGCTTCGTCATCTCCGATGCCAATGCAACGGGCGGATCGGTTGTTCTCCATAACACTGCAAGGAATTTTGCGGAAGCAGCGAAGCAAGCCGTATCGGGTGGCCTTGATGTGATCTTTCAAACCGAATACCGTCATCATAAACTCTTCAACGAAAGTTTATTGAATGATGAGCGCGATGTGAAGCGTATTGACGATGCAGTGTCGCGTGTGCTCCGAGCCAAATTTGAGCTGGGCCTGTTTGAAAATCCCTATGTTGACGAAAAAGGTCTCGCGTTGAGACAACGTACCGATCCCAAGACGGTTGCAAGGAAAGCTGCTCGCGAATCGATCGTGTTGCTGAAAAACCCGGACAACGTGTTACCGATTAGCGGCAAGGCCCGAACCATCGCGGTTATCGGTGAAGATGCGGTTGAAGCGAGACTCGGAGGATACAGCGGTCCGGGAAATAATAAAGTGAGTATCCTTGAGGGATTGAAATCGCGGAATGATCGAAAGATCCTGTATGCCCAGGGCTGCAGCAGAATGGATCGTCCATGGACTGTCATCGGATCCCGATATTTATCTAACAACGGAAAGGAAGGACTTCATGCAGAATATTTTACGAACATCGAGTTGAGGGGAAAACCCATGGTGACAAAAAACGTTGACGCGATCGATTTTCTGTGGACGTTATCATCACCAGATAAAATGATTTCGCAGCAATATTATTCAGCGCGATGGACAGGCAAGGTAAGTGCTCCCAGGTCGGGTCAGTTTAAGATCGGGCTGGATGGGAATGATGGTTTTCGGCTTTATGTGGATAACCGTTTGCTCATCGATCGTTGGGTAAAGCAAACTTACACCACTGCTTTGGCCGATTTTACTTTTGAAAAAGGAAAAGCATACGATATCCGCGTAGAATTTTTTGAGCCTGTTGGAAATGCAAAATTGAAACTGATCTGGACCGTTGAAAATGAAACCGATGGCGATGCGAAGATGGCCGAGGCGCTGAACATCGCGAAGCAGGCTGACGTTGCGTTAATTGTTGCAGGGATCCACGAAGGCGAGTTTCAGGATCGCGCGATGCTTTCCCTGCCAGGGCGCCAGGAAGAGTTGATCAATAAGATCGCTGAGACAGGCAGGCCCGTTATCGTTGTGCTTGTTGGAGGAAGCGCCATAACAATGAATAAGTGGATCGAAAACGTGGATGCGATTGTAGATGCATGGTATCCGGGCGAAGAAGGCGGCCATGCTGTAGCCGATGTGTTGTTCGGTGATTACAATCCATCCGGAAGATTGCCCGTTACGTTTCCGATTCACGAGGCGCAGTTGCCCTTGGTATATAACCACAAGCCAACGGGCAGGGGAGATGACTATTATAACCTCAGTGGACTTCCGCTTTTTCCCTTTGGGTTCGGGTTGAGCTACACATCGTTCAGCTATTCGAATATTCGTCTGGATAAATCGAAGATCGGAAACCGTGATGAGGCTGTAGTTTCATTTGAACTCGCCAACACCGGAAAATTTGAAGGAGATGAAGTTTGCCAGCTGTACATTAATGACGTTCTGGCGTCCGTAGCACGACCCGTCAT
>CBHROW010000254.1:0-8133 GCA_966080355.1 uncultured Chryseosolibacter sp.
AGCGCGTTCAAAAGTTTATATTTTTTACGATGAACAGCTCGCAATCGCAAATCAGCGAGCTGTCGTTGCAGAGCGAACTGCAAAAAATAAATTTCTGACGCCTCATCAACAAACGTCCCTATCTTCTCTCGCACGAGAAAACACAGATGACGAAGAAGTGACTGCATAAGTCAAACGGTTTCATTGCCGAACCAAGTCACCTCAATTCTATTTCGTCAAACCAAAAAATGAAACATCTCAAAAAAATTCTGAGGATGATCGGCCTTGCGTTGCTGATCGTTCTCGCCATGACCGGCATCGGCATACTCGGTGCCTTGTTCAACACGCGCGAAAAGTATGAAGACAAACCCATGAACGTAGAAATGAAGGATAAGAAGCGGGAAGAGGATGAGTGAAGGCATAGCTTTTGGCTGTGGCTATGGCAGCGTGTACGTTATTCTAAAGGGTGCCAGGCCTCTTAATGTATTATCACAAATCGCCACTTCATCGGATGCACACTTAAGCCATGGCCGGCATTTAGCCCCGCGCCTGACGGCGCCTTCAGGCCGGGGTTTGCTTAATGATGACGCACTCGCGCTTTCTGCCGGATTGAATCGTTGCACTGCGTTGTCAAAAGCGCGAAACGCACAATTTAAATTTGATGCATGAGAAGGGAAGGGATGTCGATTGACCACGAACCTCGATCTAGATCATAGCTATTTCGCGTCATGCCAGCTTTTGCCCAATATAAATTTTATCGTGGCGCGTGCCGATTTCTCCTCTTAATCCGGGGGCTGAAGCGCCCGGGTTATTGAAGCATTCCCTCGGTCATCGAAGAAACAGAGGAAAAACAACCGGGCCTTCGATTCAATATACTTCCTGCACACGAGCGCTTGAGCACATCTCCTAACATTCACTAGTAAGCTCAAAATTTTTAATCCTACTCATTCAGTATACTTTGATATTCTTCTAAATTTGCCCGCTTCAATAATTCACATTTATGCAAGTTTTAAAATTCGGAGGAACATCTGTCGGGAAGCCCGAGCGGATGAAGAAGATTGCCAACCTGGTAATGAGCACTCCGGGTAAAAAAATCGTAGTGTTATCAGCACTATCTGGCACCACCAACGCACTCGTTTCCATTGGCGACAACCTGACGGCTGGGCGCGCAGCCAAAGCGGAAGAAGAGATCGCAGCGCTGGAGAAACACTATCACGCATTCATCAAAGAATTATTCGAGAGCGAAGCGTTCCAGGCGATCGGTCAGGAGATCGTGAGCCGGTATTTCATCTTGATCCGCTTGCTCGCTGCCGGGCAGTTCGACAACAAGAGCTACCGCGAACTTCTTGCTCAAGGGGAACTCATCTCCACAGAACTCTTCTATCAGCATTTACAAGAGCGAAAGATCAGCTCGCGCCTTCTTCCAGCATTACACTTCATGTCGATCGATGAAAATGAGGAGCCCGAGCTCGAGAAGATCAGCGCCCGACTGAAGCCTTTAGTGAATTCGCTCAATAATATCGATATCATTATCACCCAAGGATATATTTGCCGCAACCATCGCAACGAGATCGATAACCTCAAACGCGGTGGAAGTGATTACACCGCATCGCTTGTAGGCGCTGCCATTCGTGCCGAGGAAATTCAGATCTGGACCGACATCGATGGTATGCACAACAACGACCCGCGCATTGTCAAGAAAACTGTTCCGATCTCCGAGCTCACTTTCGATGAAGCCTCCGAGCTCGCGTACTTCGGTGCCAAAATCCTTCACCCTTCTACAATTGTTCCCGCCCAGAAATACAATGTTCCTGTTCGTTTAAAAAACACGATGGATGAAAAAGCCGCAGGCACGATCATCACCGGAAAAGGAACAGAGGGAACATTCAAAGCCATTGCTGCAAAGGACGGCATCACTGCAGTGAAGATCAAGTCATCGCGTATGCTGATGGCCTATGGTTTTCTCCGCAGGGTATTTGAAGTTTTCGAAAACTACAAAACACCGATCGACATGATCACCACCTCGGAGATCGCGGTGTCTTTGACAATCGACACGGATGCCAATCTTCCTTCGATCGAGAATGAATTGAAAAAATTCGGGACCATAGAAGTCGATAAAGATCAAACGATCATCTGTATCGTTGGAAATAAGATCGTGGAGCAGGAAGGTGTTCTCGAAAAAGTATTCAAGTCGCTAAGCGAAGTCCCGATCCGCATGGTTTCCTGCGGAGGAAGCGCAAACAACGTCTCAGTTCTTGTCGATAAAAAGTACAAAGAGAAAGCGTTGAACGCGTTGAACGAAGGGCTTTTCGGATTGAAGTAGCGTTGATTTGTATATCCGTTGATTGGTTGATCCGTGTGCAATCTATTCTGGTTGTCGTGTCAGTTGGGTTTTGCGCTATCTAATTGAAACGCATTGACCTTGATGCATCGTACGCCTGTTTAGGTTCCGAACGGATCAACCGATAACGGATCAACTGATCAACACTCAGACAAGCTGACGTAACGCAATCTCAAAGCTCGTCTGTGCAATTCCCGTCTTCTTCTGGTTCATCGCATGCGTTTTCACCATCGCGCTCCTGATCGTTTGTGAAATGTCATTGAAGATTGAAGCATCATCCATTTTCACTTCATTCTCCATAAAGTAAGCAAACACCCTCGCCATGCCGCAGTTGGCGATGAAATCAGGGATTACAGAAAATTTCTGATCGGCATACAAGCCTGTTGGTCCAAAGAAGATCTCCGGATCTGCAAACGGAACATTCGCACCGCAAGAAAATACTTCGAGCTTCGATGACATCATCCGGTCAACCTGGTCCTGGGTGATCAATCGCGAGGCAGCTGCAGGGATGAAAATCTCGAACTCGAGATCCCATATTTTTTTATTGACAATATCGAACGGAAGTATCTCGTCCGACACAAGCTTATTTCCGTTTCGGTTCACGACTAGTTCAGTGACTTCCTCCATCGTGTAGCCTTGTTGATTGATCAATCCGCCTTCATGGCTCACCACGCCAACGATCTTCACACCCAGTTGAGCCAGATAAAATCCTGCCGCGGCCCCAACATTGCCCCATCCCTGGACTACCGCGCGCTTCCCTTTCAGGTCGCCTCCCCAAAGCTCATAGTAATGTTTCACCGCCTGGGCCACACCGTAACCTGTGCACATGTCGGCAATCGTGTATTTCTTTTTTAACGAAGGTGAAAACCTTTCATCTTCTATTACTTTCACAACACCTTGGCGCAGCTGACCGATGCGATTCACCTTTTGTGCTTCAGTCGGCTTGTAATGTCCCGTAAATACACCTTCCTGCGGATGCCAGATCCCAACATCCTCCGTAACCGGAATAACTTCGTGGATCTCGTCAACATTCAAATCGCCTCCGGTTCCATAATAATATTTCAGCAGGGGCATGACCGCAGCATACCAACGTTGCAACACACCCGCCTTGCGCGGATCGTTGGGATTGAAATTGATCCCAGACTTCGCACCTCCGATCGGTGGACCCGACACCGTGAATTTCACTTCCATCGTTTTCGCCAGTGACTCCACTTCGCGTTTATCAAGGCCCTGGCGCATTCGCGTTCCACCACCTGCTGCTCCTCCTCGGAGCGAGTTGATCACCACCCATCCTTCCGCTTCGGTGTCAGAATCCTTCCACTCGAAAACTATTTCCGGTCGCTTGTTCTCAAATTTCTGAAGCAGTTCGCGCATACGATTTTTTTAAACGGGGGCAAAGATAGAAAAAGGGATTAGGGATTAGGCATGAGGAATTAGGAAATTAGTCATTTGAATAAATCCTCCAAAGTCGATACTCGCGCGTTCACGAACATGAAGTGACGACTAATTGTACGTTCGCGATGTTATGATTTCAAAATATTTGATATAAAAGGCTCCCATCCAATGCCTAGCGCCCAATGCCTTTATCCCAAGTGTTTCTTCAAAAGCCGATCATTGCTCCTCCACTTGAATCACGACTCGCTCTCGTCACGGTCTTCAAGCAATTGATCTCTCCGCGAACGCGCAGTACACCGAGAAACGCAAACACCATCGCTTCCTTGAAATTGATAATGTGATCATCGGGAACGATGAGTGAAATGTCATCCCCTGCATAGTCAAGCATTCGCGATAAGAGAAAAGAATTGAATGCCCCTCCGCCAGTACAAAGCACATTCGCTTTCGCATGATGACTTCGGATGCTGTCAATGATTTCCTTTGCCGCAGACTCTACCGCAGTGGCCATTTTGTCGTTGATGGAGATCTTCTTGTTATCGAGCAAAGGAATAAACACACCCTCGAACATTTCGCGTCCAAGTGAAGGGCGCTTTTTGTTTATTTTTTTATAGATCGAATCAAATTTCTTCAGCAGGTCACGATTCACCTCGCCTGCATTCGCCATCTCCCCATCTTTGTCGAAGGCTTTTTTTGCTTTCGATGCCAGGTAATTGAAAGCCATGTTATTGAAGCAGATGTCGTAGGCAATGCGATGATTTTTTACATCGGTCGAAAGATTTGCAATGCCGCCAAGATTCAAACACACATCATAATCGGAAAAAAGAAATTTGTCGCCAGCAGGAACCAGTGGCGCACCTTCTCCGCGCAGGGAAACATCAAGGCTGCGAAAATCATACACAACCGGCAAGCCCGTAGTTGCATGCAATGCGTTGCCATTCCCAAGCTGATAAGTAAAACCTTTGTCGGGTTGATGAAAGATGGTGTGGCCATGCGAGGAAATGAACTCCGCTTCCACACCGTGCTTAGTCATAAAGCTCGTGCAACTTTTTCCAAGAAAGATTCCGAACTCGTGGTCGAGTGCCAATAGCGACTCTGCATCGAGAAGGTGTGCTTGCGAAAGTTTCGAAAGCCACGCGGTGCTGTATTTCACCGTAGTTGCGGCCTCGACCTGAAATGTCCATGACGATTCGTTTCGCTCGAAATGACAATATGCAATGTCTAAACCATCCAGCGAAGTGCCAGACATCATACCGATTACCTTGAAACTATTTTTCGATTTCATGCATCAAATGATCAACTCGATGATTATGAATGTTAGTTGTAAATTTGCCGGATGAATCTCGTTATCGACTACGGTAACAGCGCTGCGAAGGTAGGTATTTTCGATCATCAAAACCTGATCGAAAAACACACGCTGACTTCTTCAGACCTGCTCGAAGCATTGCTGAAACGCATAGAAGCAACAAACGTAATAGTTAGCTCTGTGAAAGAAGATCCGGCTCTGATCCTATCGTGGATACCAAAGTCGCTGAAGAAATTCATTCTCACGCCCGAGCTGCCATTGCCCATCATCAACCTTTACGCGACTCCTTCCACGCTCGGCATGGACCGTCTGGCAAGTGTGTGCGGTGCGCAACAAATTTTTCCCTGGGAAAACTGTCTTGCCATTGACGCTGGAACCTGTATCACCTACGACTTCCTCGACAAAGACGGACAATATCGCGGAGGGGGAATTTCGCCCGGACTCAATATGCGGTTCAAGGCCGTCCATACGTTTACTGCAAAATTGCCGTTAGTAACTTCCAAAGAGAATGTTCAGCTCATTGGCAACTCAACTGAATCGTGCATTCAGAGTGGGGTGGTGAACGGGGTGGTCGCAGAAATGGACGGAATAATCGAACGATACAGATCTGAGTTTAAAACCGTTCGGGTGATATTGTGCGGAGGTGATGCTCGGTTTTTTGAAAACCAGTTGAAAGCTTCGATATTTGCGAGCCCTGAACTGGTTTTGATCGGGTTAAACAGCATTTTGAATTATAATGTCAATCGGTAGAAGTCTTTTATTCATCGTTCTTTGCGGGTTTTATGCAGTGAAAGTTCAGGGACAGGCCGCCCGTTCACCATTCACCACCATTGGCATTGGCGAAACATATGGAAGTGCGCTGATCAACTCGCAGGCCATGGGTGGAGTCGGTGTAGCTCAGCCTCAGATCTGGCACCTCAACAATCAAAATCCAGCGCTGCTCCCTTTTAATACAATGACTGTGTTTCAGGCCGGTATTCTCGGTGAGCGAAGAATCATACGCCAGGATACATCCTCAGAGAAAAGCGTTGGTGGCAATATGAGTTACCTGGCAATAGCTTTTCCGGTGAAGATCACCAAGTGGACTACTTCGCTCGGGCTGATGCCATATACGACAGTCAATTATAAGATTGCCTATATCGGAGATATCATAAATAGCACCGATTCTACTGTAGTTACGGAACAAGGTTCGGGAGGTCTTTCCCAACTGTATTGGTCTAACGGAATCAGAATTACCAGGCACTTTAATGTAGGTCTTAAAGCTGCATATATCTTTGGCTCGACTACAAATAAATATTCGAACATTCTTTTGCGGTCGCGGCAAACCCTGAATCTTTTTTCTACCGTTCAAGACAAATCGTATGTTCAGGATTTTGCCTTCACCGGAGGTATTTCTTATAGTCTGGATTCTCTGTTCAAGCGCAAGCGGTATCGCATGAGCTTTGGCGCAACTTATTCTGCAGCAGCGAATTTGAAGACACGATTGCGCAGCGAAATATATCGTTCGAACAGCATTGGAACCACAGTCAATCAGGACACGCTCTACACGGTAAAAGGCAATACATACATTCCGGCTTCATGGGCTTTGGGTGTTGCGCTCGCACGCGGAACAAAATGGTCGATTGCAACTGAGCTTAGCATGCAAGACTGGTCGAAGTTCAAGAGCCTGAACCAAGATGAAGAAACGATGACAAATTCGTGGCGATTCGGTCTTGGCGGAGAGATCACACCCGATGCGGGCAGTGAAAAGTTTTTCAAGCGGGTGATCTATCGGGCGGGATTCAGTGCGGAGCAATACCCTTTCCTCGCCAACAACACCAACGTGAAGGACGTTGGCATCAATTTTGGTTTTTCTTTACCTGCCGGGCGCTCCAGTCTTGATTTTGCATTCAAGTACGGCAAGCGCGGCAATAAAGACACGAACCTGCTTGAAGAAAATTACTTCAAACTTTATTTCGGTATTACGTTCAACGACAACTCGTGGTTCATCAAGCGTAAATTCGACTGACCGTTTTTCCTTTGTGAAAAATATATTCACCATTGGCCTGATCGCCTGCTCTGTGTGTTTACTAGCTTCATGCAATGGCAATGAGGTGAAAGAGCCTGTTGAGTACAACGGGCCACTGCGAAAAATTGAAAAAGCCGAAACCTACTATACCGAGAAAAATACAATCAAGGTAAAAATGCTTGCGGACGAAGTTTTCGAGTTTGAAAATGGCGACCGGGAATTTCCAAAAGGACTTTATCTCGAATTTTATGATGAGTTTGGCAAGTTGGAATCAACGCTTCGTGCAAACCATGCTTATTTCTTCAAAAAAGAAAATCAGTGGCGCGGCCGCGGAAAAGTGGAAGTGAAGAACATCGCGAAGAATGAGCAGCTCACCACTGAAGAATTATTCTGGAAACCTGCCGAAGAAAAGATCTTCACAGAAAAATTCGTAACCATACAGCAACAAACCGATGTGATTTACGGGCAAGGCCTCGAAGCCAAGCAGGATATGTCCGATTACGTCATCAAAGAGATCCAGGGAACGATCGATCTGCAGGAAGAAGAGCAACAAAAATAAATATGGCGCGGCTTCAGCTCAAACTCCCCGACATCATTTTATTATCGCTGGCCGTTGTTTTCCTCATTATCGGCATCGATCAAACCATTACACTCGGATTCACACGCGGCTACTGGGCGATCATGATGGCGCTCATTTTGTTTTTTGTTTATAATTTGCGGAAGAGAAAACGCTAAACATGGACCTGGCCCTCTTCACCGGGATGATCATTGCCCTATTGCTTTCCATCTTCTTTTCAGGTTTAGAAGTTGCATTTCTGTCTGCGAATAAAGTTCAGATTGAATTGTTGGGAAAGCTACGCAATCCTGCGGGGCTCATTATGTCTTTCTTTACTGAGCGACCGACCTGGTTCATCGGAACCACGCTCGTTGGTAACATCGGATCGCTTCTGGCTTTCGGTTTTTTTGCAGTAAAGATTATCTTGGTTTCCTTTCCAGTGTTGATCGCATCAGCTGGTTATGTGCAGGTATTGGGCGTTGCCCTGATCACTTTTGTCCTTACGGTGGTTATTCTGTACTCCGTAGAATTTTTGTCGAAAGGTTTTTTTG
>CBHROW010000255.1:0-8117 GCA_966080355.1 uncultured Chryseosolibacter sp.
ACAAAGCCATCGTTGGTGCCAATGCATTTGCGCATTCGTCAGGCATTCACCAGGATGGATTTTTGAAAAACTCTGAAAACTCCGAGATCATCAATCCCGATGACGTTGGTGTTCCCTGTTCGTCCATTGTACTCACTGCCCGCAGCGGACGTGCTGCATTGAAACACAGACTCGAGCTGCTCGGTTATCAGCCAAGCAAAACTGAGCTCGACACCATCTATGAAAACTTTTTGATCGTAGCCGATGAAAAGAAACGTGTGGAAAACGAAGACCTCATCAGCCTCGTTGCACAAATGCCTATCCTCGTCAAATAAACGATAGGAATGAATCAGATCGGGTACGGGTGCCGTGGGGTACCCGTACTTTTTTTTGCCTAAGAATTTCCATGTACATTTGCCCGAAATTCCAACAGGCTATGAAAACAACCGCGCTATCGCTTTTTGCCATCCTGATGCTGACTTTTGGCTGTGGTCAGAAATCGAACGAACATGAGGGCCATGATGCTCACGCTGAGGACGTTGTGGGAACAAGCGAAAACCAGAAACTCTATGATGAGGTGATGAAAATTCACGATGAAGTAATGCCGAAAATGAACGACATCCATGCGTTGAAAATGGAGTTTCGCGAAAAGATCGAGAAGACACCGAACCTTTCAAAGACTGACCGCATGGAACTCGATGCCCTGATCGCACGACTTGATTCCGCTGGCGAAGGGATGATGGTTTGGATGCGTGAGTTCCGTCCGATCCCTGACAGCCTGGGCGAAGAGAAAGCAAAAAAATATCTCAAAGACGAAATGGAGCGCGTGAAAAAAGTGCGCGACAATATTGCTGCAGCCCTCGAATCTGCGCAAAAGAAAAAAGGAAACTAAGCATCATTCCCAACTTTAATAATCAACCGACATAACATTTTCTCATGGAAGTGAAACAAATACCGCTCAACGACCTACATGTAAAACTCGGAGGTAAAATGGTTCCGTTCGCGGGTTATAACATGCCTGTGCGTTACTCCTCCGACATAGAAGAGCACATGGCCGTGCGCAACGGTGTCGGTGTGTTCGATGTTTCGCACATGGGTGAATTTACCGTCAAAGGCCCCAACGCAATCGACCTGATCCAACGCGTCACTTCCAATGATGCATCAAAACTCGTAGATGGCCAAGCGCAATATTCGTGCTTGCCAAACGAGCAGGGTGGCATCGTAGACGATCTTATCGTTTACAAGATTAAGGAAAATGATTACCTGATCGTGGTGAACGCTTCCAACATTGAAAAAGACTGGAACTGGATCAGCAAGTTCAACTCGAAAGGCGCAGAAATGAAAAATATTTCTGACGACATCTGTTTGTTTGCCGTGCAGGGACCGAAGGCTGTTGAAGTTCTCCAGAGACTCACGAAGACCGACCTTAAGTCGATCAAATATTATCATTTTGCGCTGGGAGAATTCGCTGGTGTTCCTGACGTGATCATGTCGAACACGGGCTACACAGGCGCGGGTGGTTTTGAGATCTATGTGAATAAGAAACATGCGCAAAAAGTATGGGACGCAATTTTTGAGGCAGGGAAAAATGAGAATATCAAACCCATCGGCTTAGGCGCACGCGATACACTCCGTTTGGAAATGGGGTTCTGTCTCTACGGAAACGACATTGACGACACAACGTCACCGCTGGAGGCCGGACTGGGTTGGATCACCAAGTTCACGAAGGATTTCACAAACTCTGCAGCCTTAAAAAAACAAAAAGAAGAAGGTGTAAAGAAGAAGCTTGTCGGATTCAAAATGATCGACAAGGGAATTCCGCGCCACGATTACGTTATAAAAGATGCACAGGGCAACGCGATCGGAAAAGTGACTTCGGGAACGATGTCACCTCTTTTGAGCCAGGGCATTGGACTGGGTTATGTAACAACTGAATTATCGACTCCGGGTAGCGAGATCTTCATTGACGTCAGAGGGAAAGCATTGAAAGCCCAGGTGAGCAAGCTTCCGCTGATCGAGAAGTCATGAGAACCGTTGACGTTTGCCTTACGCCAGACCTGATGCACCTGTATCCGGTGAAGGATCATGCCGTGGTAGTTGTAGATATTCTTCGTGCAACATCGTGCATGACAACTGCATTTGCGCATAACATCAATTCAATCGCGCCATTCGCAGCGCTTGAAGATTGCCTGGCGATGAAGCAGAAAGGATTTTTTACGGCAGGCGAGCGCGATGGTAAAAAAGTTGAAGGCTTCGACCTGGGTAACTCTCCTTTCGAATATCAGGATCCGAAATTGAAAAATCAAAATATTGCGTTCACCACAACAAATGGAACGCAAGCCATTGTGAAATCGCTTGGCGCTGCCGAAATCATCATCGGATCTTTTCTTAACCTGTCAGCTGTTGCTGGTCATTTAAAAATATTGCCTCACAACATCATCGTGGTTTGTGCCGGATGGAAGGGAAAATTCAATCTCGAAGACACTTTGTTTGCCGGTGCACTGGTTGACAAACTAAAAGAAGTCGCGTCACCTGCGTGCGATGCGCCTCTGGCAGCGCAAGCGTTGTACCTGCAAGCAAAAGGTGATATGGTGAAATTCCTCAGTAATTCAAGTCACGTGAGAAGACTCGCCCGCCTTAACATTGTTAGAGACATCGAATTCTGCCTCACGCCCGATGTTTATGATGTCGTTCCTGTTCTCAAAGACAACCTGCTTCGCAAATTGATTTGATCTCCAGCTGACGGGATCCTATCTTTTTATAAATTCCGTTATGAAAAGATGCCTCACTGTCGCGTTCCTTGCGCTTTCGTGCATGCCCTGTCGAGGCCAGGATGCCGAATCTATCATCGAAAAATATCTTGCTACGGTTGGCGGAAAAGAAGCGATAGCAACCCTTATAAGCGCCCAGAAAAAGTTTTTAACCATCAGCCTCACCGGAAGAAAAGACACAGCCCTGATTGTGTCCGCTGAACGACTTGCCTCGTTTCAGCATACGGAAACGTATTATTCACAGGAGAAAACATTGAATCACGAATTGTATTTGAACGGCAGAAACGCCACGAACATTTTTTACAGTCCGGTGCATATGGTCCTGAGAGATTCGCTAAAGAAACGCGAGGTTGTGCTTTCTGTACACTCGACTATCTACAGATCGTTCGAAAAGAAAAAGTTGAAGCTTCTCAAAAATCGTGTGATCGGAAATGATACCTGCTATTCGATCAAAAACAAAATACCTTCGGCTTCAAACATCATCACAACTTATTACATCGATCAAAATACATTCTTATTGAGAGCCTCCTCCACTGACCTGACGGAAAACAACATCACTTACTACAAAAGCTATCGCGAAGTAGACGGGATCCTTTTTCCATTTCAGGAAGACTATTATTTAAACAACAGTTTGATCTCACGCACCATCTATGAAAGCGTTTCGTTCAATCACCTGCCGGAAGACTACTCGTTCAAACCAGCGAACGCAGGTGGAAAAATTCAACGTGACACAACATCAGTATTTAACCGAATTGAATTTACCGATGCCACTTTAAACGACAAGAAGCTGGATCAATTCATTTCACAATTCAAAGGCAAGCCTGTGCTGATCGACCTTTGGGCCACGTGGTGCCCGGCATGCAAGATGGAGTTCAATCACTATAACGATGAATTCTATTCTTTTTTGCAATCGAATAAAGTAGAGATGGTCTTCCTGAGCATCGATGACGAGAAAAAGAAAAAAGCGTGGGAACAAGATATTCACTGGTATAACATCAACGGCTACCACGCGCTTGCAGGCAAAAACCTGGTAGCCTCAATTCGCAAGAATATTTACCACGACTTGCTGATGTATATACCGCGATACATCCTCGTGAACGAAAACGGAATGATCGTATCGACTGATCTTGGAAAACCCTCTTCAAAGAATTTTCGCGCAGATCTGGTACGCCTTCTTAAACCCTGACGTAGATTTTTCGCTTGTCGAGCAGATAACCAACCGCCCAATTTGTCAGCATAAAGAAGAATGCGAACAGGAAAGAGGAATTTATCGGGCTCGCAAAACTTCCAAAGAAATCGCCAGTCAACCATTCCGGAAAGCTTTTATTGCCAACCGGGATCATGTACAACGTGATCAGCAAGATCTCCGACAACAAATAAATGAAAAGCGGATTTTTTCCGAACACTTCAAAAAAGTAAGTCCACTTTCGATACTGGTATATCTCGATAATATAGATCAGCACTGGCAAGATCAGTAAGTCTAACCCAGTTGTGAGCAACACAAACGAGCTTGTCCAGAGTTTTTTGTTGATGGGAAATACCATGTCCCAGCAAAGGGCCACAAAGATCAACACAGCTCCTGCGATCATAAGCTTGGAGATCGTTTCATAGTTATTGCCTTTTCTGCGGATAAAGTCTCCTGCAAAGTAACCGATGATGACATTGACAATGGCTGGCAGTGTGCTCAGCAAGCCTTCAGGGTCGAACGCAATTCCCTCACCGTGATACAAATGTTTTTCTCCAAACAACGCAAGATCGAGCTTCAAGCCAGCGTTCCCGGTCAGGCTGTAGGGATCGGTTGGATCACCGAACGCATAAGCCAGGATCCAATATGCAAGAAGAGCAAAGGCAGAGAACCAGATCGCAAACTGTCGCGATCCAAAATGCAGAACGACCGAAGCAAAAAAGTAGCACAAGGCAATACGCTGCAGCACGCCTAAGATCCGTGTGCTTTCAAACGGACGCATAGCCCAACCGTGGTCAGTGTGGCGCACGAACGGGAACCAATACATCAGGTATCCGATCATGAAGATGAGGAATGTGCGCTTCAAAGTCTTTTTCCAGAAAACACTGTCGGGCTGATTTTCAAACTTATGCATAACAAACGCCATGGCATTTCCAACAGCAAAAAGAAATGATGGGAACACAAGGTCCGTTGGTGTAAATCCATGCCATTGTGCGTGAAGCAATGGAGCGTAAGCGATGTCCCAGCTTCCCGGTGAGTTCACGATGATCATAAAGCAAATGGTCATTCCCCGAAAAACATCGAGTGCAAGATTTCTAGCCTGAGCTTCAGCCATTGAGGTTTGGTTTTGGAAGACCTAATGTAGGAATTGCAGATGAGAGAAAAAATTTTCGACCGATGTGTGTTGAGACACATGTGAGGAGTTGGCAATTGGCAATAAGCAGTTGGCAACGGGCTTGCTAGTTGGCCATTTCTCTCTTCAATGAGACGATTTCAATTCACAAATGCTATTTGCCAACCGGCTCCATTGCCACTTGCCAACTATTTGAGTTTAGGATTATCCCTATGCCTCTCGCGGTCCCGCTCTGTTTTCTTTTGAAGATTTTTCTCAAACGCTTCCGTAAGGTTCACTCCCGTCTGGTTTGCCAGGCACAGCAACACCCAGAGTACATCGGCCATTTCATCACCGAGGTCTTTTTCCTTATCGCTTTCCTTCTCCGATTGATCACCATAACGCCTCGCGATAATGCGCGCAACTTCACCAGTTTCTTCCGTAAGAATCGCCATGTTGGTGAGTTCGCTGAAGTAGCGAACACCGTGCGTCTTGATCCATTGATCGACAGTCTGTTGAGCTTCTGCGAGAGTCATGAATTAATTTTAGATTTTAGATTTCCGATCTAGCAAGAAAGTATCGTTTGCTCCAGCCCACATAAGTACATCGTTCATCGCACTCCGAACATCGCACAAAATGACATTCACGCATCATAACTCTTCAAAATCAATATCCAACACCTCGTAATTCTTATATCCCTTGAAATCAAAATGCCACCATTCAGAGGCGTTGACTTTGAAACCGTGGCGTTCCATCACACTGATCAGATATTCGCGATTCTTTCGGATGACAGGATCTTGCACCGGTGCTGTCGGCCAGGCTTCTTTCCGGAATGAATCGTACCCGGTAGGCATGTCTATCTCTTTGCCGGTCTTCAGATCGATGATGGTCATATCGATGGCACAACCGCGATTATGTCTGCTTCCGCGGTAAGGAGAGGCAACGTACGTGGTGTCATGATAGACTTCATAAAATTTGACCGTGGCCTTGTAAGGACGATAAGCATCGAAGATCTTGATTCCATAGCCCCGCTCATTGAATTCTTTTTGCGCTTCCAACAACGCTTCGGCTACCGGTTTTCTCGCGTAGGCTTTCGCCTGATTATAGATCTGCGTTTTTGTAAAATTGTTTTCCGTGGCATAGCGAATGTCCAGCACAATTTTCGGAATGAATTTCTCCAGATCGATCAATTCCTTTTCCGGATTTTTTATCAACGAAGCCTTGTATTCGTTCAGCATAACTGGCTTCAATCCATACTTGTATTGTGCAATCGAAACCGTTGATGCGAAAAGTAGAATGGCGAAAAGAAGTTTATACTTCATATTTTATGTTTTGTATCGATGATGATCGTGACAGGCCCGTCATTGAGCAAGCTTACTTTCATATCTGCACCGAAAATTCCAGATTGAACCGCCTTTCCAAGCTGGGCAGACAATACTGCCTTAAATTTTTCGTAAACTGGAATTGCAATATCTGGCTTGGCCGCTTTGATGTACGATGGGCGATTTCCTTTTTTAGTACTCGCATGGAGCGTGAACTGACTTACCACAACGATATCACCTCCGTCATCCCTGATGCTTAAGTTCATCACACCTTCTGCATCGTTGAAAATTCTAAGGTTAACGATCTTGTTGGTCAGCCATTCGGTGTCTTCGTCCGTATCCGCCTCTTCAATGCCCACAAGAACGAGCAAACCTTTTTCAATTTTGGCAGTTGGAACTCCATCCGCCACAACACTTGCAGACGAAACGCGCTGGATTACGGCAATCATGATCTCCGAAAATACAGATTAGCTACGAAGGCACAAAAGTCATCAGAAGCCTCCGCTAGAAAGTTTGCATTTCCTTCGATTCATGAATAAAGGTTCCGCGTTCGTCTTTGGCGGCAAAAGTTAACATCGCTCGAGCAACCTTGGCCGAATCTATGGCCTTGTACTTCGCAGGAATAAGAAATCCGAAAATTTTATAAACGAATTTCGCAGCGTCTTCTGCCGAACGGTGTTCTTTTCTATCACCCAGAAGCAGCGATGGTCTGAATATGTGGATGGCGTCAAACTTCAATGCCGAAACAGCTTCTTCCAGTTCTCCTTTCACCTGATTATAAAAAACAGAAGATTGTTTATCTGCCCCCAAAGCAGAAACAAGCATAAACTGATGCGCGTTGTTCTCTTCACTGATCCGCGCAAGCGTTACAGGATATTCAAAATCAACCTCACGGAATTTTTGCTTTGACCTCGCCTTCGCCATCGTTGTGCCCAGACAACAAAAAATATCGTCAGCAAGAAGTTGATCTTTGACCTGAATTAATTTTGAAAAATCAACCTGGACCTCGACAAGCTTTGAATGGCTGATCTCCAGCCGGCTTCGAGTGATTGCGATCACCTTGCCATAACGATCACTGTCAAGTAAATAACCAAGGAGCTGTTTGCCGATGAGTCCGGTGCTGCCGGCAATGAGCGCAGTTTTCATTGCGCCAATTTAGCCTTCTCCCACGACAAAAATTTTTCAATTTCTACGCTCACCGAACTATAGACCCAGAGCAGAACACCGAAATCATCCGTAAGGCCAATTGCCGGAACGAGATCGGGGATCAGATCGATCGGGTTAACGAAATAAATCACGGCAGCCAGAATGACAAGGATAGTCTTCCATGGAACGTTTTTATATTCACCGAGTGCATAAGCCTTTGCAAGTCGGCCAAGTACAGAGATTTTTTCTTTCGTTCCCGCAAGGGTCACACTCTTCCAGTTTATCTCTCTTACCTTGCCGGCAAGTCGAGAGAGTAACAACATGATGCGACCTGGCTTGCCTGCCATGCCGGCCGCTTTCTCTAGTGCCATTCGAAAAAAGGTGTTACTTTTCATCATGATAAGAATTGACAAAGATAGTGCCTGAATGAGCTGAAGACCAAAAGCTAAAAGCCGAAAGCGAAACAGTCAAAATCGAAGAAAGGTACAGCATTGGCATCGGTGCTGGATACTCAAGTCAGTCCTCTCACAAATCCCAAATCTAAAATTACTACTGTCCGGGGAAAATTCATCAGAACTTTTAACGCGATCACTTCGATTAAA
>CBHROW010000256.1:0-8107 GCA_966080355.1 uncultured Chryseosolibacter sp.
AAAAGCCCGGTTTCCAAAGTCGAGTTGGTCGGAGGAAGTGGCGGTGTAATTCATTCGGTCCTCTCCTGTCCCGCGAAAGTCGAAAGATATGATGTTGAATCCCCGATTAATCAACTGAGATATCTCCGGCCAGTCATTGGTCGAGACTTTACCTTCGAGGTTAAGCCATAGGATCGTTTTCTTGTTAGTTAATTTTTCGCGATGGAGAAACAACAACGGAATGCTGAGGCCTGCGCTGTGATGAAGTGTAAATTTCTCTATGGTTATGCCCTTGAAAACATTACTGCCTTTTTTCTTCCACCTGATCGCGTTTATGGATGGAACCCCATCGTATTCCTCAACTTTCCATTCTTTGATGTTTGGATAACGATTGTTGTAATACATCGAGGCAATAGTCGTTATTTTCTCTGAGGGATGATTGGCAGCATATTCCCGGATCAAGTCCGGCAAGTTTTTACCTTCCGGGAAATCCACGCGCACTTGTCCTGAATTTGTACATAATAATTTTTCCTGATCAATGGTAACAACTGAAGGAAGCGAGTCGATGGGTGGCAGATTATTGAACCGGTTGAGAAAGTTGATCGCTGCTAATTGGTTTTCAGGAGAATATTGATGTTTGTGAAATCCTTCCACGAAATCTGTGCGATCTGCATGCCCGAGACGTTTATAGATATCAGAAACTTCGCCAAATGTTTTGTTCGTTCCTTCTATCGGGAAAAAATCCAGTGCTGCCGCTGCCACCATCACAGGCCGGGGATACATCAGCAGCAACAAGCCTGCATGATCAACACCATTCGCGACCATACCTGGAATATCCTGTTCCGGATCGCTGTCCGGATCTTCGAAGATTCTATTGAACTCGCGCATTGGGAGTGCGCTGATGTAGCATGACGGCACACTAACTTTGATTCGCCTATCCAACGCAGCTATGTGTGCAGTTTGAAAACCACCCCCACTGGTTCCTGTGATTGATATTCGATTCGCATCAACATCAGATCGTGTCAGCAGATAGTCGATAGCGCGAATTCCATCCCATATCTCCCACCTTGCGAGACTGGCACCTGCGAGATACGCCATGTTTCCTAACACTGCGTGCTCTCCGCAAACAAGATTGTACTTGCTTTTCTTCTCTTGCTCATTCCAGAATTGACTTCTTTCTCCCTGCCCTACCGGATCCCAGCAGATCACAAGATATCCTTGCTTAACGAGCCGTTGGCAAAGTGCCTGGTAATGTATTTTTCCGTTTGTGGAATGACCGCACGGAACGAGTACTGCGGGATGCTTTGTAGTTGTTTTGATTTCCGGAATATAAACATTGGCTGTTACATGAAATCCGGGAAAGCTCTCGAAGATCAGCTTTTCGATATGAAATCCGTTCAATTGAGTTGAGCTTACAATTTTTGGATTCAGTGAACCACGTTCTTCCGGCAGCCCTCCTATCATTGATATGAGCTTGCCTTGGATCTCCTGCTGCAATCTGAACAATTCTTTTTCGTTTGTGATGGCCGCAAATTTTTGCTGACGCAGGCGATCGAAGTTCCATGCCTCAGCAACCTGATAATGTAGCATTGAGGTGATCTCGGGCCCGGCAGGCTTCGGTTGATTGATCTGAAAAAACTCATTTGGCGGTGTTATCTGTGCACGGGAATTCAACGCAAAAGCCAGTGCGAAAAAAAAGATCGCGATACATTTTCTCATAGGCGCATAATTTGCCATTCTCATCATCGTCTATTGCTCAACAGCCGGGCAGATCAGTTGAAGATCAGTTTTCCAAACTTCGTGTATTCATGAAAAGTCTTTTCTGTTTTTTTCCAGGACCACTCGGTCACCTTCTTATCATCGTAATCTACGCGATACATGTTTGCTCTCCACACTGTGCCTTTTTTCGGAGGAATATTGTGCAGCGGTGTCATGAGAATGTAGGGAATAAAAAATTCAGCATACCATTCACTGATAGCGCTTCCTGTCTTCTTCTCCCCACCTGTAACGGCAGTGAGATGACGTGTTTTTCGGTCTCCTGAGTATTCCCATGGAACCCAGCCTAAAAATTGCCCGTCAAGATTAGGAATAAGAATAGGAAGCTCAACGTTCAGCGGTGAGATCTCATATTCAAAATAGACTGTATGAGCCGTGTCGGGCCACAGAAATACTTCGGCAACATCCTCATACCAGAGACGGTCGAAGTCGTTCGTCTTTGATGCTGAAAGCTTTCGATCTTCATTGTGGAAAAGAAAATATATCCCTGTCGGGGAGTACAGCGTCTTGAAACGCGTTTGCCTTTTGTCTTCACCTTGCGTCACAGGCAACTCGTTCCAGAGCGCAACGTCCCATTTGCCGCTGCCTTTACCGGTCAGTTCGAAGTCATCGGTGGGCTTGACTATGATAAACTCGTGTGCTGACTGTGCAACGGCCAGGGTGCAGGCAACACTGATCAAAAGGCCAAAAAGCGATAATCTTAACATGAGTTTTTTTATTTTACGGTTGCAAGATTTAAGAGCTTCGATGCATTTTTGTTGTAAATTTTTTCGAGCACTTCATCAGGCAGATATAATCCGTAGATCATCCATCGCCCCTGGAGGTGGTGGCCTTCCGCAGGATCGATGTATTCATCATCGGTTTCCAGAAAGCGATAGTAAATGCTGTACGCGTGTGCGTCCGGTGGTGTGTCAGATCCAAATAACACACGGTCTTGATACTTGATCATAAATTTTCTCGCGGTGTACGGTTGTCTTCCCAACTCGCTGATCCGCGCATCGATGTCAACATAAAAATTCGGATAAGTATCGAGCCAGATGGAAACACGGCCCAGGTCTTCCGGTAAATTTCCCATGTGAGCACCGATGAAAATGGTATTCTTATGTTTTGCGATCACACGATTGCGCTGAGCGAGTATTTCCTCCTTGGCAGGAAATTGATTGCCGTAGAAAGACCAATCCGGATGGGCCGCAAGTTCATCGTACCGCTCGTTATACTTGTCAACGGGTGTAAAGAATGCTTTAGGATCGGATACGTGGATCATGACAGGAATTTTCAGTTCGCCACATTTTGCCCAAATGGGATCCAGTCTTGGATCATCCACGGGAACGATCTTGCCTGTTTTATCTTTTATCGTCAGACCAAGCGATTTGAATACTTTCAGTCCGCGCGCGCCAAGTCGAACTGCTTCCTCCAGGCGTTTTGCTTCATTCAGGCCGAAGTTGGGTTCATCGATGCGTTCCCACTCGGGAGCGAAGAAAACTAAAAGGCGTTCAGGGGCGAGATCATGCGACCTCTTCAGATGTTGCTTGTAAAAATTGTCGTGCGAATGTCCATCCAGGCTAATAACAACTTGCACGCCTGCTTTGTCCATTTCGCTCAGATACGTTTCCATCTTCGAAAGCTCGCCCAAATGATTGTGAATATCGATCACAGGAAATTTTGGATACACCACAGTTGTGTGATGCACCACGAGCTGACTCTGCGGTTTCCAGTCGAGCAGTTTCAGATCCTGAGCATTCAGCTTTGTACTAAAAAGAGATAAAATAAGAACAGAAATACAGAGAACGTTTTTAAAATGCATAATAGTCGGTGTTGAAAACGCGAAATAATTTAGCAAAAGAAAAGTCCCGGACGGCCAGGACTTTTCAGCGATTTATTAACCCAATTCAACTATTGACCTGTTGAGTAGCCGGGATTCTGACCAACAAACTGTGCATCGTAGGTCGGGATCGGATACAGGTAGTCGTCTTCACTGTAGTTTGCGAGCACATCCGGGTTATCTGCATAGATTACCGGCAACAATCTTTTTCTCACGATATCAAACCAACGGTCGTATTCGAAGCACAATTCATGATTTCTTTCCTCGATCACAGCATTATCAAATGCAGTTTGCGAAAGACCTACAGGAAGATCCGCTGTGACGCTCGGTGTATTAATATCAAGGTTGAACGCCCTTCTTCTCACCATGTTGATGGCTTCGTATGCTTCAGGCGTAGGTCCGCCAGCCGCCATATTCGCAGCTTCCGCATAGATGAGGAGAATGTCTGCAAAGCGAAGGATCGGGAAATTCGCAGTACTTTGCAGGGTGTTGTATTCGTCCTCGGTGATGTAGAGATATTTCTTAATGAATGGGCGTTGCTCATCAAAATCCTGGAACGGTGTTCCGTCAACATCAAGGATCATGTAAGCCGCCTGGCGAGGTTCGTTAGGCGATGATGCAAGCCACGCGTCAGACCATTCCGGGTCTATGCTCGCATCGCCCCAACCATCCATGATACTCGGTGCCCAGATCTGCGGATCTGTCGCAGGATCATCAGTTGTTGAATGAAATGAGAACATCATTTCAGGGCCGTACTTGTTTTCTTTGGTGAACACTTCATTAACATTGGTCACCAAAGAGAACGGGCCGTTGTCAATAACATCTTTAGCAGCATCCCGCGCATTTGCGTAGTTGGAAGTCTGATTGAGTGGTGCAGTGGCCATCGTCAGGTAGACTTTAGACAACAGTCCCTTGGCAACCCAACGGTTTGGTTTACCCGGCTCATCCCACGAGTCTGGCAATTTTGCAGCTGCATCCTGAAGGTCGCTCACGATCAATGCATACACATCAGCTATCGATGAACGTGTAGTTATCGCAGTTCTCACTGGATCGGGAGTATCTTCAGTGATCAGGGGGAGCTCTCCATAAAATCTCACGAGGTTGAAATAATTGTACGCGCGAAGGAACTTGGCTTCACCGATCAGCTGATCGATCTCTGCTTGTTCAACACCTTTGATAGATCCTGCTTTCACAGCCCTTAGTACACCATTGACGTTAAGCAGTGCTTTGTAATGGAGTATCCACATGTCGTTGCCGTAACCTTCCGAGATCACAAGATCACCATCCAGCAACTGATCATCCATGTTAAAGTTACCGTAGCCGTAAGAGTAACCTGACCAATAGTCCCACAGCTGATTCATTGAACCTGCGAGCGCAGCTTCTCCCTGCTTCACTGTTGTATAATAATTGTTCGGTGTCACAAAGCCTTCCGGATTTTCATCCAGGCTTTGACAGGCCATTACTACACCGACCAGCAGAAGGGCCGAATATCTTTTTAGGATTGTTACTTTCTTCATATCCTGTTTTATTTATAAGCCAAGATCAATTCCAATTGAATACACCTTGGAAGCCGGATAGCTTCCGAAATCAACGCCTAATGTTGCATCGTTCGAATTGAACGAGCTAACCTCCGGATCATATCCAGTGTATTTTGTAAAGGTCAAGAGATTCTGACCGGTAACATACATCCGCAGTCTGCTTACATGCAGTCTTGAGAGCACTGAAGCAGGAAAACTGTAGGCCAGCGTCACATTTTTCACGCGAACATACGATCCATCTTCAACCCATCGGCTCACGCGGCTATCCTTAACTGAGACTTTGCTTGCGAGGCCTGCAGCCTTACGCTCACTCTGCGGGATGAACGCAGGCACGTCAGTGTTTTGGTTATCGATTGTCCATCTGTCGAGCAATGCTGCGCTTGTACCTTCACCCGGTGATTCGAGTTTGATACGGTTGATATTGAAGAGATCGTTACCCTGAACTCCCTGGATCAACAATGAAAGATCGAATCCTTTGTAAGAGAAGCGGTTGGTCCATCCAAAAATGAATTTCGGCATCGCATTACCGATCACGGTCAAGTCATTGTTATCGATCTTGCCATCGTTATTGATATCTCTGTATTTAATATCGCCTGGCAGCTGACCGTATGCTGCGGCTTGATCGCGTTCAGCCTCGCTCCATGTTCCCTCTGTAATACGTCCCAGCATCTGACCGAAAGGTTGACCTTCCTGCAAGTACATCAACGGAGTTTTCGAACTGATTCCAAATCCGCCACCCGTTGTTGTGCTGAATGGTAGCTTGTCGGCATTGGTTAACTTCAACACTTTGGTTCTGTTAAAGGAAATATTGAAACCGGTGTTCCACTTGAAATCACCCACAAGCGGATCACCGCCAAGAGAGATCTCAATACCGCGGTTCTCGGTTGAACCAACGTTATCAACAATGCTATTGAAGCCGGTATATGTGGGAAGCTGGCGCGCGAGCAACAGATCGCGTGTAGTCTTAACATAGTAATCGAAAGTACCTGTTAATCTTCCATTGAATAATCCGAGGTCAAGACCAACGTCAGATTGAGTTGTCGATTCCCATTTCAAATTAGGGTTGCCAGCTCTCGCAATAGCGAACCCGATGTCTGTGACATTGCCACCCGTGTACGGATAGTTGGATCCTGAGAGGATTTGTGAAAGCGATCCGTAAGGGCTTACGCTTTGATTACCCGTTACACCCCAGCTTCCGCGAACTTTCAAGTCTGATATGAATTGAAGATCTGTGAGGAACGATTCTTCTGAAACTCTCCATGCTACGGACGCTGAAGGGAAATAACCCCACTTGTTGTTTGCACCGAATACGGATGAACCATCGGCACGATAACTGGCAGTGAGTAGATATTTGTCTCTGAAAGAATAATTAACGCGTCCGAGGTAAGAGTTGATCACGCGTTTGCGGTTGTATGAGCTTGCGAAGCGAGTTGCCGCACCCCCAAGGTCCCAAACACTTCGGTTATCCACAAAGAAGTCGTTCGCATCGATCGCACTGCCCTTGCTTACTTCCACTTGCTGTTCAGCAACCGCGGTGATCGTAAAGTTGTGAGCACCCACCTGGTTAGCATAGGTTACGATGTTAGAATTCTGCAAGCGTGAATAGAGACCGTTATCAGCTCGTGCAATGCCTGACTTTTGAAATCCGGCAAACGTATTTGTATTCAGATAGCGGAAGTTATTGGTATTTCTGGTAATAGCACCACCCGTAATTCTTACTGACAGTCCTTTCAAAGGTTTGAATTCAATGAATGCACTCAGGTTATTACGCATCGCGTTGTTTTCAACGAAGGACTCCTTTGCACTGGCCACTGGATTTGCCATTGCAGGTTCACCGTACACTGAAGGATGGCTGCTGTAATTACCGAGCGCATCATATACTGGAATAGTTGCATCCCAGCGTGGCGCCAGGCTTATGGCCTGACCCAAAATATCGATATCCTGCACGCCTTCACCGAATGGAGGAGAATTTCCAATTTCCTTGATGCCAGCCCAGCTCAAGCCGAAGCTTGACCATTTATTCATGTTCACATTCACATTTGATCTCAAGGTGAAACGCTTAAATGCGGAGTTGATCAAGATACCTTTCTGGTCGAGGAAACCTCCTGACACGAGATATTGAACATTATCCGATCCACCGCTAATAGAAAGCTGATGATTTTGTATCGGTGCTGTGCGATAGATCTCATCCTGCCAATCTGTTCCACCATTTTGTTTAAAACCGCTGATCTGTGCAGGCGTGAAAATCGGTGTCGGTGTGATAACAACGTTACCAGGTTGATCTTGTGAAGCTCGGAACGCATTTGTTGTTTCAGCAAAATCAGACGCATTCATAAGATCAAGTTTCTTACGGAGCTGCTGGATGCCAAGATTGTAGCTATAGCTGATGACTGGCCTTCCGACCTTACCTTTCTTCGTTGTTACGAGGATCACACCGTTTGCTCCCTGAGATCCGTAGATGGCAGTTGCCGATGCATCTTTCAATACTTCTATTGATTCGATATCGTTGGGGTTGAGTGATTCAATATCACCTCCCTGCAGACCATCAATTACTACCAGCGGTTGATTGCTTCCGTTGATCGAGTTCATCCCGCGAATGCGAATGGTTGTTCTTCCACCGGGTTGTCCATTGGCGTTGAGAACCATCAGACCTGCTGCGCGACCTTGCAGTGCCTGGTCAACGCGTTGTACAGGCAGCTGATTAACTTCATCGCCTTTAACAGAACTGATCGAACCGGTAAGGTCACTTTTCTTTTGCGACCCGTAACCGACAACAACCACTTCCGACAACGTTGCCAGGTCTGGCACAAGCGTAGCATTAACAACGCTTTGACCATTAATAGCAATTTCTTGCGTGGCAAATCCGATGTAAGAGATCACGAGGACATTGCCATTACCGGGTTCGAGTACAAATCTACCGTCAACATCGGTGGTGGCGCCCATTGAAGTTCCTTTCACAACTACACTTGCACCGGGTAAAGGATTTCCATCT
>CBHROW010000257.1:0-7962 GCA_966080355.1 uncultured Chryseosolibacter sp.
CCGTCTCAGGTAGTGCCTATACTTATGCTTATGTGTCTTTCGGGGAGGTATTTGCGTGGGTCATCGGCTGGGCGCTGATCCTGGAATATGCCGTTTCAAACATGGTGGTTGCAATTTCGTGGTCGGAATACTTTACGTCCATGCTGGCTGGATTCGGTTTGTATTTACCAACATGGCTCACCGTTGATCCGGGGTCAGCGAATGAAGCGACAGTGGCAAGTGCTCCTTCGATTGGCGGGTTGAAAATAATTATGGATCTGCCGGCTGGCCTCATTACAGTTCTGATCACCGCTCTTGTATACATCGGCATTAAGGAATCGCGCAACGTCAGCAACATCCTGGTAGCATTGAAACTCGGAGTGATCTTGCTGGTGATTGGAGCAGGCGCGTTTTACGTGAAGCCGGAGAACTGGAGTCCTTTTGCTCCAAATGGTGTGTCGGGGGTTTTGAGCAGTGTAGCAGCAGTTTTTTTTGCTTTCATAGGTTTTGATTCCATTTCAACCACGGCAGAGGAATGTAAAAACCCACAGCGCGATCTCCCTCGTGCTATGCTTTGGTGCCTTGCGATCTGTACGATCTTGTACGTTTTGATTGCGCTGGTGTTAACGGGCATGGTCAACTACAAAGAGCTCATGGTAGACGATCCGCTGGCTTATGTATTTCAAAAAGTGGGTTTCAATTTTATGGCAGGCATCATTTCTGTTTCGGCTGTTGTGGCGATCACCAGCGCCCTGCTCGTTTATCAGTTGGGCCAGCCGCGCATTTGGATGACGATGAGTCGCGATGGCTTGTTGTGGCCAAAATTTTCGGAGATCCATCCAAAATTCAAAACACCTTCGTTTGCAACAATCGTAACGGGATTTGTTGTTGCTATCCCGTCAATGTTCATGAATATGCAGTTCTTCGTTGACCTGACCAGTGTAGGAACTTTTTTCGCTTTTATTGTTGTGTGTGCCGGGATCCTCTACATGGATAAAACCGGGTTGAGCGAGCGCGCCAAGTTTCGCGTGCCCTATGTGAACGCAAAATTCATCGTGCCTGCAGCGCTGATCATCGCGGCCGCTATTGCCTATCAATCGAATCACTACGAAACAATGGTTGAAAAGCCACTCCTGTATTTTTTCTGGATCACATGGATTGTGATGGCATTTCTGAGTTTCCGTTACAATCTATCGTTGTTGCCCATTGTCGGCATACTCACTAACCTTTACCTGATGACGGAGCTCGGCATCTGGAACTGGGGCGCATTTGTAACTTGGCTTGTGATCGGACTCGTGATCTACTTTGCGTATGGATATCGGAAGAGCAAGCTTAGTAGAAGTGTTCACAGTTAATGTTCACAGTTGACGGTTAACGGTTCACAGGAGTGTGACGTTAAATTTTAGTGACGTGCTAAGAAATTATTCTTTGAACGTGCGCTAAATTTCTTTTTAAAGGTGCCTTAGCGTGAACTGTCAACCGTGAACTTTATCTCACTTCGTAATTGACTCCACGCTGTTTGAGGTAGCCCACAACGAACTTAAAATTGCTCTCATCTTCACCAAGATATTCCGGAGGGCAAATGCCTTTGCGGCTGAATTTTCCATCCAGCACAAGATTGACAGCAGCGGTACAGGTATACCCTGTGGTGCGCGCCATCGATAAAGTGTTTGTGTTGTTGTCAGTTCGATCGAGGAGATTGTATTGGTACGATTTAGCCTGACCGTTTTCTTCTCCTTCAATTCTGATCCTCATCACGGTAAATTCTTCTTCTCCGGGCTTCAGTTTCCATTTCGGGAAGAGCAGTTTTGCCGTGACATCGATCGGTCGAATTTTTACGCCTTTCACATCAACTGCATCGTAAGAAAAAAATCCCGTTTCACGCAGCACGCGCAGGTACTCGATACAACCAGGATATCGCAACGTCTTTTCGATCATGTTGGGAATGGTCGGCATGGTTTTAATCAGTGAGCGCAAGCCATCCGAGTTCCATGATTCCAATGTACCGACACCATCAAAATGAATGAGCTCGGGATCTGACAACGCTTCTTTGATAACAACTGTTCCGTTCTGAACGTATCGCGCTGGACGAATGTATTCTTCTATGACATCAATAGGTGAGAACACGGCTTTGTATTCATAGGGCCATTCACGAACAACGGGCAGTCCCCCTACAAGGCATTCGTAGTTCTGAATTTTCATCCGGTGATGATGATAACCGAGAATAATGTTACCCATGCCTGGTGCAACTCCACAGTCTGTCACGATGGTCACGCTGTTCTTTTTCGCTAGGTCGTTAAGGAGAAAGGGATCTTCGGGAAAGAACGAGATATCAACCATGTTCTTACCTGCTTCGATCACAGTTCTTGCGGTTTGAAATCCCATAAACCCCGGCACCGCGCCAACAACGAGATCAAATGGGGCAAGCATCGCTTTCAATTTTGAAAGATCACCAAAATCGGCTTTCTCGGTTTTCACACCTGCCGAACGCAAGGCTTGAAGCGCTTCTTCGTTGATATCGACAGAGGTGATATCGAATGTTTTAGCGAGGTCGAGTGCAATGGCTTTACCGACAAGTCCGGCTCCGAGAACAATGATTTTTTTCATGGTAGAAATGTTGCCTGCAAGTATAGTTAAATTTTTTGCCACTCTTTTTCTTTCGTTGGCGCTATTAGCATTACCTTCCATGATCATCAACCTAAAAAATATGTTTGACCCGAACACGGTTCTTGAAAAAGCCAAAACCTCGCCCTTCTACTTGCGGATACTGAATTGGTCGCTTTCGCGGATGATCCCTTTCAACAAGCCGCATCATTTCAAAATTGTGGAAGTGGAGGACTATCGACTCAAGATCCTGATCCCTTATCGTAAGTCGAACTTCAATCACATTCGTGGGCTTCACGCTTGCGCACTGGCAACCATTTCCGAATTCTCCACTGGATTTTTGCTGATCTCGAAACTCGATCCGAAAAAATACAGATTGATCATGCAACGCCTCGAAATGGATTATCATTATCAGGGAAAAATGGACGCGCATGCCGAGTTTAAAATTTCGGAAGCATGGCTGCACGAAAAGATCTATGCCCCCCTTCAAACGAACGATGCGGTAGTTATCAAATGCGAAGTGAAGATCACAGACACCCAGGGCAATCATCTTACTACCGGACAAGTGTACTGGCAGATCAAAGACTGGAGCAAGGTGAGAACAAAAGCTTGAAATCGTCTCGCGGAAAAGCTAATTTTATACATTCGTAAATGATAAACTCAATCCCATGAGAAAAATAGACGCTCTTCTCGCAGAATATGGCGAAAGTCATCAGAACGAGACCAACAAAGCGATTCACTGGATTTGCGTGCCGCTGATCTTTTTAAGTGTCGTAGGACTCATCGCATCGATCCCATCTTCATTCGTACAGCGCGTGCTCGGACATAATCCTTATTCGAATTGGGCGTTCGTTGTACTGGTGTTGGTGCTTGTCTACTATATTTCTCTTTCTATTCCGTTAGGTTTTGGAATGATGCTTTTTGGACTTCTCTGTCTTTACATCGTGAGGTTACTCGCGCAGTCTACCATCGCGCCACTGTGGCTGATCTCCATCGTGATTTTCGTTGTTGCGTGGATCGGCCAGTTCTACGGTCATAAAGTGGAGGGAAAGAAACCGTCATTTCTCAAGGACATTCAGTTTCTATTGATCGGCCCCGCGTGGCTCATGCATTTCATTTACAAGAAACTCAGAATTCCATATTGATTGGAAGGTTATAGTTTTTTTGAAGGATCAATTCCGTCAGGCTTCACGCTCGAGTTTGAGCCGTTCTTGTTCAGCGAACCTGCCCATCGTTATTTGCAGTCCGACCTCGGGTGGCATTCTTATTATATCATTCACCAGGAGCAAAAGGCAGTGTATGGCGCGATTCATTTTCATATTGAAGGCGGGAACGCGAACAGTCCGCTGAAAAGCCCTTTTGGTTCGGTGCAACTCGCTGAAAGTGTTCCCGCAGATACCGTTTTCGAGTTTTTGAAATTCCTTGAAGTACGGCTGAAGAGTAAAGGCGCATCCGCTATTGTCATCAAAAATTATCCACAGGGTTACGACCAGCGAAATGCAGTTTTGTTGGCGGCTTTTTTGTTCAACCTCAATTATCAGGCCGGCCGTGCCGAAATTTCCACGATCATTTCTGTAAGTGACAATCCGGTCGAAGATCTCTTCCATCATTCCGAGGTGAAAAGACTTACCAAAGCAACGCAGGCGTCACTTTCCTTCCGGCAGCTGCATCATTCTGATTTCGATAAAGTTTACGCCTTCATCGATCAATGCAGGCAGGAAAAAAAATATTCACTGTCGATGACGCAAAAAGAATTACTCAAAGTCGTTCAGAAGTTTCCCGACCGCATTTTGTTTTTTGGTGTCTTTAAAGATGAAGAGCTGATCTCCGCTTCCATTTCCATGCTCGTGAACAAAAATATTTTGTACGATTTTTATCACGACCACACTTCCCGTTTCGATAACCTTAGCCCTGTGGTGTTTCTTGTGGCGGGAATTTATGGATATTGTCAAGTGCACGGGGTACGGCAACTCGATCTCGGCACTTCGTCTCTCGGAAACGTTCCCAATTTTCCACTATTGCGTTTCAAGAATAACCTCGGTGGACAGCCCTCGTTGAAGATGACGTTTGAAAAACGCCTTGCATGACCGATCAGCCACTGGTGACCGTGGTTTGCCTTTGCTACAATCAGGAGCGATTCGTGCGCGAGTCGCTGTTGTCGGTGATCGATCAGACTTATTCCGGCATTCAGATCATTGTAGTTGATGATGCATCGACAGACGGGAGCGTTAACATGATCAGAAATGTCAATTTCAGAAACCGCGAGGTCGAATACATTTTTCTTAAACAGAATCTCGGGAACTGCAAAGCTTTCAATCAGGTGTTGCCATTGGTGAGAGGCGAATTTGTGGTAGACTTCGCATGCGATGATGTGATGATGCCTGATCGCATAGCAAAACAAGTTGAAAAATTCGGGACACTTGACGGCAGTTTTGGAATAGTGTTCACCGATGCCACGTACATAGACGAAGATGGAGTCGTGCTGCGTCATCATTATGACTATCTGTTTCGCAAAGGGTTGCTGAAGAAAATTCCCGAAGGAAACGTTTATGCAGATCTGTTGTCGACCTACTTCATTGCTTCTCCCACCATGCTTGTTCGAACGCAAGTGATGCTCGATTTAAAAGGTTATGATGAACAATTGAGCTATGAAGATTTTGATTTTTGGATCCGTTCCTCGATCCGCTATCAATACGCTTTCCTGGATGAACGCCTGACTAAAATTCGGAAGCTGACGCGGTCCATGTCGACCGGCTGGTACCAGCGTGGTGACAAGCAGCTACATTCAACGTATGTCGTCTGCAGGAAAGCACAAGTTTTGAACCGCGAGGAGCAAGACAAACAAGCGCTGGTCAAAAGACTGAAGTATGAATTGCGTCATTCTGTTTTTTCACAGAACTATGAGGAAGCCGGGTTGTTTTATAATTTTCTCCATGAAATAAAAGCGGTGAATGCAGTCGACAAAGTTTTGATTAAGCTAAACCGTTTCCGCTTGCCACTCGCCATGGTGCGAAGATTGTATCACAAACTCCGCTACGACTGAACCCATTTCAGTCTTTCCTCCACAATCGGATCTCAATAGAAATGCGCGTTTGATCGCTGTTGAAATTCACCGATCCGCCATGAATGAGATACGGTGAGAACACAAGCACTTCGTTTTCTTTCGGATCAGGCCTGACAACTTCGTATTTGCCGTAAATATCGGTTACAGCTGGCACATTGAATTTAACTCCATTGATCACCGCGCCTCCTGTTGTTTTTTCGAGCCGCGACTCCGGCCACCGATGACTTCCTGGAACGACTATTAAGGATGAATCGATATTACTTCCCGCAATCGGAATGTAGAGATTGATACAGTTGTCGTAGTCTTCCAGCCACACATCACGGTGAAGCGGATTGTTATCGATGCTTTGCGGGCGGATCACACGAAAGTGAAAGGTCTTTTTTTGGTCAAATGGATTTCTTGCCTCCAGCGCAATGCCACAGATCTTCGAGATGCGTTCTTCAAGTGCTTTGACGGGAATCGGAAAGTGATCCGTTGACAGAAGTTTTGTTTTGTCGACAGCCCGAAGATGGACTTCGCGATTGCCAGCCAGGTTGTGATACTGGTCTAAGACAAAATTCGAATCGATATTCAGCCCGGCATCTTTCCAAAGCGATACCAGGAGTTGATGTACGTTGGTTCGAAATATATCGTAAGTTTTTAACTCAAAGAGATCTGCTATGGTAAAACCATTTTTACTCCACGATGTGTTAGCAGTCAGGTCGATGGCCTGGTCGAGCAATACCTGGTCAGACCCTCGGGATGTTTTCCCTTCAGGGGTGTACGATATCGAGTGTCCGTTAATTTCGTACTCCATTACTTGCGATTATCTTCTTCCAATAAGATCCCAAGATAATTTTCGTAGCGGCTTAAGGCGATAGTTCCGCGCTGAACATCTTCGATCACGGCACATTTCGGTTCATTTACGTGTAAACACTTCGAACCGAATTTACATTTGAGTCGCGTCTCACGCATCTCCGGGAAATAATCCGACAACTCTTGCTCACTCATATCTACCAGACCCCATTCTTTCACACCGGGCGTGTCGATTACAAATGTAGTTGGATCGATCGCGAACATTTCGGCAAAGGTTGTGGTGTGTGTTCCCTTTTCTGAAAAATCGGAAACTTCCCCTGTTCGCTGCTGAATAGAAGGAGAAATGGTATTGAGCATTGTTGATTTTCCTACTCCAGAGTGACCCGCAACGAGCGTTGTCTTCGCGTGTAAAATTTCCTTGATCGGCTGAGCAGGTTCCAGCGCTGATATGGAAAAACAAGTGACCCCGATTTTTTCATATATCGCAATAAGATTTCGCTGATATGCCTCCGACTCCGGATCGAGCAGGTCTCTTTTGTTGAAAACTAGCACTTGTGGAATGCGAAATGATTCAGCGGCAACGAGAAACCGATCGATGAAACCGAGGGAAGTTCTCGGATAGGCAAGTGTAACTACCGCCATGGCTTGATCAATGTTGGCCGCAAGCACGTGTGAGTGGCCGGTCTTTTTTACCGACTTTCTCAGCATATGATTTTTCCGTGGAAGAATTTCCGTGATCGCGCCCAGGTCACGTTCTTTTTCAAAGATCACATGATCCCCGACTGCAACGGGATTTGTTTCCTTGATGCCCTCGAGCCTGATCTTTCCCCGTACCTTGCAACTGTATTTTTTGCCATCTTCCGAAAGCACATCGTAGAAGGAGCCGGTGGAGCGAAGGACCAATCCTTTCATAGTTCTGTCGTCACAAAATTATCTGAATATTCTTGTTGAAAACCGGGCGGCAGTAAGTCATGATCTTCTCCGTAGCTCCGAGGTTTTCCTCTACGTATTGACGCGTCACTTCACAGGCCAGCAGAAAACTTTCCGGCACATTGAGCATTTCATATTTTTCTTTCAGGTCAGGGTAATCGCGAATCGCAAACGCGCCCCCGCGATTGATGAGATCAACAGCCTCCTGAAATTTTTCATAAGACTTGTTGCCGAACATAATGGGAATGCCGTAGCACGCTGCTTCGAGAATGTTGTGCAGCCCCTTGCCATAAGCACCTCCCACCCAGGCATACTCGCCATACCGATACAGCTTGTTCAGCATTCCGACATTGTCGATGATCAGCACGCTGTAGTCATCGAGTTTAACACCATTTGCAGATGAATAGCGAATCGATTTCACCTGCAATGCGCGCTCGATGGTGCGAATCGAATTTTCTGAGACTTCGTGAGGTGCAATGATAAACTTCAGTCGATTCTCATTGACAAACGGAATGACCACTTCCAGGTCTTCTTCCCAGCAGCTGCCTATTACACAAACCTTTTGATCGTTTTTGAAAGCGTCAGCAATT
>CBHROW010000258.1:0-7926 GCA_966080355.1 uncultured Chryseosolibacter sp.
CACGATTAGTGTTTTTACCGGCCTTACCGCCAATTGTTTAAAAAAACACTTCCAGGGGTTCGCGACGTGTTTATTTTCTTTTCCCGGTAACAAAATGAAAACGGCTCACTCCGGAATACACCCTATTGGCTTTTCACCGACTGGGTTGAACGGGATGAATGGAGCTACGGCATGGCTCCGAAGGGAAAGGATGGCAGCTCGTCTGTGCTCGACCTTCAATTGTTGTGGGCATATCAACTCGCACAACGGCTCGAGTCAGCGCTCGGCATGAGATCATACGCTGACCTCTATGCACAAAAAGCGGCTCAGCTTGAAAAAGTAATTCCTCAAAAATATTGGGATGCATCCAAGGGCGTTTTTGCAGATTCGAATGATAAAAATTTCTTCTCTCAGCACGCGAACACACTCGCGATACTGACAGGAGTTTCGAAGGCAGATGATGCGCAAAAACTTGCGAGCAAAATATTGAGCGATCCTTCTATGGCACCGGCATCTATCTACTTTCGATACTATATGCATCAGGCACTTACGAAAGCAGGGATGGGTGATGATTATTTGAAATGGCTTGTCAAGTGGAGGGAGAATATTTCAATGGGCCTCACTACCTGGGCTGAGATCAGTGAGGTGAGCAATGCCCGGTCGGACTGTCATGCGTGGGGCGCGAGTCCGAATATTGAATTCTACAGAACGGTGCTCGGTGTTGACAGCGATGCCCCTGGTTTCTCTGTTGTAAAAATCGAACCTCATCTTGGAACACTGACAAAAGTATCAGGAGAAATTCCGCACCCCAAAGGACCATTAAGTGTAAGCTATGTGAAAGAGAAAGATAAGTGGAAAGCGAATGTAACATTGCCTCCCAATACAACTGGTTATTTGTTATGGAAAGGGAGGCGTGTTGAGTTGAAAAGTGGTGTAAACGACTTGACGCTTTAAAAATCACCGCAAAGTCGCTAAGATGCAGAGAACGCGATGAGTTCCTTGGCGACCCTTGCGTCTTTGCGCGGTGATTGTATTTTGTTAACTACGAATAAGTCATATGAAAATCCGAAACCTATTGAGCCTGGCAGTTGGCGCGCTGATGCTGCTGCCAATTTCATGTTCGAAGAAGAAAACCGATCTTCGAATTCTTGTCTTCAGCAAAACAACCGTCTTCAGACACGAGTCGATTCCGCAGGGAATTGCCGCCTTGAAGAAGTTGGGTGAAGAACATCACATACAAGTCGACACAACGGAGAATGCCGACAACTTCAACGAGGAGAATCTGAAAAGATACAGCGCTGTAGTCTTTCTCAGTACAACGGGTGATGTGCTTAGCCAGGAACAGCAAAATGATTTCGAGCGCTTCATTCAGGCCGGTGGAGGATATCTCGGCATTCACGCAGCGGCCGACACCGAATACAACTGGCCATGGTATGGAAAACTTGTGGGTGCTTATTTTGCTAGTCACCCGAACAATCCCAACGTTCGCAAAGCTGAGTTCATTACAGTCGATCACAAACACCCTTCAACCGATTCAATTCCCGATCGGTTCGAACGCAGCGATGAGTTTTACAACTTCAAAGACATTCAGCCCGACTTGAAAGTACTGGTGAAGATCGATGAGAAGACTTATGAGGGCGGCACCAATGGTGATAATCATCCGATGTCATGGTATCATGAGTATGATGGCGGACGTGCTTTTTACACGGCAATGGGCCACACGAATGAAAGTTATTCTGAGCCACTCGTTCTGAAACACCTCTGGGGCGGCTTGAAATATGTGCTCGGTGGCGATCAGCCAAAAGAGCTCAATTACAAAACTGTAAAAACAAAACGCGTACCGGAAGAAAATCGCTTTACGAAGATTGTTTTGGATGAAAAACTTGACGAACCCGTTGAGCTCGCGGTGCTTCCTGATAGCAAAGTGCTTTTCGTGGAGCGTAAGGGAAATGTAAAGTTGTATGATCCTGCAGAAGGGAAAACAAAACTCGTTGCAAAAATTCCGGTAAGCACGAAGTATCACTTCAAGGACGGCAATCAATCTGAAGCGGAAGATGGCTTGCTCGGATTGGCACTCGATCCGAAATTCAAAGAGAACAATTGGATCTACATGTATTACTCCCCGGCAGGCGATGATCCGAAGAACATCCTTACGCGCTATGAATTTAAGGATGGTAAACTGATCGAAGAATCAAAGAAAGTTTTATTGGAAGTGCCTGTTCAACGCGAGCAATGTTGTCACACCGGTGGTTCTATTGCATTTGATGGAAACGGAAATCTTTTCGTGTCAACTGGCGATAACACAAGTCCGCGCAACACTGCATATGCACCGATCGATGAGCGTCCGGGACGTATGCCATGGGATGCGCAGAAAGGTTCTGCAAACACAAATGATCTTCGCGGAAAAGTCATTCGCATTCATCCGGAGCCCGATGGAACATACACGATTCCCGAAGGAAACCTTTTCCCGAAAGGAACGGAGAAGACGCGTCCAGAAATTTACATGATGGGTGGACGAAACCCTTATCGAATTGCTGTTGACAAGCATACGGGCTATTTGTATTGGGGAGATGTCGGCCCCGATGCCGGGCAGGATTCCGTAAATCGCGGACCTCGTGCTTATGATGAGATCAACCAGGCACGCAAACCCGGATTTTTCGGATGGCCTTATTTCGTTGGCGACAATCAGGCTTACTACGATAGAGACTTCGCTACAGGAAAAGTTGGCGAAAAATTCAATCCGGAAAAACCGGTCAACAATTCACCGAACAATACAGGTCTCACAGAATTACCACCAGCGCAAAAAGCTTTCATCTGGTATCCTTACGATGAGTCAAAAGAATTTCCGTTGCTGGGAAAAGGTGGGCGTACAGCGATGGCTGGTCCGGTGTTTTATTCTTCCGACTTCAAAGGAGCAAAACGCGCATTCCCGGATTATTACGATGGAAAATTGTTCATCTATGAGTGGATGAGGGGATGGGTGATCGCGGTGACGATGGACAAAGAGGGAAATTACGTTTCGATGGAGCGCTTTATGCCAAGCCATCGGTTCAGCAACCCGATGGACATGGAGTTTGGCCCGGATGGAGATCTGTACATGCTTGAGTATGGTACGGCATGGTTTCAGGGCAACGATGACGCACGACTGATAAAAATCGAATACACTGCGGGAAACAGAAAACCTGCTGTTCAGATTGCATCCGACAAACCAAAAGGAGCAGTTCCGCTCACGGTGAATTTCTCTTCGAAGGGCACCAAAGATTTTGATCGCGATGAATTGAAATACACCTGGAAGATTACCGATCCTGAGGGAAAAGAGATTGCCACGTTGAAAGATCCCGACATTTCGTATACGTTCGAAAAGCCTGGCGTGTACAAAACCACGCTTGAGGTTGACGATGGTAAAGGTGAAAAAGCGAGTCGTGACCTTGAAACGCTTGCGGGCAACGAACCTCCCGTACTGACATTTGATATCACCAGAGGGAATAAATCATTCTTCTTTCCCAACCAGTCTTTTGATTACGAAGTAAAAGTCAATGATAAAGAGGACGGGGCGCTTGGCAGTGGAATTTCACCAGATGAGGTTGCTGTCAACATCGACTATTTGCCTGAAGGATATGATCAGACAATGATTGCCCAGGGTCACGCCACTGCCGATGAAAATGCGACATTCCTGAAAGGGAAAAACCTAATGGATAAGAGCGACTGCAAATCATGTCATCTTATCGATAAAAAATCGATCGGTCCGATGTATCGCGATGTTGCTAAAAAATACAAGGACGATGCTGGCGCAGTTGATCGGCTCGCGAAGAAAGTCATCAATGGTGGCGGTGGAGTGTGGGGTGATGTGAACATGGCCGCTCATCCGCAGATTTCTCTGGAAGATGCCACCGAAATGATCAAGTATGTGCTGAGCTTGAATCAAACAACCGTTAAACCTTCGTTGCCTACAAAAGGTACTTACACAACAAAGCTTGAAAAAGGTCAGGGTGACACAGGCGTTTTGCTGATGAGAGCGTCTTACAGCGACAAAGGAGCAAATGGATTGCCACCCGCGCGCTCCGAGCAAACACTTCTTCTTCGAAGTGCTGCCGTTGACGCTGGTTCAGCCGAGATTGTTGAAGGCGTGCAAAAATATAAAGTGCCGCAAATGCCTTTCACGATGATGATCGGTTCCGGGAACAATTCATATCTGGGTTTCAAACACATCGATCTTAACGGTGTTGATCAGGTTACGTTTGTTACCGCAGCGCCTGCCCAATACGGAATGGGTGGCGGAAGTGTGGAAGTTCGGATCGACTCACCAACCGGAGACGTGATTGGACAATCGTCACAGATCGTCCCTTACAAAGGCAAAGAGCAAATGCCACCTCCAGCCGTGGTTGTAGCAAAGCTCAAGCCTACTTCGGGTTTTCATGATCTTTATTTCATCTACAAGAGCGGCTCAGGTCCGGCTACGCAAATGTTATTCGTGATGATGCAGATCCGCTTTGGTTATAATGGGAAGACCTTGAAGATAGCAAGCCGCTAAATGTGATCTCACAGATTCCGTATTGATGATCCAAGATATTGGACTCAATACGGAATTGCCTAATTGTGGATGATTCACATTTGGCCAAGGTATTAAATATCGAGCGTTTCAATATCTGTATTGTCAAATTCGTTCTGAAGATCTTTGTCTTCAATCTCGACAGCGTAGTAAGTAATGTGTATGTTTTTAATTTCGTTATATGGAATCATAAAAATATCACCTGGCATGTGATAGTAGCAATCGTCCTCATTGTTATCATCTTTTAAGAATCTTCTACGCACACCGTCCCCTAAATAAATTGCATCAATACCACCCTGTTGGTTGAGAATGTATTCTTTCAAAGTGCCGGAGTATAATATAGATCCCTCATCGGTAGCAACCAGAACATCCACAGCCTTGAGATCTATCTCGTCTGCATTCCCAGGCATTCCAGGATAGTCGAGGATCTCGCCTGAGAATAAATAGTGCCAGTTGTTTTTAAAACGTAAGATCCGATGCGATCTGTCCCACTTATTTGACCTAATCAGAAATCTCGAAAAGAAACCTGCAATGGCTCCAAATAGGCAAGCAACGAACAGGTACAGGAGAATATGCAATTTAAAAGCAACTATATTTTCCAGTGCAGGTTTGATCTTTTCTGGATCATCTGTTCCACTGATAAGAGCGGAGAAAACATTAGTATTCAAGACATACCAGTTCTGCATGATTGAATACAAAATGCAATGGATAAAAACGTTAGGAAAAATTGCCGACACAAGGAGGTCAGCAAACGTTGTCTTAAAAAATTGTTGGCTAAACTCTCCAGTGAAATAAAATCTCCTTGCAACCAGACCAGGAGCTATAAGGTATAGAAGGGTTAAAGTTGAGAGGGCAAAACTCATTTATGCGCGCGGCATTTATTTGCGCGCAAAACCGAGCCGTCTCACGGCAATGCCATCAGAATGACCTACATGAGAGTTGGATTTTTTCTCATTCTCAATAGCCTTTGCGATGCTTTCGGCTTTTCCTAAAGAAATTAACTTGATCACTTTTTCGCTCCGGACTGGAGTGGACGTTGTGAGGACATTTTTCTTCATACTTGTGGTTTTCTTTTTGACTAGATATGCTAAAAGCTTTCTCCACATGTCAATTTAACGATTAAAGTATACAAAAAGTTCGATAAAAACAATAATGCAAACGTTTGCGAACCCTCATTTTACTGGAGGTTATAAAAGGAACGTGCCGAAATTGTTGCTGGTCCGGATCGCACAATCAAACCGACAGACCCGGATAGTTACATAGAAAAATCATCCGACATTGCCTTCATCTAAATACACTGATATGATCCGTTCAATTTTTCTGACTGTTGTTTTTCTCGCAGCAGCCGCGAGTGCGATCGCCCAAACAAAGGTAGTTGACCTTCGTGTTGAGAATCTTAAAAATCCGACCGGGATAGATCTCAATCAACCTAGGTTTAGCTGGCAACTTCAGTCGGATAAACGCAACGTCATGCAAACAGCGTTTGAGCTTAAAGTCAGCAGCGATGCCAGCGGAAAAGAGCCGGTGTGGAGCTCTGCAAAAATTGACAGCGACCAATCCCTGTATGTTCCTTACCAGGGCAAATCGCTTGAATCGGGCAAGAAATATTTTTGGCAGGTTCGTGTGTGGGATAATTCGGGAAAACCCACTTCGTGGAGTGAAACAGGCACGTGGCAGATGGGAATCATGAACAAATCGGAGTGGCGGGCAAAATGGATCTCGCCTGGTTATACCGAAGACACGATCATGCGCGCGAGTCCCTTGATGCGGAAAACTTTTTCAACCTCTAAAAAGATCAGATCGGCAACGGCCTACATTTCTGCCCTGGGCTTGTACGAAGCTTTTATCAATGGAAAACGTATCGGTGATGCTTACCTGACCCCTGGCTGGACAAATTACGCGAAGCGGATTGAGTATCAACAGTATGACGTCACCTCTCTGCTCGCATCGGGGAACAATGTTGTTGGCGCGGAACTTGGCAGCGGGTGGTACCGGGGCTACATCGGTTTTAGCGGACAAAAGAATTTCTACGGAAAAGAACTTGCGCTCTTGTTTCAGCTGGATATCGAATATGCTGACGGAACTAAGGAACAAATCATCTCAGATGAATCATGGAAATCGTCAACGGGAAGTATTCTCAGTTCTGAGATCTATCACGGTGAAACCATTGATGCAAACAAAGCGAAAATCGGATGGAATACAACTTCATACAATGATGCTTCGTGGAGCAGTGTAAAGATCAATAAAGAGGACTATTCAAAATTGATCGCGACCTACAACGAACCGATCCGTAAACACGAAAAATTCTCACCAGTCAAAATTTTAACTACACCAAAAGGAGAACATGTCATCGACTTTGGTCAAAACCTGGTTGGCTGGGTTCAAGTTAAAGTGAGCGGGAAGCAAGGCGATAAGATTACTTTGTATCACGCTGAAGTGCTCGACAAAGAAGGAAATTTCTATACTGAGAATCTTCGACCTGCCAGGCAGCAAAACGTGTACATCCTAAAAGGCAACGGTGAAGAATTCTTCGAACCACATTTTACATTCCAGGGATTCCGTTATATCAAAGTCGAGGGATTTCCGGGAACCATCAGGCCTGAAAACTTCACGGCTATTGCGTTGTACTCTGATATGAAGTTGACAGGAAACTTCACCAGTTCGAATCCGCTCATCAATCAGCTTCAACATAATATTCAGTGGGGCCAGCGCGGCAACTTCCTCGATGTGCCTACGGATTGCCCCCAACGCGATGAGCGTCTCGGCTGGACAGGTGACGCACAGGCGTTTTCCAGAACCGCTGCCTACAATTTTGATGTTCATAATTTCTTTGCCAAGTGGCTGAAGGATGTTGCTTCAGAACAAGTTGAAGGCAACGTTCCTTTCGTGGTTCCAAACGTTCTCCGGTGGGGACCGAATCTCGCAGGTGGCTCAACAGGCTGGGCCGATGTGGCAACGATCATCCCGTGGAATATGTACCTCGCATATGGCGACAAGAAAATTCTTGAAGATCAATATGAAAGCATGAAAGGGTGGGTTGGCTATATGGAGCGGAACAGCAAGAATGATTTGTGGAACACGGGATTTCATTTTGGCGACTGGCTTTTTTATCGGCCTTTCGATGATAACGATGGACGCTCTGCGGTCACAGACAAGTACCTGATCGCGCAATGCTTCTTTGCGCACTCCGCGCAACTTGTGATAAACGCTGCACAAGTTTTAGGAAAGGAAGATGATGTGGCAAGGTATACGTCACTGTTGAATAAAGTGAAAGCAGCGTTTATGAAGGAATATGTGACCGGCAATGGCCGACTGGTTTCGGGAACGCAGACCGCTTACGTGCTTGCATTGAATTTCGATATGCTTCCTGAAGAAATGCACAAGCAAGCAGCTCAGCG
>CBHROW010000259.1:0-7920 GCA_966080355.1 uncultured Chryseosolibacter sp.
ATTTTATAGTTATCAAAAATAAAAAATGTAGGCTTTCCATCGGGGGTATAGTTGTGCGTAAGGCAGGCGAACAGGCCTACAATTAACGACTGCATCTCTTCTTTCACAAGTTTTTGTCCGCTTTTGATACACGCGCGCCTGGCCAGCGCGCGGGCCAGATTTTCCCTCAATGGTAGTGCCAGCTCCGATTGGTTGATCTTGAATTGCTCAAGCAAACCTTCAAAAAGTTCCTTTTCGCGTATAGACGGCAAATTCGGAGGGACACCATTGATCAGAATCGCATTTTTCCCAAAAACTTCGAAACGAAAACCGAGCGCGTTGATCTCCTGCTGCATTTCCAGCACCAGCGCGAAATCAGGTGGTGAAAGCGTAACGGTTTGTGGAAAGAGACTTTGCTGGCTGTCGGAAGATTTGTTCTTGATCTGATGGATGAACCGCTCGAACAAGATACGTTCGTGCGCCAATTGTTGATCGATGATCATCAAACCCGAGCTAACCGGCCGCAGAATAAATCGCTGCTGAAGTTGAAAAACAAATTTTTCTTCCGCGGGAGATTGTGATTCTGCATCCGTTCGGTTCATTGAACTTTGAAAACGGATTGTTTGCGGCTCTGCGTTCCTGGGGCTTTCTTCCTGCCGATCAGGTTCATCGAATAATTTTTGCCAGTTCTCCTGGTTTGACCGGTGAAGGGCGGTAGAAAATCTTTCTTCAAAATAAATATCCGACTGCCCTGCCGACTGGCTGAGCTTTGAAATGATGTTTACATCTGCATTGAAGTCGATGCCAGGTGTGAGATTATGCGACCCGATTGCTTGCCGCACGGCTGAACGAACTACAGCATACACCGCGCGCTCGTCATCGAATTTTATTTCTGTTTTTGTCGGGTGAACGTTAACGTCAATATGTTTGGGATCGATCTCGATGAACAGCACGTAGAAGGGAAAACTGTTGTCGGGCAGCAAACCTTCGAATGCACTCATCACCGCATGATGAATGTAGTTGCTTCTGATAAATCTTTTGTTCACGAACAGGAATTGTTCCCCTCGGGTCTTGCGCGCAAAATCTGGTTTGCCAACATAACCCTTTACCATTGCCAGGCTCGTTTCCTCCTGGCAGGCCGCGAGCTGTTCCTGGTACGCTTTTCCAAATAGTCCGACAATGCGCTGACTTAGTTTTCCGCCAGGCAGGTCATAGATCATTTCATCACCTTGCACCATCGAGAATTCGATCTCGGGGTTGGCGAGCGCCAGGCGTTGAAATTCATCGATAATATGCTTGAGCTCGACAGGATTCGATTTTAAAAAATTTCTCCTCGCAGGAATATTATAGAAAAGATTTTTGACGCTGATGCTCGTTCCTTTCTCACACGCTACAGGCTCTTGTCGTTTCACTTCAGAAGCCTCTACAACGAGCAGTGTTCCGAGTTCTTCTTCGGCCAGCCGTGTTTTCATTTCCATCTGCGCCACTGCCGCGATAGATGCAAGTGCTTCACCGCGGAAACCCATGGTGCGAAGTGTGAAGAGGTCTTCTGCAGTTCTTATCTTGGAGGTGGCGTGCCGCTCGAGGCTCATCCGGCTATCCGACTCAGACATACCGCGGCCATCATCGATGACCTGGAGAAGCGCCTTGCCCGCATCTTTCACAATTAACCGGATTCGCGTGGCGCCTGCATCCAGCGAATTTTCCATAAGCTCTTTGACCGCAGATGAAGGACGCTGAACAACCTCACCAGCTGCAATCTGATTGGCGATGGAATCGGGCAAAAGCTGGATGATATCCGACATGAACGCTAGCGAAATTCGATCTGCAAAATAAGTTATTTGGTCTTTCGCTATAGCGGAACCAAAACAATTTCACCGTAATTCTTACGTGGTGCCCTAGGCAGGTGCGATTCTTGCTCATACAGTCGCTGGAAACCATTTACTCCGTGTATTTTTATATCTTGAAACAGATCATTCGCGCTCTATAAATTGTAGCATGGGAAAGAAAATCTTCGGCATTCTGACACTTATCTGCCTGGCGTTCCACGCGTTGAGCCAAACTCCCAAAGAAAAATGGGTAGATAGTGTTTTTCAAACGTTGAACACTACTGAGCAGTACGGACAAATGCTGATGGTCAAGGTTACGACAAGCGCAACTGAAGCAGACTTGTCGAAGATTGAAAAGAAGGTTCGTAACAGCTCGATCGGGGGAATTCTCTTCCAGGGGATGACGGTGAAAAAAATGCGGGAGCTTACGACTCGATTTCAACTTGTGGCGCAAACTCCATTACTTTTTGCCATAGAAGGAAACGGATTCCCGCAAACGCGCGACAGTCTTGAACTTTGCTTTCCAAATCTTCTAACCCAGGGGGCGATTGAAGCTGATACCCTTATTCAAACCATGGCTGCCGAAGTAGCAAAAATTTATAAGAGTGCTGGTATTGGTCTGAGCTTATTCCATGCAGAAACTCTAACCGCTGATCAAATCAACGCCAACAATTCGTATGGTGACGATCGTCTGCGTGTAAGTCAGAAAGATCTGGCTTGGCTGAAAGGCATGCAGTCGCAAGGTATCTTGACCTGCGCCAAAGATTTTCCCATCCGTGGCGTGAAAGTAACCCACGTTGAAAAAGGCGAGCCCGAAGTAGTGCTTACTGCAGATTCGCTTGAAACGTACCCGTTCAAAGTGCTTTTCAAAAATGAACTTTCAAGTGTGATGCCTGCCTCGCAAGATCTTCCTCTTTTCTATACGGAAAAGAAAGCTGCGATTAAAAATATTGTCTCCGCGGGTACACTTACTGCTTCCTTTGCGGGAAACTGGATCAGGCAGAATATGGATTTCCATGGCGTAATCATGATCGATGTTGACGACATGGTGCGCGCCAGCGACAAGTTTGCCCCGGGAGAAGCAGAGCTTTTCGCGTTTGAAGCCGGTAACGATATGCTTATAACGGGTACCGACCCGGATCCCGCCCTGAGAAAATTCAAAAAATATTTCAAGAAAGAAAAAGGTTCCCTTCTGCGGCTGGATGAAAGTGTGCGCAAGGTTCTCGCCATGAAGTATGACGCTGGTTTGGATAGAAAATTGGAAGTGCACGATATCAGCGCTATGACTGCCGAACGAAAACTCCTCCAAAAAAATCTATATCGATCGGCCGTCACAGTAATTCGAAATGAACACGAAAGCATTCCCCTAAAGTCTTTGGAAGACAGGCGCTTCATCTTTCTTGTGGCCGATGACAGCCTCGCAGCAAAACCAGTGCTTGCGAAATTGAAAAAATACGCTCCGTTCACAGCAGTCAATCTGAACGACAGCAAGGAAATTCCCGACCTGACGCTCGCGCTTCGGCCAAAGCATGTTGTGGTGGTTGCCATGTTCCCTTCGAGTAAAGAAGAGACAATCCAAAAAGTCTTGTCTTCCCTTGCCACTCCTGATCCGAATCGCGAAGTGATCGTTGCAGACTTTGGTTCAGTGATCTTCCGCAACTTCGCTCAATTTTTTCCAACCGTGATTACCGCCTACAGCGATGACCGCGAAATGCTCACCACCGTTCCTGAAATTATTTTCGGTGGACTGCCCGCGAAAGGATCTCTTCCCCTCAGCTTTGGCAAAATTCCGTCAGGAACCTCGGTGAAAACATCGACACTCGAACGGTTGAGCTATTCTTTTCCCGAAGAAGTTGGAATGGACTCAAAGACCCTGGACAAAATTGAAGCGATCGCTAACGAAGCTATCGCCAACAAAGCAACGCCTGGTTGTCATGTGCTTGTGGCGAAGAACGGAAAGGTGATCTATGAACGCTCATTCGGATATCTCACGTACGAAAATCAGATCAAAGTCAGCGATGAAACGATCTATGACCTGGCATCCGTGACAAAAGTTTCGGCAACGCTCCAGGCCGTGATGTTCATGTACGAACGAGGGCTCATCGACATCAATAAAAAAGCTTCGGTTTATTTACCGGAGCTGAAGAATTCGAACAAGAAAGATTTTGTGATCAAGGATATTCTCACCCATCAGGCAGGGCTTTGGCCGTTTCTGCCGTTCTGGGCACAGACGATGAGAGACTCACTCTATCTTCCCGAATATTACAACGACACGCTTTCTGCAGAATATCCACTTGTGGTAGCCGACAAACTTTACGGCAGGGCCACAATGAAAGACAGTTTGTGGACCTGGATCATCAAATCGAAGATCCGCGAAAAGCCGGCACGTACCCCGTTCGACTACCGTTATAGCGATATGGGTTTTTACATCATGCAGCACCTGGCAGAAAGGTTATTGAATCAACCGATCGAAGATTTTGTGAGCCAGAATTTTTACGAGCCTCTTGGCGCATACACAACCGGGTATCTACCGCTTTTGCGTTTTCCCATCAAACAAATCGCACCAACCGAAAATGACAAACTTTTCAGAAAATCATTATTGATCGGTATGGTGCACGATCAAGGTGCGGCCATGCATGGAGGTGTTGCCGGTCATGCCGGATTGTTCAGCTCCGCTAACGACCTGGCGAAGCTCGGACAGATGCTTTTGCAAGAAGGAGAATACGGAGGTATACGTTATTACAAACCCGAAACCGTTCGCCTATTCACCCGAAAGCAATTTGAGACCTCTCGAAGAGGACTCGGTTGGGACAAACCTACACCAGGAGACTGGAACGGGCCGACTTCCTATTACTCATCTGCCCGTACATTCGGCCACACGGGTTTTACCGGAACATGCATCTGGGTAGATCCCGAGTTTCAACTCGTTTATATCTTTTTGTCCAATCGGGTCCATCCGGATATGACAAACAATAAACTTTTAAACGCCAATATCCGTTCTCGCATACAGGATGTGCTTTACCAATCGATCTTCAATTATTGCAAGACAGCCGGGGAAAAGGCGTCCGAACCGGTTAGTCTGCCTATCCAGGCTTTAGGTCAGACACAATAAATTGTCTGTCGGGTCGACTACCGTATTTAAATAGAACATTCTAAAATTGCCGAATGGACCAGATCAACATCGGAATCGTTTGTTATCCAACCTTTGGTGGTAGCGGTGTAGTAGCTACCGAGCTCGGAAAAGCGCTTGCCAAGGAGGGTCACAAGATTCATTTTATCACATATTCGCAGCCACATCGTCTCGATTTCTTAAACGAGAACTTATTTTATCACGAAGTTAACATCCGATCATATCCGTTGTTCGAATATGCGCCCTATGAGCTCGCGCTCGCCAGTAAAATGGTTGATGTGGTGAAGAACGAAAAGCTTGACCTGCTTCATGTACATTACGCGATACCACACGCTTCTGCCGCCTACATGGCCAAGCAGATCCTCAAAACACAAGGCATTGTTGTGCCCGTGGTGACCACACTGCACGGAACCGATATTACGCTTGTTGGAAAAGACGGATCATACGAGCCGGTGGTGACATTCAGCATCAACCAGTCGGATGGAGTTACGGCAGTGTCGGAAGACCTCCGCAGGGAAACTTACCAGTCGTTCAAGATCACAAACGATATCGAAGTGATCCCGAACTTCATCGACCTCGAAAAATTCAAAAAGCAGAAGAAGGATCATTTTAAAAAAGCGATCTGCCCGAATGGCGAAGCCTTGATTGTTCACACTTCAAACTTCAGAAAAGTGAAGCGCGTGGGCGATGTGATCAACATATTCGCAAACATCCGCAAAGAAATACCTGCCAAGTTGCTGATGATCGGTGACGGTCCGGAGCGCGTGCGCGCGGAATCGCAATGCCGCGAACTTGATATTTGTGATGATGTGCGATTTCTCGGCAAGCTCGAGGCTGTGGAAGAAGTGTTGTCTGTTGCGGATTTATTCCTCATGCCAAGCGAGAAAGAAAGCTTTGGTTTAGCGGCCCTTGAAGCCATGGCTTGTGAAGTTCCTGTTATTTCGACCAATACAGGAGGTTTACCCGAATTAAATATCCAGGGTGGTACGGGTTTTTTAAGCAACATCGGTGACATTGAGGATATGACCAGAAAATCGCTTCTGGTGCTGGACAAGGACAACTTGCCGAGGTTCAAGCAAAACGCATTGAACAGGGCAAAGGAATTTGACATAAGCCGTATCCTGCCGCTGTATGAAAATTATTATCAGCAGGTGATGGAGCGAACCGCGGCCAAATCGATCTCATAAAACGGTCATATCCGATTTGTAAAAAAACATTTACGAATCGACTTATGACTGAAGCTTCAGAATTTAATCGTACCGGGCGCGGTCCCAAGCATAAAGGCACAAAACAACTTTTTCAGAATCCGATCCTTGAAAAGCTTTCGCGCACGCACATCTCCATCCCGCTCGCGATCTTTTTTACTTACGCTGCCACGCTGCTCTACTGGAGCATTACGCACACATCTTTGAGCCCCGGATTGACCACTGGAATGTTTTTCCTTGGATTTATATCATTCACATGGGTGGAATACAACATGCATAGATATGTTTTTCACATGGGTACCTACACGAGAATCCGCGAGAAATTGCAATACACGATCCACGGTGTGCATCATGAGTATCCAAAAGACAAAGAAAGATTGGCGATGCCTCCGCTGGTGAGTATTACTATCGCCACACTACTGCTTTTGATATTCAGGGTCGTATTGGGTGATCTGGTATTCTCGTTCCTTCCAGGTTTTCTCGTGGGCTATGCGTTCTACCTGTCCATCCATTATATGGTGCACGTCTATCAGCCACCGAAAAATTTCTTCAAGATGCTTTGGGTGAATCACGCCATTCATCATTATAAACATGGCGAATACGTTTTCGGGGTTTCGTCTCCCTTCTGGGATTATGTGTACGGAACTATGAAAGACAAAGCGACCGGACAGGGTCATGCCGATCCTACGAGCGCAAATAAAAAAGCCGCTTGATCCAAGCGGCTGGAAACTCAATGCTGTGGGTTAAATTCTGGACTCGGAAACGGATTTCTGAGGTTTGCTTTTAGAATAAGTTGGACACGTTTTAAAGGTGCATGAACTCGCCAGCATTAAAATAAGTCCGATAATCATAAATACGCGGGTCTTCCTCAGCATAACATTAATTTGAAATTTGTTAGGCCAAAACTAAAACGCTGATCCGGGTCAATCCTTGCAGCTGCGGACCAATTATTACATGCTCTCAAAAAAAAACGAAAATCCGGGCGTGAAAGAAACAGAATTCGGAAATTAATGGTTTATAAGTACATAGCTTTTCAAAATGTTAGGGTACCGCTTTTCAAAATACGCTCCGCCTCCGGAAACAGGTAAAAGTGATTTCGACAAACTGCTCAAAATTTTCATGCAGCTTGTTTTAATTACATCGGGCAATGTGCAAGAAGCACTTCAATGGCTCACCGAAGTAGATCGTCAGCACAAACTTACTAACCCTGATTATGGGATAGGTGATTTTATTGAAGACTTAAAACGCAAGGGATACATCACGGAAGAAGGCCCAAAGGGTGAATTCAAGCTCAACGCGAAGAGCGAGCAAAATCTACGGCAATCTGCCCTTGAGGAAATTTTCGGCCGACTGAAAAAAACAAAAACTGGCGATCACAATACGCGCCAAAGCGGACGAGGCGATGAGCAAACAACGGATAGAAGAGATTATGAATTTGGCGATACGCTCGAGCAGATTTCAGTGACAGAATCTCTTCGAAACGCACAGATCAATCATGGGCTTGAAAATTTTTTCCTTGCGGAAGATGACCTGGAGGTGCTCGAGAGCGAGTTCAAGACGCAGACTTCCACCGTGCTGATGATCGATATCTCACACTCTATGATCCTTTACGGTGAAGATCGGATCACGCCAGCGAAAAAAGTTGCAATGGCCCTGGCCGAACTTATCACTAAAAAATATCCAAAAGACACGCTGGATATCCTTGTGTTCGGTGACGATGCGTGGCAAATCGAGATCAAAGATCTGCCTTACTTACAAGTCGGTCCGTACCACACCA
>CBHROW010000260.1:0-7918 GCA_966080355.1 uncultured Chryseosolibacter sp.
GCTGACAGTACACACGTTAATGTTGTAGGAGGTTGGCACGATGCAAGCGACTACCTTCAATATTCGGCTACCTCTGCCACTGCGACATGGCATCTGCTCGCAGCTTATCGCGATTTTCCCTCCGCATTCACCGATACAAAACTCGCCAATGGACTCGATGGCAAGAACGGACGCGCTGACGTGCTCGATGAAGCAAAATGGGGACTCGACTGGCTTTTAAAAATGCACCCGGAGAAAGATGTGATGTTCAATCAAATCGGTGATGATCGAGATCACATTTCCATGCGCATTCCCGGAATGGACAAGCAATATGGCCGCGGTTATGAGCGCCCGGTTTATTTTATCGATGGGGAAGTCCAACAGCGTGGCAAATTCAAGAACAATACAACCGGCACTTCTTCAACCGCAGCAAAGTTCAGCAGTGCATTTGCGTTAGGTGCTAAAGTCTTCGCCCCGAAAGACGAGCATTTCAGTAAACTCCTCGAAGAGAAATCAGCAACAGCGTTTGGGTACGCACTGAGAAAACCTGGCGTGACACAAACAGTTTCTGTGCTGTCGCCATACATCTATGCGGAAGATAACTGGGTTGATGACATGGAGCTCGCAGCGGCTTCACGGGGTTTGTCCGGGGAAGCCATCTCATATGCAAAGCAGGAACCACTCACACCCTGGCTCGGCCGCGACACAGCAAATCATTATCAATGGTATCCTTTCATTAACATCGGCCATTTCGAACTCGCCAAGCAACTTCGGGGTGATATGCGCGATACCGTCATCAATTATTATAAAAAAGGAATTGAATTGGTTAAAATGAAAGGAGAGAAGAACGCGTTCAACCGCGGTGTTCCGTTCATTTGGTGCAGCAACAATCTTATAACCTCATTTGCCATTCAATGCTATTGGTATCGCGTGCTCAGCGGTGACGATGCATTTCGCTACCTGGAGCAAGCAAACTTCGACTGGCTTTTCGGTTGCAATCCGTGGGGAACTTCCATGGTCTACGGGCTGCCATCGACTGGCGATACGCCTGCAGATCCGCATTCCGCATTCACGCATCTCAAAAATTTTCCGATCGATGGCGGGCTGGTTGATGGACCTGTTTACACCAGTATCTACAAAAATCTCATCGGCATAAAACTCATGAACGCGGACGAGTATGCACAGTTTCAAAGTGACCTCGCAGTGTATCACGATGACTATGGAGACTACAGCACGAATGAACCCACCATGGATGGAACTGCATCCATGATATATTTACTGGCTGCAATGGGAACGAGGTAGTTGCGTTGACCAGTGAAACGCAGCTAGCCACCTTATGTGCGGAATGCGTGCAGACCTTAAGCGTGTTTGCGATGGTCGCGAAATCGCTTTTTATAAACATCTGTTGCGTTGAAAAATTGCAAATTGTTAAATTTTCAAGCTGACACGATATAACGGATATCTTATGTCCAAACCTTCTACACGAAAAGTAAACTTCTGTCTTGCCATGTTTTTCGGATTTGCTTTGCTCTGCTGCAGAGATAAGGCGCCTGAACAGACTACCAATGATACTTCATATGCTAAGCTGCACTATGATGAAAAAGATTATGATAAGATGCGTGCCATGTTGCTGGGGGATAGCGAAGTAATGTCTGCACTCAAGCAGCTGGTGGCCGAAGGGAACGAGGATGGGAAGATCCTTGAAAAAATGCTCCATACACCGTATCGGGACAGGCTGTTAATCGGCTTGTCGGAGCGGGATCTCGATGAGATTATGTTGTCGTATTTTGCTTCGAAGAAGTTTGATTCCCTTGAGGTGGTGCTCCAGTCGGACAGCATGCAGATGAACCGAAGAGCACTCGATAGTTTGATGATGGAACTCGAGTTTTCAAAGAAAGATGCCGATGGGCTGGTGAAATAGCCCGGAAAATTTCCGATTTCCGATTTTCAATTTCTGATTCTTATTGCGTTGAAAGGAAAGTAAGACCAGGCTCGACCTCCGGGCCGCAGCGCCTTTGTCCGAAGTATATTTTCGGAGCGGTGAAGGCATCGATATGAATACAAATTTTCCAACGCCAGCAATTCAGCCCAAAAGACCTGAGTCTATACACCGGCACCTATCCTGCTGAAAGTAAAATGGTGTTGAAGGTGGAAAGCAATGTACAGACGTTCACGAAGCAGTGAGAATCGGGTACCGGGATGCCCCGGTTGCCAGGAAGTGAAAAAAAATAAAAGGGAAGTAGGGGTATCCGCGCGATCGACTGTCTTGACCATAACTAAACAGTAAGAAAATGATCAAGTCACGTCAATATTCGTTGCAAACGCTTCTTTTCTTTATGGTCTTCGGCTTCAGCATTGTTGCAAATGCCCAGGACAAAGAAAGAGGCTTCAACCTCGGGTTTGTTTATCCGCTCAGTGTGCAAGGAATTCATTCCAGGCAGTATACCAATGTGTTTTCACTACATGCGCTTGCGGGGTTGTCGCGGGCCGAAAGAGGATTCACTGCGGCAGGCTTCGGTAACATGGTGCTCGAACAAGCTGATGGTTTTCAGGTTGCTGGTTTTTACAACCTCATCGGTGGTCGCGCGAATGGATTTAAGGCTGCAGGATTTTTCAATACTTACGGTGATGCCGCGGGATTTCAAGTTGCGGGATTTTTCAACTTATCGCGAGGAAACATTCTTGGCATGCAGGCCGCAGGATTTATGAATATTGCTGAGGATGTCCGCGGATTTCAAGTCGCAGGTTTCATTAACATTGCCGACTCTGTAGATCGCGGAACGCAGGCAGCAGGCTTTATCAACATTGCGGAAAATGTGGAAGGTGCGCAGATGGCAGGCTACATCAACATAGCCAAAAAAGTAAAAGGCGTGCAGATCTCCGGCTTCATCAATATTGCCGACAGCAGCGAGTATCCGATCGCCCCGATCAATATTGTGAAGAACGGAGAGAAATTTCTTGGTGTCACTACCGATGATAACTTCTCGACTCTGGTCACGATGCGGTCGGGAAGCAAGAAACTTTATGGGGTCATCGGTGTCGGCTACAACTTCAGGAATAGCTCGGAGGTAATTGCGGTTCAATATGGATTTGGCGCGCACTTCTTTACACACGAGCACTTCAGATTCAATGTTGAATCGACCGTTACCCATTTGTATGGGACAGGACACGGTATGGTGTCGAAGTGGTCAGCGAGTGCGTTGCCTGCGTTGCGACTCGGTAATAACATCGAGTTGTTTGGAGGGCCATCAATCAATTTTGCCGAGACAACTTCACGAAGAGACAATGATCTGTCGAATCACTACCTATGGAAGCACACTGCGCGTCATGACAGCTACAGGATGTACGGAATGTATGTTGGGTATACGGCAGGGTTGCATGTGAAATTTTAAAACTCCTTATCCGTAGAATGAGAAGTACACGAGCAATGCTTTTCGAGACATAATGACAAGCACGTTGTAAATTGGATGTCCTTCGCATGTTATCGACCAGTTTCTCAGCGTGAATCAAATGTATGGGTCGATAGGCCACACGATTTTTTGTCAAAGTTTCGGCCGGGTGAGTACAACTGCGGTTAATACAATTTTTTGCATTTGATCTTTTTTCCCGGTGTGAGATTGAATAGTGGCATGTCTATGGCAAGAAAAACATTCGCACGCCATTCAGGATTTTGATACGCGTTGGTTGTGCTGCCATTGCTGGCTCCTTTCACTTCAAACAATCCCGGACCATATTGTGCACCGATGCCGAGTGCTAAAGGAATATTGCCACCGAAACCGTAAACCAAATATCCACCCGGAGAAAATATATTTCCGAGCTTGATCGACTCGGTCAACTCTGTGCCGTTGTCTTTGAGTCTGAATTCTGCAATCGCACCCACGTCAATGAGCGGTGCAAAAATACTCACTGCTCCATATTTGCCGATCCCCCAATTCAGTGCGAGGCCTACCGGGGCGATCACACCGAGATTTTGATCCCACGTACGCTTCGGATCTTTTTGATGCTTCAATCTCAGCTGGCCACCCAGGTATGAGCTGACACTAAGGGTAGCTCGCTGATACTTTTTGTAAGACGAGCTGCCTGCGGGAAGTGCTGCGTTTTCGATCGCTTCTTTGATCTCTGCCGAAGATTTAGCATCAACGACATTGGCCATGAACACACCGTACTTGACAGCGCCCTTTGACAGTTTATTGAGGGTCTTGAAATTTTCAAAGCCTGTGGTGTATTCGGTTTCCATTTTCTCTTTTTCCGGCTCTGTTGAGAAATTTGCTGCATCTCTCGCAATCGATTTTTTCAATACATCATCATATTCGCTCTGTTCGGTAATGACCTCAGTCACAATCTGGATGATATACAACGCGTTGGTCACAGCTGCGGAATAATTCTTGTCTACAATATTCCGGTAAAGGTTATTTCCTGATCGCATCACCTTCACATACTCTGTACCATCGAATTTTTCATCGATCAGGTTCGTGATTCTGAATCCATACTCAATAATATCGATAGCCGAGCTCACATACTCGTAATAATCGCCTGGCTCAAGTTTACCTTGCTTGCCTTTCAGTTCCGTCAGTTTTTGTTCGGTCTGCTCTGCGAGACGGAGAAAATCGAGGAAATAGCTTCGGAAGGCGAAAATACTGGTTGCATTGTTTTTCATCACGCTGGTGAGGGAGATCACATCGTTTTGTGATTTATGAAATACGATGTTGTCAATTGCTGCCCGCTGATAAACAAGGGCGAGAAAAAGTTTTGTTGCGATCTCGTCCTTGAAGAGCATTTCGAAATGCCGCACAGTGATCCAATTCCTGTCGCCCGTCCACGATTTCAATGTGATCGTCCGTCCATCGTGGTCGGCTGTGAGGTCGGTGGCAGTTTGTTTGATCTTCCCTTCACCTTCCACTTCCAGCAAGTCCAGCGCATCGGCCTTAAATCGCAGCGCTTCGCTAACCAGACTCGTAGTCTTTATAAAATTGTGAAGATTTTTAACCCGGAATCTATCGATTCGTTGCCATTCCTTCATGGTGTTGAATTGCCTGATAATGTCAGCAGGATGCTGGCCATCTTCGAGATCGGTAACAATTTGAACCGAACGAATGACGACAAGAATTTCAGGAAATTCTGTTACTACCTGCTGATAACGCGGAAGCAGGAAAACATCGTCCAGCTGGTAAAGGAGGTTTTTCAAATCTTCCTGAAACACGTCACGCAGGCCGTTCAGCAATTGCGCGTATTCGTGAGCCATCATGTTGGATATGTATTCCGATGTTTTGGGAAACAAGGTGGCGATCTCCGGATTTTTGTCGAGATATTTTTTGAATTTTTGGAAGAAGGCAATGTTGAGCTCTTCTTTGGCGCGCTCCACCATGAATTGAGCGAGTGCATCAGCGTAGTTGGTTACGTCAATGCCGGCAAGTTTGCTGAATGCTTTGGATGCATTTTCGGTGAGACTTGCGGTTCGCTTATCATGGACCATCGCGGGTAGCATGAGAAATGGATTTTCTCCCAACGCCTTTTTGAATAAATCTTTTTTGTCTTCGGGTTTAGCGCGGTTGTATGTTTCGATTACCTCCTTTGGAATATATCGTCCAAGGATCTCGAGGACTTTTGTCGTATCGGTTTCTGTTGTAAACCTCATTTCGAGTTTCCCCTGGTTGGGGCCAGGTACCGCAATAACGGTGACTGCACATTCTTTTTTCAATGTTAGTGCGTCATAGTAGATTTCCTGCGCTTTTACGTTGCTGATGAAGACAAGTATGGATAGGAGAAGAAATACCTTTTTCATATGCAATGCGGTTTGAAGGGTTGTAGTTGTGTTTGTTGAGCCACTTTGAAGGAAAGATTGCGAAGGATGTTTAAGACATTCTTTGTTCTCGATGAATCTTTCTTGATCCAGTTCGTTGAGATGATTGAACATACGAGGCCGCTGACAACCGCTGCATATGCGCTGTCGTGACCGATCGGTGCGTAACCATTGTCTAGCGATGTGGATTCGATATCGGTTTGCCTGAAAATGAATGAATCTCGAACGGCAGAACCCGCCTTGAATTTTTCAAATGTTTCATCATCGCAAACCGAAACTTTGATAACATTCTTAAGCTGATTGATAGTATTATGTTGCAGGTTCTCGCCTGCTGCCACTACTGTCACAACTCCTTTTGATGCAGCTGTGTTTAAGAAACCCTGAACCTGATCAAGGAGAAAGTCCTGGATGTCGAGACTCAGGTTAATGACATCGATCGAATTCAATTCGTTGTCGACAAGGTTCTTGAGTGCATAGTAAATCGCATTGGAATCAACATAGCCTGCCGGTGCAACGCGGTAGCTGATGATTGAAACATCTGGTGCGACACCCCTGACAACTGAATCGTTTCCTGCAATGATGCCGGCTACCTGTGTGCCATGGCCGATGTCATCTTCTGCAGAAGTCTCGCCCGCAACGAACGATTTTGACTTCGCAGCATTCAAACGACCTCCCAAAGCTGGATGAGCGGAAACACCTGAGTCGATCACGGCTGCACAGACATTGGTTCCGCGAAAATCGATCGGGCCGTTGAGCGCCAGGCTTTTTGACAGGTCGGTAGTTGCTCCGGTAGACTCGCGCAAAACTGGCACCGTAGGCGCGACAGCCTCTACTCCTCCACTCCAAACATAAAAACCTTGTTCGGTCTTATGCCACTTGTTATTATCCGGAGAGAAATGTTCACCCTCAACAGTTTCCTTCACATCGAGAATGTCGTTTGGCTGCAATGGCTCTGGCAGTGCAACGTTCTGGCTGGAGGGCCAAAGTCTTTTGTTGAGCCTCGAGATCACTTTTACTTTCATCAGGCAAGAGCGGTTTCGGTGGCGGAAGTCGTAGCAGTGGACGCGCTCTTCGAATCGTCAGGTTTCTTTCCGGCAGACCTGAGGTTCACAAGCTTGTTTAGAATGTCGAACCAGAACGGAGCCCCCAACGAAACTGCAATGCCCGTAACGATCCAGCCCAATACTTTCAAAAACCAGAAAAGAAATTCCGTGAGATGCTCTTTTTCATCTTTGATAAAATTCCAACCGATCGGTATTCCCAACTGAGTAAGCTTCTCATGATGCTTTCTCAATTCAGTCAGATCTGTTTCTAGCTGATCCAGTATTTTGCGATCGGCTTTTGTTGTCGTGTCATTCTGCAAATGATGGATGCGCTCGATCACTTGTGTGTCTTTGATCATGGCCTGGGCGGCATCGGCAACCTTGGCAGCCTGGTCTTTGTTTTCATAGAAATAGTCGAACAGGCGCACAGAGTCTACATTCAACAAAATGGTAAGCGCGAATGATATGATCAGTACAGAATCTTGCGCCTTCTTTTTATAAGTGCCGGCATTTCTTTCCATGGCTTCGTCAAACCACTTGCCGATCTTTAGTTTAAAAGTGTCAAGGTTGGAGAAAGATTCGTGATGAAACTGCAGCAACATCCGTTTGATGGGTTCAGGCAGAAGCTCGGATGCCTTTATTGACATTTTCAGCGTGTTGAAATCGTAAGGAGCTTTTGCCGCATAGGCCTGTCCTTTTTTTGCTTCACCGGCTGTTCCATAATGAATTTCGTCCAGTAGCGCATGAACAAAAACGTTTTGAGAGAGATAAGACGCACCGCGAGATGCCTGCGTTAGGCCGTCAACGATCACGTTGCACCAAATGCGATCGCCCAAATTTTTGCCTGCTTCTGAAGTGTTGAACGTGTCTGTAAGCCACTTCTTCAGATTCACCATGCGAAGTTTGCGAAATCGCGCAAGCGCTTCCTGAACTGAAACGCACATCAGGCTGGTGAGAAAGTAAACGAAGATCATTCCGATCACCAGATCGAGAATTTCAAAACCTGTCATAAGCTAGGGGTTAAGTACAGACGGACGGGGCGCGGCTCACCCCGGTCAAAAATTATTTCAGAAAATATAAAAGCCCATCCTACCTT
>CBHROW010000261.1:0-7893 GCA_966080355.1 uncultured Chryseosolibacter sp.
TGTCTGGCTGGTTTGGGTGTAAGGTACAAGCCCACGAATTTTGTTGAGCTTTATTCCAATCTCTCGCAGAACTATCGCTCGATCACGTTCAGCGACATGAGAATTTCCAATCCTTCTTCCGTCATCGATCCGAACATGAAAGATGAAACAGGATATTCATTCGACCTCGGTGTACGCAGTGATCAGACCTCGCTGTTCAGCTACGATGTGAGTTTGTTCTATCTTAATTATGACAACAGGATTGGTGAGGTTCAATTCTATGACGAGTTCAACCGTGTGTTGAGAAGGCGCGGTAACATCGGACAGGCCATTATCCGCGGCATTGAAGCATATGGTGAAGCGGATGTGATTGGATTGGCGAACACGGGCTCAACGAATTGGAGCGGAGTGTTGTTTGCAAACGCAGCTTTGATCAAATCAGACTATCGGAAGAGCGAGATCGCTGGTGTTGAAGGAAACGAAGTTGAATTTGTGCCAGCACTGAACCTGAAGACAGGCGTTCGCATGGGCTACCAAAATCTAAAAGCGTCATTTCAGTTTACACACTTGTCCGATCAATTTGCTGACGCGACCAATGCAACGGAAGGTGGAGTGTCTGCTGTGATTGGAACAATCCCTTCGTATTCCATCATGGATTTCAGTATGTCATATTCGTTCAAAAAATTTCGTGTCGAGGGAAATATAAACAACCTTTCAAATCGGATGTACTTCACGCGAAGAGCCACGGGATATCCAGGGCCGGGAATACTACCATCGGATGGAAGAAGCTTTTTTATGACACTTCAGGTGAAGATCTAACGCAGTGAATAATAATATCGAATAATGAATATCGAACATATCGAACACTGAATTACTAGTGTCCGGGGAAGAATTCAGTGAAAGTTCTACACTACGCACTTCGATCAAATTTTCTTTGTCGCTCCCGGGCCGCTGGGCCACTGATATGCTTCATCCGGCCTTAACCCTGGCCGCACATTCCACTTCCAGACCAAGGCCAGGCTTAGGTCCTCCTGAAGCATACCGGAAGATAGAAATGCAAATGCAGGTTAGGCCTCCTTTGACGATTGCGTCTAAAATGTCTCAACGTAAACTAAATTCGAAGATTTTTTTCGATCCCAGAATTTCTCCGGACAGTAGTAACACTGAATGTCGAATGCGGGCCTTACTTCGACATTCAACATTCAGTGCTCGATATCGACATTTTTCAAAGCGCCTCGGTATACCGCTTAAAATTGTCAAGAATTGCTTGCCATCCTCCGCGTTGCATTTCCACCGGATTTTCGCTCTCTGCTTCGAAGCTTTCGGTAACTTTTGTTTCGCTACCATTTGCTGTGAAGGCAATTTTTACCCTTCGCCCGTCACCGATCGTGTATTCGATGAGTTTGTTCTTTTCAACGTGACTATAAACTCCCCCGAAGTCGAAACTGAAGCTACCATCTTTCGCGGACATGGTTGTTTTAAATGTTCCACCGGTGCGAAGGTCATTTTCAGCAAATGGTGCATGCCAGTCGTCTGAAGCCTGACACCATTTGGTAATATGTTGCGGCTCTGACCATGATTTCCAAACTTTTTCAACAGGCGCTTTTACGATCGCCTCTACTGTGATTACGGTTTTTGTTGCAGTTTCCATATCGGTTATGTTTTTGTTGTCTGATGATACAAACATACGAGCGACTCCATGAATTTGCGGTTACTGAACGCGACATTCAAAAGGGTGAGATGCGACAAAAATCAATTTATGATTTAAGATTTAACGTGGACTGAATCACAGCGGCTCTGGCAATTTACCGCGATGGGTTAACAGACTGACACGAAAAATTTTACGCGAATCAAAATCTTAAATCTTAAATCTTAAATCTTAAATCTAAAATTACTTCCCGAAGTACCCCACCCCATGAGCCATCAAACCGGCAAGTAGTGGAATAACGAAAAGGATCAGCAGCTCGAGTCGCAGCATCCAGAAAATCGATTTTGGGATTGAGACAATCTCATCGGGGTTGCCTTTGCGGTTCTTAATGAAGAATACAGTTGGATGGATGGAGAGTAATCCTACGATCAGGAACAACGTGATCTTGGTGTGAAAGATCCAGTTCTTTGAATAATAAATGGTGGGTTTCCCAAAACTTCCGAGCCACAATGTGAGTCCGGCTGCCAGCAAGGTAAGGGCGGCAATTCCATACACTGCGTCAACCCGCGAAAGCCTTACGATCTCAATTCTTGTCATTTCTCTTCTCAGCAGCAAGTGCTCTGATACTACCGTGCTGACAATGGCGAAGATGCTGATGAAATGGATGTATCGAAGAAAAATTTCAGTAGTCATAGTAATGGAGTTTGAATTCGAAACCTCTGGATATTTCAGGACATATCCAAGGTAGCGCACGACTTAGGTTAGTCCTTCATCAGCAACCTTCCAACGATGAGTATGACAAAGAGCTGACCCCACAACGCTTCTATCGTGCCGAGTGAATAAACGATCGGAGATGCATCGGGATAGGGGCTGTCCATTCCGGAAAGAATCATCAGGCTGAGTTCGATGCGCTTCATCAGTGCCAGTGTTTGCAATGGAATGTCTGTGCCCATGCAGTCGAGCTGAAGAATGCACAGGATCTCATAAGCGCTGCCGAACGCCAGGCCGATCATCAGATAGATACATGCAGCACCCCATAGACGAATCGGCATACCGAGATCTTTTTTGAAAATTCGATCAGTGTGAAGTAAATCACGGTGCATTCCACGCCAAGTAAACAAACCTGAATACCCCCGAGGACGATCCGATATGGGACTGTGGTTGGCATGGGAAAGAATGGGTTGACCGCAATCACACCAACGAGGAATACACCCATGATAAAAATGAAATTGATAAGAATGACCTTCTTGTTCCTGGTATAATTCCTCAGCATGTCCCACAGCAGGAAAACGTACACACCGAGTGTTGCAAAGAAGATGGATTCTGCAAGTTCGATGTGAAATGGAAAACCGAAATACGTAAAAAGGTTGAGTAGGAAAAGCGAAAGAATGACAGCACCCTGGACGAACACAAGTCTTGTGAAATCTCGAATTTTCTCGTTGGTAAGTTCTTTTCCGGAAAGATTTTTATCCAGGAGATATCGGATAAGCTTAGGAGGCATTTACGAATGTGCAAAAATTAATTCTCATTCGAGCGATCCCGTCTTGTTATTGCCTCTTTCATCACGGATTTGATTGACAAATAACTGAGGGCTATTCCAAATCCTTCCCCTTCATTTTTCTGAACTCGCGCGATCTTCTTACAATCGCCACGGCAAATCCTGCCATGAGCACGAGCGTGCCGATCCAGAGTACGTTGATCAAAGGTTTTTCAAACGCTTTGATCACGATCCAGTCTTTCTGCCGCGTATTGATACCGATGGTAAATTCGCTCGACTCCGGGTGAATGTTCATCAGCGTGAATTGAATACCCAGGTCTTTGATCTCAAATGGAATCCTGCCGACCATACGGTTGCGAATGATAAAGACCGGCTCGGCAATGTAATCCTTGTACTCGCCTTTAACACTGATCATTGCTTTAACAGCCACATCGGTGGAGTCGAGTTTTGTATTGCCGATGGAAAAAATTCTTTCAACTTTTTCGAGGTTGCACACATAGTCGTTGGCGAAGAACTGCTTGTTCAATGGTACCTTGATCTCTTCCGTTTTGCTCCACTCGATCCTTTCTTTCGGTGTGCGGTTTACAACGTGAGCATAAAGATCTTTCGACACATCGCGTTTGATATCGGGCGAGGCAGCAAGGCCCATGGTCGGGTTGTCTTGAATGCGCGGATACAATGTGTGTATTTTGCCTTTCGGGTTTACCAGTTGTATTTCGAAATAGGTATTCTCTGCGAAGATCTCGAAAGTATCCTTGGCATGATACAAAAGGTTTCCATTGAATGTGATATCCTTCTTCGCTACTACCTGGTAGGGGTTTTCTGTCGCCTCGACATCGTCATGACTTACAAACCCGAATTTATCACGGGGCTCCAGGCGTTCCCCGCGATACTCGATCTTATAATTCGCCATCTCACGCGGTTCATTGACGAAAAGCAGAAGATTTTCGCGGTTAAATTCATCGCTCAGCTCCCGGGAGATCAACATCCCGGTGTTGTTGAGCGACACTACTTTTGAAAAACCTGACGAGAACATGATGCCGATCAGCATCAATCCAACGCCAATATGAGCAATCGCTCCACCCGAAAGTGTAGGACTTGAACGGATCACGGAAACGAAGATCTTTGCATTGGCTGCGATGGTAAAAATTCCCGCAAGCAGGATGACCAAAAATCCCGCACGTTTAAAAGCGTCAGAACCTTCTGCGCTAATAAGAACATCTGCAACGATCAGGAATACCACTGCACTTACGATCAGCGGCCACTTGAGTTCTTTAAACAAAACTTTGGAGTCCATCTTCTTCCACCAGAAAAATTGCCCGATGCCAGAAAGCAGAGCAATACCCACAGCAAACCACAGCTGGAATTTTGTATAGAATCCAATTTGATCAGCGGGAGGTGCAAGGTTAGAAGACAATCCAAAAAGTTTTAAGATGCTATTCCACACCGGTATTGATGTTGGCATCAACACCTGAAAACCCATGAGGCAGAGTACCACCGTTCCGATGAAGATCCAGAACTCCCGCGAGTAGGTCGACACTTCTTTATCTGTTGATGGAATTTCTTTCCAACGAACAACAGCAAACACTACTGCGATGAAAAGGAAAAACAAAAGGTACAACAACAGTTGGCCGGAGAGTCCCAGGTCGGTGAATGAATGAACAGACGATTCTCCGAGAATTCCACTGCGTGTTAAGAATGTAGAATAGAGGATCAAAATGAAAACTGAGATCACGAGAATGATCGAAGCCTTGAGTGCCGTTTCACTGTTCTTGTAAGTGATCATGGTGTGAATACCCGCTACGAGCACAAGCCAGGGAACGTACACTGCGTTTTCAACCGGATCCCAGTTCCAATAGCCACCGAAGTTCAATGTTTCATATGCCCAGTAGCCACCCATTAAAATTCCAAGTCCGAGCACAGCACCTCCGAAGAGTGCCCATGGTAATGCCGGGCGAACCCAGTCGCGATATTTTTTCAACCAAAGACCTGCGATACAAAATGCAAAGGGCACTAAAGTACAGGCAAAGCCGAGGAACAAAGTCGGTGGGTGAATTACCATCCAGTAATTTTGAAGGAGCGGGTTGAGTCCGGTTCCATCGCTGGGAACGAACTCAGGGTTTGTTTTGAAGATGGGAGCCTGTTGCATCACATCGCGCAGCAAGATGAAAGGTGAGCTGCCGATGCGAAAATCCACGCCTGGTAAAACTACGCCCAGGATCATTGAGGCAAGGAACGCCTGCACCAACGCAAAAACAGTCATCACCGGGCCTTCCCAAAATTTGTTTGTAAAAATCAGAACGATTCCGAGTACAGCCTGCCAGAATAGCCAGAGTAAAAAACTTCCTTCCTGACCGTTCCAGAATGTCGAAAGTAAATAGTGGGCTGGAAGTTTTTTATCGGAGTAGCTATACGCATAGTGGTATTCGAAGTAATGGTTAGCGATGATGATAAAGAGCAATACGCAAATGCCGAGTACGGAAGCCGCGTGAGTAAAAAATGCAAAAGCCCCGTTCTTGAGCCACGCGTTTTTTTCATCGATTGACCGCGCAGAGGTAGCCCGGTAATACGAAAATGCCGAAACCAGCGCGGCAATGAATGAAGTGATAACAAAAAAGTGACCGAAGTCACCAACCAGATAATGCATTGGTAGTTTTCTTCGATTTTATAGACAATCGAAGCTGCAAAACTAGCACAGAAATCAAAATCAGCGGAGTTTTCTATTGCGTTGGGAGCATTAACCGGAATATTTTTCCTGGCTGTGACGAAATGACTCTAAAGAAGCAGGCATCCAGCCGGATTATGCTGAAAATTAGAAGACAATATCATATTTTTGCAGTCCCTTTTTAACAAGATGAAAAAAGCATTAATCACTGGAATTACGGGCCAAGACGGGGCATACCTTGCAGAATTTCTCCTTTCGAAAGGCTATGAAGTACATGGTATTAAGAGAAGAGCTTCACTTTTTAATACCGATCGAATCGATCACTTGTATAATGATCCACATGAGCAACAGGTAAAGCTTCATCTTCATTACGGTGATCTGTCAGATTCTGTCAATTTGATACGATTGATTCAGGAAATTCAACCGGATGAGATTTACAATCTTGGCGCAATGTCGCACGTCCGCGTAAGTTTTGATATGCCTGAATATACGGCTAACGTTGACGGCTTGGGTACATTAAGGATACTTGAAGCCATAAGAATTCTTGGCCTGGATAAAAAAACCAGATTTTACCAGGCTTCTACATCTGAATTGTATGGCTTGGTCCAGCAAGTTCCTCAGAGCGAAACAACGCCCTTTTATCCACGGTCGCCTTATGCAGTTGCTAAATTGTATAGCTACTGGATAACGGTGAACTACAGAGAGGCTTATGATCTTTATGCATGCAATGGTATTTTATTCAACCATGAGTCTCCACTGAGAGGAGAAACTTTTGTTACTCGTAAAATTACTCGCGGAGCCTGTCGGATAGTACTAGGTCTCCAGAAGCAACTGTTCATGGGTAACCTCGATGCAAAACGTGACTGGGGCCATGCAAAAGACTATGTCCAAGCAATGTGGTTGATGCTCCAACAACCGAAGGCAGACGATTTTGTGATTGCAACAGGGATCACGACAACGGTTAGAGATTTTATCGTTAAGGTTTTTCAGCGCCTGGGTATAACGATCGCCTTCAAGGGCGAGGGCGTTGGCGAGGTAGGGTATGTTGAAGAAGTAAAAGGCGAGGCAAAGCTCAATGTCGGTGACGTTGTGATAAAAATTGATCCCCGGTATTTTCGACCGACAGAAGTTGAGCTCTTGATTGGAGATCCCACCAAAGCTAAAGAAAAATTAGGATGGCAATTGGAATATGACCTCGATGCAATTATCGATGACATGGTAAAAAGCGACTATCAACTTTTCTTGCGCGACCGATATCTGGATGAGGGAGGTCATAAAATTTTCCAATATCACGAGTAAATGAATAAGGACTCAAAAATCTACGTTGCCGGCCACAATGGGATGGTAGGTTCTGCAATTGTTCGCAAACTTCGCAGTGAAGGATATTCGAATCTACTGTTACGATCGAGTAATGAGCTCGACCTTCGAAAACAATCGGCCGTTGAGAAGTTTTTTGATGAAGAGCAACCCGAATTTGTGTTCATGGCAGCCGCAAAGGTTGGTGGTATTCTGGCCAATAATACTTTTCGAGCGCAGTTTCTCTATGAAAATCTGATGATCGAATCGAATGTGATTCATGAAAGCTACAGACATAATGTAAAAAAGCTTTTGTTTTTAGGTTCATCATGTATTTATCCAAAACTTGCTGCTCAACCTCTAAAAGAATCTGAATTGCTTAGCGGCTATTTGGAAGCCACTAATGAACCGTATGCGATTGCAAAAATCGCTGGCATTAAGCTGTGCGAAACCTATCGCGACCAATATGGCTGCAAATTTATTTCCGCGATGCCCACAAATTTGTACGGGCCGAACGACAATTTCGATTTGCAAACATCGCACGTACTGCCGGCCCTTTTGAAAAAATTTGATACGGGCGTGCACACAAACACTACGGTCTCAATCTGGGGTACAGGCAAGCCATTGAGGGAGTTCATGCACGTTGATGATATGGCCGATGCCTGCCTGTTTTTGATGCTGAATTATGATCAAAAGGAATTCATCAATGTTGGCAGCGGAGAGGAACTCTCAATTTATGAGTTAGCGATGTTGATAAAAGAAGTAGTAGGATTCAAAGGTAATGTCATGTGGGATACATCCAAACCT
>CBHROW010000262.1:0-7849 GCA_966080355.1 uncultured Chryseosolibacter sp.
TTTGTCCTTATGTTCACGCGCAATTCAAAAGACATCCTGAGTTGTATGATGATATCTGGAATAAGAATTGGCATGGTTGATTTGAATTTCTGATTTCCAGTTTTTGGATTCTGATTGAGGAACGAGCCGATCAGAAATCAGAAATTGTAAACTATTTCCAGATGAGTCAGCGATTTGATCAACTCACTGCTTAACTATGGTCCGGGTGAAAATGGATCCATTCTTGGATTTTAGCTTCAAGATGTACAACCCCGAGGGAAGAGTCTCGATGTTGATTATGTGCGTGTAGCCGTTACTCAATTTTTGATCGACCATTGCCTTGCCGCTTAAATCGACAAGCCCGGCATGCATGAGTGGGTCACCAGATGAGATCCGAAGTTCGACTGATGTCGGATTTGGGTAAACACTTATGCCATCATTCTTCCCTTCCAAACTCGTGACGCGCAATACCTTTACTGCTAAGCTTGGGGTTTTACTCTTACATGCCGACTTGCTGTTTATTGCGTATGTCGAGATTTTGAAATCTGATTCATTTACATCCGGCCAGGTAACCTGAATTGAGCTCGAAGATTGTGCCGGTGCGAACGTAATAGATGGCGAGATTTGCCAGAAATAATGATTTTCCAGAGACGCATTTGAGATCTCATATTTTTCTGCCGCCTTGGGAGTAACCAATTCATTGCCTTGAATCGTTGGCTGGTCAACGCCCTGTACCTTGACTGTTAAGCTCCTCGTTTCAGTTGTTTTGCATGCATTGTTCGCCTGGACGGAGAGGGTATATTCTCCCGCATCAGGAAAGTAAACCTCTACCCAGGTTGCGCCATCACGCGCTTTGACATTCGGTAGTGACCAGTTATATGAATAAGTGTAATTGAACGGCAGATTATAAGTGACGACCGTTCCGGGGCATACAACCATGTCGCCAGAGATATAACCGGGCATCAGTGGCGGATCCTGATGGGTCGAAAATTTTCCAATGTATCCATATTGGCCGGTGAGGTAGATTGCATCGTTTTCAAAATCCGCATTGTAAATGTCGTACGATGTTTGTGTGTAAATTTCTTTCCAGGTGAGGCCGCCATCAAACGTCTCGTACATCATCTGCCTGCGGCAAATAGCATAACCATGCGACTCGCTTGTGAAGAAAAGCTTGAATACATCGGTGCCGAATGTTGTGAATATTTTGTTCCAGGTAACACCACCGTCAGTTGTTTTCTCAAAAGTTTTACCCGCTTTAAAACCAGTTTGATCGTTGGCAAAGAATATCGCTGTGAATGGATCGCTTGCATCATAATCTTGTGTAAAAATGCGGGCCCAGTTCGCTCCGCTATCGGTTGTTTTGTATACACTTCCGAACAGATCGAGAAGAAAACCAGTCTGTGAAGAAATAAAATGTGCATCTGTGATTGTTGAAATTGTATTAAGCAGTGTGTACTCCCATGTTATGCCGCTATCATTACTTGCGTAGAAGTGCGGCCCGTTGATGGATAAGATTCGCTCATTGGAAAGCTTGTAGAGTTTTCCCACAGGTTGATACAAAGGGTAGTCGGGAGATCTGAGTACTTCTGTAATGGTGGTGCCGTTGTCTGTTGAACGAAAGATCGCATTACCGTCAGAGAGGATCAATGTACCATCGTCTAGTCTCACCGGTTTGCTCATGGCGTTAAACCATGGTAATGCTTCCCAGGTAATTCCTCCATCAGTGGTGCGGTAGTTTGCACTTTGGGCACTCACAAGACCAAAATCTGGTAATGGGAAATAAACCATGGAAAAATTTTCATCCATGATTTGGCTACTAATATCCCACGTGGCTCCGTTGTCAGAAGAGGATGTGAACACTCGGCCACTGCTCCAGCTCGAATATGCTGGAGCTAGCGTCATAAATAATTTTGAATTATACCTTGCTATGGCTGACGCCCGCCCCGGTAAAAGAAAAGCAGCGTTGGTCCATGTATCGCCACCATCAGTTGTCCTGGATACTCCACCGTACCAGTCCAGGAAGTAGCCCTCACTTGCGTTGACAAATTGCAACCGCAAAATCGAAGAAGAATAAGGTATTGTCGCTTGAGTCCATGTATCACCGCCATCGGTGGTACGGAACAGGGCGTTAGCCGACACCAAAAATCCACGCGTTTCAGAAACGAAAATAACTTGTGTTGGACTGGTATAATATCCGCTCGCATTTAATTGGACTTGTTTCCATGTTTCACCTCCATCAGAGGTTTGATATACGTAGCTACTGCTGATACCAAAGCCTTTATCCATTGAAGTAAACCAAATGGAGGTGAAACCATCTGGGCCAAAGCCAGACGATGCTTTCTTTTCAATCCAGGTGCGGCAGCCATCATCTGTGAAATAAATTGAGCCACCACTTCCCGCCACATATCCGGTCTGCTCAGTGAGCATAGAGAGGCTAATGGGAGCGGCAGGCGTATAGATCTGAAACCACGTGCCCCCGTTGTCTTCAGATTTCAGTAAGATATTTTCGCCAAGCACAAAGCCTGTATTGTTCTTGAAAAAAATGCGCGTCAACCTGTATGGACCACCGACTCGTGTGATAGTCCAGGAGTTACCATCGTCATCCGAGCGCTGGATCTGACCCTGGCTAGTCACCGTGAAAATCTGGCCAATTGAATTCACAGCTAAATCAGTGAGGGCATAGTCGAGATGTTCGAATACAGGCGCGCAATTGTTGCCGGTCGATTTTGAAAGCTGATTGATAACCTCGATGGAAAAATAATCTTGCTGCTTGCTTCCATCTGCGGAAGAAGCGTTGATCCTCACTGTGTAGAAATTATGATCGCCAAATGTAAAAGCCTTTTTTGTTTTCAGTTCGTTGCCCTCGACCACAAAGTACTCGTTGTGTGTATCACCATCGCCAGCGACAAGTGTAAAGGTAGCTTGTGATTGTCCCTGAACTGAAAGTGAGCCGACTACGGTACCCGCAGGAAGGAGCTCTGTAACGGATGTATTTGTCAAAAGGATTGCTTTAGGTCCAGATTTCGCAGAAAGGAAATGAGCGGGCGCTTCTACGTCATCGCAGAAATTGCCAACACCATTCTCGCCAGCTGTAGCACTCATCCGGATTGAGAAATTTCCTTCGTTTAAGTCACTACTTGTTATAACGAGCTTGCCCGATTTATTTCCTTCCGTTAGCGGATTAAAAAAAACCTTAAAGCTAAACTTTGTTCCTGGCAAAAGAACTTCAGGTACCGTTCCTGTCACAAGAAAATCAGGACCAGTTGTATATACTGTGCCGAATGCCAAGGCTTTTTTCCCATCGTTCCTAACGGTTATAGTTTTCGAAGCGCAAGGCGAATTTTGTATGTCATAAAAAGAAATTTGCCCGCCCAGTAGCACTTCAGTAGCTGACTCGACATTTACATTTATTTCGTCTGCAGGTTTGCTGGTCCAGGCGGTTGAGTTGAAATTATCGGCTTTAGTAACGAAAAAGACGTTTCCATTGGCTGCAGCCAAAAGATGAGGCAGTGACCCTAAGTTGGTCGAAAGGTCCATTTCAGGTTTGGTGCCGGCTTGCGTTCCGTCAGTTGACCATAGTGTTGGCTGAGTGTTGAATGTGCCACTTATGTTTCCACCAAAATAGAGCCTACCGCCAACAGCAACCGGTGGGTTGGGCTGATAGTTTGGCGCCATGATTTCAACATCGTGTACCTTCACGGTGCCATTGACAGTGCCATCAGATTTCCAGAGAGATTTTTTGTCTGCATTGCCACTGCGGAAGTAAAGCATCCCATTGAATTCTGTAAAAAACATGCTTTCTGAGCCTGAGTAGTATCGATCCCAGGCGGTAGATCTTAACTGTATCGTTCCGGCCGCAGTGCCATCTGTTACCCATAGCTCATCGGTGGCGGTTGAATAGTCTTTTCGAAGAGAAAAAAATACTTTATCTCCAATAACTGTAGTGTTGTCAATTATCTGGCTGCCGTACAACGGAGCTTTGACATCCAGGATTTTTGTCCACGTGTCAGTCGCTGGATCGAGGGAATATAACTTGACCCATGTGTTGTTCGAGGCAGCCCTTATGGCGAATAATCTTTGCCCGGATGAAAACAGCCCGCTGAAGTATGTATCATCTATATCGAGGGGTAAATCGATTTCCGTGATTACATTACCATCCGTACGCTGCAGAATATCACTGGTTTTATAGTAGTAAAGCTTGTCATTGGCGATCGTCAGATATTGAACCCGGCCATACGAAATTTGATCCACGACTGTTGTACCACTAGCCTCACCGTTGGTCTTATAGAGCTTTCCATCTGATGAGGTAAAGTACAGCGATCCTTTGAAAACTTTCAGAGAGGCAGGTGACGTTCCAGCCGTATAGGAGTTAAACGCAGAGAGGTCTGCAACCATTTGCGTTCCTCCTGAGGTTCCATCGGTAGACCAAAGTTCTGCCTGTGTTTCGGGACTGTACGCGTTAAAGAAAAGTTTGTTGTTAAAGAGCGTGAAGAACTGGGCAGAAGACCCTTGATAACCGGGGTAAATATCTTTGAGAAGATTCGTTCCTTCAACGGTGCCGTCTGTCACCCACAACTCTTCTCCATGGATGCCATCGTTGGCTACGAAAATAACTTTATCATTTAATGATTTTGAAGCCGCCACGGATGAGAAATTCATGATTGGCGTTTGAGAAAAGCAGATCACCACGACACTAGTTAGCGCGATGATCACGATGAAGATTCTTCTTAGCATGAGCATGTTTCGTAAAGATCTGAGGCGGCTATTCTTTAACTAGCTTGATCGTTTTGGTCTCTTTCCCATCGAACACCGTCACTGCGTAAAGTCCAGGAGACCAGTTGGCAGTATTTATCGATTGATGCTCGCTGGCAATTGTAGTCTTAAGCACAAGGATTCCATTGTTGTTGTAAACTCTGATATAGGTTGGATATTCGGCACCCTCGATTGAAAATTGATCAGACGCGGGATTCGGATAAAGCTGAATCGGACTCTCGGAGACCCCTTCAATTGCCGAAACCAGGAATGACGGACTGACTGCATAGCAACCGCTTTTCTCGATCCCAACCTGATAAGAGGCGGTGTTGCCGTCATATTGGAGTGAGTTGCTCGAATTTACCTGAATCAACGCCTTATTGCGATACCAATAGTAGGTCGCGCCATCAAAACTTTTAGCAACGATTTTATCACCCTCAAGTGTCAGGCTGGTTGTAAGCCCTAAGGGTTCAACAACAACCTCCAGGGGAAAACTCTCGCAGGTTCCAATGGATTGTGTTACATAATATTTTGCCGGTCGTGGATCTGGATTGAAATAAAAATTCGAAGACTGGAGTGAGGTCGGCAAAAGTTCTTTTGTGGAATACCATTTAACATTTGACCCATCGGCCTCGAGATGAATGTAAGGACTACCCTCGCAGTACCGGACCGGATTTGCCACCCTCAAAACCGGAACGGGTGGTCTTTCAATAACTTTAATATTCACCACGTTTGCGATACCACGGATCCCGTTAACGGTTTGCGTTACGTAAACCCGCTGTGATTCGGTTGGATGAAATTGGCCAGAAGCGACACGCTTGCTCAAGCTCGCATCAGAAAACCACTCGATGTTCGAGCCCACAGCGGTCAACGTGATGATGTTCCCACATGAGACGATCGTAGTGTCGCGCATCAGTGGTGGTGCAGGAACCACATCGATTGAAAAAGAGGTCGACAACTCCGAACCGCGATACGATTGATCGACAGCCTGCACTCGAAACTCATAGGTGCCTTGCTCAAGATTCAAAGTGGCCATGTTGGAGAACTGACCGAACAGCATCCTATTGCGAAAGGTCGTAGCAGGATCTACAGCTGACCTGTGAATAACTTTGCCATTTTTGTACAACAAAAGATCATAGGTCAATGCGGATGCAGGAGTATGATCGTCATTCGAGGGATTCCATTCGAAATGTACGCCCAGCGAATCCTGGGTTGCACGAAGGTTAGATGGTGTAGATGGCGTTTCATTATGCGTTCCACCTTCCTCGTCAATAGTCCGATTGATAAACACCTTGCAAAGCGAAGATGAGTAAGCGCTATTGTCACTCATGTACCCTGAGACCATCACATCTAGATCTCCATCATCATCATAATCAATGATATTCGCAACGCTGCTGAACATGTTCAAATTCGAAAAAGTGGCCGGAGCTAACATGCTATTGCCTTCGTTGCTGTAGTAACTTATTGGCTGGGCGTTGAAGAAAAGGTCAAGTCACCATCGAAGTCAAAATCGGCAAATGCAGAACTGCGTAATGAGTTGCCACTTGGCAGATTAATATTCACGAGTTCGAAGTGCGGCACGCCATTGATCAATCCCGTATTTCTCAACAACTTCGTATTGTTTGTTCCATAATAGTTATCGGTTGCTGCAAATAAAATGTCAAGTTTAGCATCGCCATCGAAATCGAGGGAATAAAGGTACCCTTGAGCTGAAGCCGGATAGACGCTACCACTGTCTTTGTAGCCAAGGTCGGGCGTGTAAAGATAGAGACGAATACCATCGTTATATTCAATAAGGTCAGTATCGCCATCACCATCAAAGTCTCCAGTCACCGGTATGTTGTTGCAGGAATACCCGGTACAATCGAATGGTGGCTTAGCTGCATAAATGTAGGACCCTTCGCCATTGTTCAGCAGCATCTTTTTTACCGGTACGCCATTGGCCGAGGTGCTGGCTACATAAAGATCGAGATCGTTATCCATGTCATAATCCAGGGGCGCAATGACCTCGAGGGCATCCGAGGTAATCGTGTTGTTAGCAGCGGTAAACGATTTATCTCCGTTGTTCAAGTAGACAAATGATCGGTAGCCATTGGTTGTGTACCCATGCTGGTACAGGTCAAGTTTTGAATCGCCATTGAGATCTTCCATAAACCCAGCAAGCAGCGAGGGTGGGCTGTCGCCAAAGTTGGTCCTATTGAAGGTCGAGCCGGATTTTTCGAAAACCGACTGAAACATCTGATAGCTTCCATCGTTGAGATAACCAACTATCATTGCGTCCATCGCGCCATCCCCCGTGTAATCGCCAACCGCAAACGTATTGTTGATGTTCGGCAAGTTCGAATTTTGTAACTTCCATAGCGATGAATCCCATGATACTTCGTTCGAGCTAGCCGAGGGGCCATTGGCAGTTTGACCTAATACTCGATAGGTATAAACCGCATTCAACGCTATATCTGAGTCGATGTATTCTACAGAACCTGCTGGCAATTCAGCGATGGTGACATATTCCGTTGTCGCGGTTCTTCTTTGAACAACTATAGTTTGCTCCGCCTGGGCCGAGGCTGTCCACGTAAGCCTGACCTTTGTGAGTAAAATGCGCTCCAAATTGAGTGAGCTTGGGCCGGCTTGCACGGTAAAATTCTGCCAGGAAGACCAGGCAGAAAGAGCAAAAGATGCATCGAGTGATTGAGCTTTCACTTTATAATTTCCTGGCGGAAGGTCAGTGAGCGTGAAATGCGTTAATGCGCCTGCGTTGCCCGCCCCCAGCGTTCTCCTAAAATCGCCCGTTGCGTTTGTTCCTGGGTGCATCCATGTTTTACCATTGTCATCTTCCACCAAAAGATTATAAGTAAGAAGACTGGTTGGAGTCGTGTCGTCACTTCCTGGTTGCCATGAGATAGTCACGAATCCCATTCCGGTTTCGACTAAAATGCCTGACGGAGCGATCGGTGATGCGTTTGTCCGATCATCAGATTTCCACTTGTTTTCATAAATTCTGCTAATGCCGAAGGGGTGACTATATGCATTGACGAGGATATCAATGTCGCCATCGTTTTCCAGATCAGTTAGCACCGAGCGGCTGCATATTCGGTCTGCATATGCGCGATTTGGATAT
>CBHROW010000263.1:0-7827 GCA_966080355.1 uncultured Chryseosolibacter sp.
GGAACCAGCGGCAATTCAAACGAAAATATCGAGCCTTTCCCGATTTTACTCTCAACCCAAATTCGTCCGTGATTCTTTTCCACAAATTCTTTACAGAGGATAAGGCCAAGACCAGTTCCCTTTTCATCAGCCGTTCCCTTCGTTGTATGCTTGGAGTCGATGCGGAAAAGTTTTTTCATCACCTCTTCGCTCATTCCAACACCGGTATCGGCAACCGAGATCTTTACCGATGATTCATTGTGAGAACATGTCAAAACAATTGAACCACCTTCCGGAGTAAATTTGATCGCGTTAGATAGAAGATTTCGAATGACGGTTGTTATGGAGTTTCTATGGGCATTTGCGATCAAGCTATCGTCTCCCGAAACAATAAGATTAATTTTCTTATTCTGCGCTTGTGCCGCAAGCAACTCCTTGTTTTGTTTCAGCAACGCGGCAATGTCAAACGGTTCAGGCGTAAACTGAATATTCCCGCTTTGCGAACGCGACCATTCGAGCAGGTTTTCCAAAAGCGCAAAAAGATTCTTCAGCGATTTGTCGAGATCCTTCGCCAGCATTTTGATCTCGTCTTTGCTCAGGCTGTCAGTGTGGTTTATCAACAGCCCTGAGAACGATGTCAGCGAATTCAAGGGGCCTTTCAGGTCATGGCTGATGATGGAGAAAAATTTGTCCTTTGTTGCATTGAGATCCTGGAGTTCGCCATTTTGTTTGGTTACAGTTTGATTGGCGATCATCAAGGCTTTATTTGACTTGCGTTTGACGAAGTAGAGATAAAGCGTGAGCAAGAGCACAACGGCAGCAAGCGCGATCACGACTGTCAGAAAATCGCGGAACTGTCTTTCATTCGCCAGCTCGCGATCACGTTCTTTTCGAATGTCTTCGAGCTGTCGAATACGACCTTCCTTTTTGTCAACCTCGTATCGGTTTTGAGCTTCAACGAGTTTGCGCTCATCTTTATCGCGCTGAATGAAATCGAGAATATTGGCGTGAAGCTCTTTATAATACAATGCCTTTTTGAAATCGCCCGCGTCTTTAAAACACAAACTCAAATATTCGTAAGCTCGTCCGAGTTGCTCTTGCTCCTGTGCTTCATTTGCCGCAGCCATGGCGAGCTCGAGGTTAGCAACAGCCCGTTGAATATTTTTTTGTTGATAGTACATCACACCTGCGTTGGTATAAGCCACAGCCATTCCTCTTTTGTCATCGAGCGATGTCCAGATCTCGAGCGCAACAACATAGTTCGCCAATGCCTTATCATCGTTTTTCATCAACCGGTAAAGATTACCGATCTCATTGAGGCAAATTGCTTCGTTCGATCTATCGCGCAGTGACCGCCTGATGGAAAGAGCCTGTTTATATAATTCAAGAGCTGCCGGATACTTCAGCTGTGCTGTCCTGATTGCTGCCATGTTGTACAATACTTCGGCTTGCGTGGACGTACCCTCGATCACATCCTTGTACTTCAGCACCACATCGAACTGATCCCAAGCCTCATTCAGGTGTCCCATCAAGCTTGTGATCTTGCCCAGCCGTGTCTGAACTTTCACCAGCGTATAAGTATCATCCAGGGGTCGATTGATTTCAAGCGCTGACTCCAGCATTTCTTTCGACTTCGGGTAATTGCCAGTCTCGCGGAGGACTTCGGAGATCGCAACGTATGTGATAACCTGGTCTGCAACGCGCTTCAACGAATCTTCCAGAACAAGGCATTGGATAAAAGCGTCCATTGCTTTTTCGTAGTCATGCGTGACAGCAGCATGAAATATACCCAATTGCTTCAGGGTAGTGATATGATCGGAGTGATCGGAGGAAGACACTGCACTGTCCAGTTTTGCCGTGATCGCGTTGTTTACCGAGTCAGCGTTTTGAGTAAGAATGGAAGTGCTGAATGATTCGTACCAATCTATGCCGGCCTGCGCGGAAGCCGAGAGCGAAGAGCATAAAAAAATAAAAGCAATTCCGATAAAAATGATTGTCTTCAATGACATACGGAAATTTTTGTAAAGGAAGAAAATCTAAGGCAACATTCTGAGCAGATATTGATGTTAATCTTACATAGGTTCACGGTTCACATGTTGACAGTTCACAGCAATTTCGATCCTGTGAACTGTCAACCGTCAACCGTGAACTACTTCAGTTTTACCAGCGAAGGTTCATAAAGCGGAGCGTGTGCTGCCTTCAACTTTTCCTCGGGCATTTTCACCACCTGCCGATCATAAGTCATGAGCCCATTCGTCTCAATCTCCACGTCTGTGGTTTGCGTGTAGACTGCGGCAGACAATCCCTGGCGAATCAAATCCGGAAACCTCACCATAAAATTCGTGTACTTATTTAACAATTCATCTTTGTTCGGAAAACTTTGATATCCCCAGTTGTCTTTCGATTGCCAGGTGTGTCCTTCGAGCGGAAGACCCAGTCCACCGAATTCACCGAGCACAATGATCTGTTGCTTTCCAAACAGTCTTGGATCAGGCATGCATGGTGCGGGATAATTGTGAAGGTCGATGATATGACCAACAACTTCGAAATTCCCACCACTTGCCGAGTTAACGAGTCTTGAGGGATCGTGCTGCATGGTCCATTCGGTGATCTCTTTTGTTTTGAATTGTCCCCAGGCTTCGTTGAACGGCACCCACACCACAATGCTTGGAAAGTTGATCTTCGAATCCATGATGGCTTGCCATTCTTTTTTGTAGATCGCTTCCGATTCAGGTGTGCGCTGTTTGTCATTCGCAATTCCAATAATTCCCGGCCGCATATCCCAGCTGTTGCCCATATCTCCGCTCGGCATATCCTGCCATACCAACATTCCGAGCTGATCACAGTAATAGTACCAGCGGGCAGGTTCAACCTTTACATGTTTGCGGATCATGTTGAAACCCATCGCTTTCGTTTTCTCGATGTCGAACTTGAGTGCTTCATCGGTGGGAGCAGTGTAGAGCCCATCAGGCCACCAGCCTTGATCCAAAGGGCCGAGCTGAAATTGAAATGCATTATTCAACAACATGCGCTGGATCCCGTTCGCATCAGTTGCCATTGAAATTTTGCGCATACCGAAATAGCTTTTCACTTCGTCAACCACTTTTCCTTTCCGTACAACAGCAGCTTGCAGATCGTAAAGGAAAGGGCTTGATGGCGACCAGAGTTTGGGATTCGAAATTGTCAACACCGCTTCTGTTGCGCCCACTTCCTGCTCGGCAACTTTCTGTTTTCCATCCCAGGCCGAGATCCGGATGCGATCGCCAGCCTGAAGGTTTTTAATATTTGCCGAAAACGAGAGCGTACCCCTGTCGATGTCGGGAATTTGTTTTGTCGACTCGATATACGTTGCAGGCACAGCTTCAAGCCAAACCGTTTGCCAGATCCCGGTCACAGGTGTGTACCAGATGCTGTTCGGTTTCTTTACTTGTTTCCCGCGAGGCTGAGGACCGTCATCACTCGGGTCCCAGACACTCACAACAATTTCCTGCGTACCGGATTTTTTCAAGAAGGACGTGATGTCGAATGAAAAAGGATCATACCCGCCTTCATGTTTTCCCGCACTTTTGCCATTCACAAACACTTCGCACCTCCAGTCAACCGCGCCAAAGTTCAGTATCACTGATTTGTTCTTTGCATCAGCCGGCAACGTGAATGATCGCTTATACCATAGTTGATTGTCTTTACCCACAGTTTTTCCAACGCCCGACAATGCTGCTTCAACAGCAAAAGGCACCAGTATTTTTCCATCAAACTTCGCAGGCTGAGTTTGATCCTTTGAAACGATCGCGTATTCCCACAAGCCATTCAAATTCGTCCATGAACTTCTCACCAATTGTGGCCGGGGGTATTCTGGATGAACACTTGTCGGGTTTACTTTGGAAGCCCATGGCGTTGATATCTTTCCTTCGACAATTTTCCAATCCTGACAAGGCGCAGTTTGAAAAGTGACAAAGAGGATGATTAGGAGTCTCAGTTTCTTCATAGGTTGATGTATGGGTTCAAGTTAAAATACGGTTGGCTTTTAGTTGTTCACTCTGTTGGCTGACGCTTTCTGGATTGACGATTCAGGCATCTGCAGAAAAAGTTGGTCCGCGCTAATATTCAGGCTGCAATAGCTAACGGCCGAAAGCCAATAGCTAAGTACTACTTCACACCAAAGGCGTAAGTCGTCTGCGTCCGGTATGTTTCTCCCGGCTTGAGTAACACCGAAGGAAAATTCTTTTGATTTGGCGAATCGGGAAAATGCTCAGTCTCCAGGCAAACTGCCCATCGTTTTTTGTAAACAACATTGTATTTGCCAGTGATCGATCCGTCAAGAAAATTTCCGGAGTAGAATTGAATGCCGGGTTCTACAGTATAGACGCTCATCACACGACCTGAATTCGGGTCATGCAGGGTTGTGACGACTTTCGCAGCGTCACCCTTGTTATTCAGCACCCAGCAGTGATCGTAGCCTCCGCCAAACTCGAGCTGCTGGTCCTTTTTGTCGATGCGAGAGCCGATCGAGGTCGGAGTTTTGAAATCGAACGGAGTACCGCTTACGTTCTTGAGCTCACCTGTCGGGATGAGTGTTTTGTCTACGGGAATAAATTTATCAGCATCGATAAACAATTCATGGGAGAGGATATCTGTACTCGCATTTCCACTTAGATTGAAATAAGTGTGTTGCGTGAGGTTGATAACGGTTGTTTTATCTGTGGTTGCTTCGTAGTTGATCTTTAACTCGTTTTGATCGGTGAGGTGATAGCGCACCTTGGCGATCAGATTTCCAGGAAAACCCTCTTCGCCATCTCTGCTCTTATAAGTAAGTTCGATGGCCGATCCGTTGTCCACTTCGAACTCACGAATGCTCCAGAATCGTTGGTCGAATCCTTTGGGTCCGCCATGCAAATTATTGCCCAGGTTGTTTTGGCCGAGCTGATAAGATTGTCCATCGATTGAAAATTTTCCCTTGGCTATCCGGTTCCCATATCGACCGATAATGGCACCGAAGTATGGACTGTCTTTGAGGTAACCCGATAATGAGTCGTATCCCAGGACCACATCTTCGAGCTTGCCGGTTTTGTCGGGAACCGTCAGCGATTGAATGATACCGCCATAGTTTATCACCTTCATCGCCATGCCATTCTTGTTGGTGAGCGTGAAGATAGAAACCGCGGTTCCATCGGGCAATGTTCCAAATGGAGCTTGTGTGACTTTGTTTTTCGCTGCTACTTGGGTGGAATCTGCCATGCTGCTGGTTTCAGTTTTCGATTGGCAATTCAACACATAGGAGGCGGCCAGAAGTAGTACCAGCCGTTGAGCATATTTCATAGGATGTTGTAAAGGTTTTCATTTCGAGGGAACAATTGAACTTTCGATCACGCTCGTGCCTTCGCGGATCTTCACCCGGTAACACGGCATCACTATATTAAATTGTTGTTGATATCGCTTGCTGATGTTGTCTACAAATTCATCCGCATGTTTTTCCCTGACGATGTTGATCGTACAACCTCCGAAACCTCCGCCCATCATTCGTGCTCCCAGCACATAATCAAGTTTGGAAGCCTCTGCCACAAGAAAATCCAGCTCTTTACAACTCACTTCATACAATTTCGAAAGTCCATCGTGGGTTTCAAACATTTTTTTTCCAAACTCCGAAAGTCGCCCGGCTTTGAGGTCCTCGCTGGCAAGCTGAACGCGTTCTATTTCATCTACCACGTATCGGCAACGGTCATAAACTTTACCAGTCATCTCGCTTCTCCGATCTTCCAACATGGAATGCGTCACATCCCGCAGCGACTTTACATCACGGTATTTTTTTTGAATTATTGCAACACCGGTTTCACACTCGCTTCTCCTTTTGTTGTATTCCGAGTCAACTAATGCATGTTTCACTTTCGTATCGCAGAGAATGATCACGTAGTCACTCAGGTCAAGGGGTGCGTAAGTGTATGCCAGTGACCGGCAGTCGAGCAGGATCACGTGTTTGTCTTTGCCCATCATGCTCGCAAACTGATCCATAATGCCACACATCACGCCAACGTAATTGTGCTCAGCCCACTGGCCGATCTTCACCAGCTCGATACGCGGCACGTTCAGGTCGAAGAGTTCATTCAATGCGTAGGCGAATCCGCATTCAAGTGCTGCAGATGATGACATGCCCGCACCGGATGGAATATCACCACCGAAAACACAGTCGAATGGGCCGATCTTGCTCGAATCCCGTTGAAGCTTATTCAACACACCCAACAAGTAGTTTGCCCATGCAGGTTTTGCAACCTTTCCTGTGTTGGAAAGATCAATCCCGATCCTTTGATTGTAGGTAGCAGCGTGGATGGTTGTTTTCTGATGGCGTGATGGAGCGATCGCGAAAACGATCTCTTTATCGATAGCGGCAGGCATTACGAAGCCGTCATTGTAGTCGGTGTGTTCTCCGATCAAATTGATCCTTCCGGGAGATCGCACCAGCATTGGCTCACGATCAAAAAGTTTGAGAAATGTTTGTCGAATTTCCTGTTCCAGTGTCGTCATCGCAAAACACTACGATAAAAATATTCGGCCGCGTGGGGATTGCGAATGTGGGAATTAAATGGAATAAAAAAAAGGCGATCGAAGATTAAGCGGTCTGTTTTTTCAGGCGGTATTTGCGCGCATTCCAAAGCGCCTGGTCGCGAATGGCTTCGTGGACAGAGGCATTGATCTCGTAGCCGATCAGTAACACCACCGTGATCAGCTGTATCCAGACCATCAGGGCGATGAGCACCCCAATGGAACAGTATACTTTGTTGTAGGTTCCGAAATTTGTCACATACAATGAAAAGACGTAAGAAACTCCGAGTGCAAGCTGTGTTGCCGAATGTGACCCGATATAAAAAAAACGCCAGTTGTAGTGAATAGCCGGACCAAAATAATAGATCGTGGAGATTGCCAGAAAGAAGACGATGAAGATCACCACGAATCGCAAGATAAAGATCAGGTTTACGGTAAAGTCGTCAAGGTTCACGAGATCGAGCTTTTCGATATTGGTTAGTAAATAATCCATCACAAATTGACCGACAACCAACAGTACTACGGCAAGGAAGAGTACGAGTGTCATGTTAAGCGTAAGGCCGGCTGCGATCAGACGCGTTTTCCACCCGCTGCGATTCTCAACTGTTTTATAACATGCGTTGAAGGCGCGCATCAGGGCCATCATCCCATTGGTGGACAAGTACATGGCGGTGAGGAATCCGAAAGTAAGCAGGCCTCCGCGCTGGATACTGACAATATCGAATACGGTGGTCGAGATCACATCGTAAAAATTGGTTGGCACCACGTCTTTGATAAAGGCCATGATGCTGTCTGTCGTGATCTCGGGAAAGTAATTTCCAACGTAGGGGATAACGGTGAAAAGAAAAATAATCGCAGGGAAGGTCGCCAGTATAAAATTGAACGCCACACCGTTCGAGCGGTCCATGATCTCATCTTCCCGAAGGTTTTTAAGAAAGACCTTGAAGATCTTATAAAGGGAAACGTCTTCTTTTTTCTTAAAGCGTATTTTCCTCATCCATGTGACGAACAACCACACGGGGCTCCACTGAAGAACAAATTTTTTATGTTTAAACTTCATGGGAAATAAGGAGCTAAAACCTTGATCATCGCTTCTGGCGGCCGGCAAGGTTTGTTCGTCTTTTTATCAATGAACACCAGCAAGGTTTCGCCTGTATTGATGAGCACATTGCTTTCATTGAAGATCTCGTATACAAATTTGATCTTCACGCCTGGCTTTTCGCGCAACGTAGTAACTATGCGCAGCAGGTCATCGTATTTTCCCGGGGCGATGAACTTTGAATGATTCTCCAGCACCGGCATCATCACGCCCAT
>CBHROW010000264.1:0-7806 GCA_966080355.1 uncultured Chryseosolibacter sp.
TGAAAAACTAGGCATGGCTACTTCGAGCATCCGTTTGTTCTTTATCTACGCCTCGTTTCTCACGTTCGGCTCACCCGTGTTGGTCTATCTGGCACTGGCGTTTATCATGAATATGCGGAAACATTTGCGCAAACGCAGCCCTATCTGGGACTATTAGACCACGCGTTTCTTGCGTTTCAGATAATAATCGAAAATGATAAGTCCAGGGTAAATTGCTTGTCCTGTGTAGAACCCATATCGTTTTATCAGCGCATGTCGCTTTTTTCGAAGTGTTGATAAAGACGAGAAAAAACCTGCATGGGCTTTAAAAACACTTATTGCGTTAGCCCAGCTTCCTTTGAAAATAAATGATAAAGAAGCCACCCAGTCAAGGAGGATTCGCACCGGAAGTTTGTAGATCAGCTGGCCAGGTGGCAGATGTTTATAGACAAGGGCCAGACCGTTTCTAAAATTCAAAAATGTTTTTCGAGGATTCCCATAGCCCAGTGTTCCGGCACCAAGGTGATACACCGCTGAATCACCGCAATAACACACTTTCATACCTGCGCGGTGGATCTTCCAGCACAGATCGATCTCCTCCATATGTGCGAACAAGTCTTCATCGAGGCCATCGAATTGTTCGTACGTTTTTTTGCGGATCATCATGCAGGCACCTGTAGCCCAGAAGATCTCTCGGGAGTCGTTGTATTGGCCTTCGTCAGTTTCAACATGATCGAAAATCCTTCCGCGACAGAACGGATAGCCCAGTGAATCGATAAACCCACCGCCTGCTCCGGCATATTCGAATTTTGTTTTTTCTCGCCAGGAGAGGATCTTCGGCTGAATGGCAGCAACATCCGGATGCTGGTCGAACATATTCACCAGCGGCAACAGCCAGTTGGGTGTTACTTCAACGTCTGAATTGAGCAACACGAAGTAATCGGCACCTACATTTGCAACTGCACGATTATATCCACCGCAGAAGCCATAATTTTTATCGAGCGTAATGACTTTTACCGAGGGGAATTGGTCGGCAAGTATCTGAAGCGAATTGTCTGTTGATGCATTGTCGGCAACGATCACGTCAGCCGTTCCGGAGTGTGCGATCACCGAGGGAAGAAATTGCGGAAGGAGAGAGGCTCCGTTATAATTGAGGATGACGACAGCAACTTTTGTCATCCCATCATGCCACTAAGGTCCAGGCCGGGAATGTTGGGAAGCAATCCTTCAGTGCTTTTCTTCAATTCTTCCTTTGCCTTCACCTCGGCTTCTTCGGATGCTTTGTTCACGGCAGCAACGATCAGGTCTTGCAGCACCGTGCGGTCGTCAGGTTTGATCAGCATCGGGTCGATCTCTATGGAAACGATCTGACGCTTTCCATTCACGGTTGCTTTTACCATCCCTCCGCCCGACTCTCCGGACGCGGTGACGTTGACAAGATTGTCCTGGGCTTCTTTCATACGGGCCTGGATCTCCTTCATCTTGCCCATCATTTTCATCATGTCGAACATAGGCGCTAATTAATAATCAATGATCAAATTCCAATAATCAAACGTAAAGCCTCGGAATATTTAAGTGCCAAGGCATTTGGCTAAGGCTATGGCTAATGCATGGACCTCTAACCCTTTGGCCGGTGGCAAAATTAGCTTAACAGAGTTTATACCCAAGAGAACTTATCTTTTTCGCAGCAGCACGACAGAGCCTGATCGCTTGAATTTCCGCCCTGCCCGATCGACAATGTTAGCGATGAAGGTATACGTGCCTTCGGGCATCGGGTTGCCTTTGTAAACTCCATCCCATCCCTCGCCCAAATCACTGGTTGTGTACATCAGCTCACCCCAGCGATTGAAAATACTCAATTCAAACTCGGTGATGTAGTGGCCATTCACATTGAACTGATCGTTGAGGTTATCTCCGTTTGGTGTGAATGCAGTCGGATAAAAGATGTTCGGATTGCGGATCACTACAACGCGGTTCGACATAGATTGAGATATCCCGCCCTCATTCGCTATAGCCCGCACCACATAAACTACAGTTTGAAAGTTGAGGTCGAGCGCGTCATCGAGCAGTGTTACTGCGGTTCCTGGCCTGAAGGTTTGCATGAGCTGACCATCTGGCGTTAATTTTTCAACTATGTATTCACTCACGCCATTCGCCCAGCCTTCGTATGGTGTCCACGCAAGAACGATGGTATTATCCGATTGCAAGTTTGCAGAAAGCACCAATGGACACGCTGCCTTGCTCAGCGGACTCTTGTTGCCGCAAACATCATTGTAGTAGATCTTATAACAAACATTCCCGGATACATAATTGTTGTCGCTATAGGTCAAAGCGGTTGTCGTTGTCTCCAGCGTGTAATCGCCACCGGTTGATTTATAGAGAAAATAATTGTCGGCCGTAAATCCGGTCATCGGATACCAGTCCAGTGTTACCTGATTTCCATTTACAACCGATGAAATGTTGTCGACTGCATCCGGAATGTTGGTTGAAATCGCGGTTCCACATTTCTGAAGCGACACGCTTTGACTACCGTTGGGATAAAGTGTTGTGAGCTGATAGCAGTAGTCAGAACCGCAGACCAGGTCGGTGTCAGCGAAGGGTGAACCGGTAGCCGTGACGTTGAGTGAGTTTCCGGAGGTAGTTCGCGTGACGCGGAAATTTGAAACGCCTGTCGTTTTCGTTATCCACGAAAGTGTATTCTTGTTGTTGGCAACAGCCAGGTCTACATTCGCGCTGCAGATCGTGTTTGAGTAAACGGTTGAGTTGTTGCACGGATCGTAGACACCTAATCTGAAACAATAATAGTTGTCGTCTGTTTTAAGATTGGAAACGGTCTCTGTGGTTACGTTATACAAATTCTTCAACAGCTGGAACGAAGGTGCATTATTCGGAGAGATCTCAAGCTTGTATTGAATGTCGGGCAACGCATTGAAGTCGAGCTTAACCGATGATGCATCCGCTACCGTGAGCAATGTGATCGTGGGCACCGGTAGTGCAGCCATCGCGTTGACCGACTTGGTAAGGCTGTTGCAATTGTCGGCTGAATTGTCGTTCAATCCCCGGACGGTGACATTCTTGGCTCCGGAAGTAGCGTAAGTATGATTGCTTTTCAGCGAAACATTGCGGTCGAGCATCACGGTGGCGCCTCCATCATTATAATCGATCACATACTTGTCGTAATTCGTGTCTGTGACGGTAACTGAGATTTCGTTAGCGCTGCACGTATAAATATCGAATGAAGGCTGAATGTTTGGATTGACCGTGATCGTGATCTCATCGAGGCCAACCGTCTGAAAAAGAATCTGAAGGGTGTATGTTCCGGGTTGCAGGTAGGTGTGGCTGAATTGCAGATTTTGTCCGGTAGTTGAATTTTCAAAATACATCACGCACGGAACCTGGCCCGCACCGCTTCCACAAGGCGGATTGGTTGACGTGATGTTCAGCGTGAGTGGAGCACATCCTTCGATCTGGTCAACCTGAAATTTTCCACCCTTGCTCGTGTATTGAGCAGATGCTGTCATTGAAAAGACGATGAGCGCAAGGGCGATATAACAGGCTTTCCACTTCATTCGATCAGGTCGGTGGTTCTCAGGAACTTTTCAGCGCGGATAATATCGTCATGCAGGATGCGGTCATCTTCTATAAACGGCACTACCTGGCGGAAAGTATGCGCGAGTTGCTCGAGTTTGGGCGAGGATCGCAGCGGCCGTCTGAAATTGAGCGCTTGTGCTGCTGTGATCAATTCGATAGCGAGGATTGAGTACAGGTTGTTGACCACACGATAAGCCTTCGTTGCCGCGTTCGACCCCATGCTGACGTGATCTTCCTGGCCATTCGATGACACAATAGAGTCGACCGAGGCGGGGTGACTGAGCTGTTTATTCTGGCTCACGAGTGACGCGGCTGTGTATTGCGGGATCATAAGTCCTGAATTGATACCGGGATTCGCCGCAAGGTAATTCGGCAACTCACGCGATCCGGAGATCAATTGATACGTTCTTCGCTCTGAAATATTTCCAAGCTCTGATAAAGCAATAGTTAAAAAATCCAGTGCCAATGCCAAGGGTTGACCATGGAAATTCCCCGCTGAGATTATCGCATCGTCATCCGGGAAAACGTTCGGGTTATCTGTGACGCTATTCACTTCGGTGAGGAACACGTTCGTGACATACTCGATAGCATCAGCGCTCGCACCATGCACCTGCGGGATGCAACGGAACGAGTAAGGATCCTGTACGTGTTGTTTCGACTGTACGATGAGTTGACTTCCTTCGAGCAAATTCTTGATGTCTGCTGCCACTTTTCGCTGGCCGTTGTGCGGACGAATATCGTGCACCTGGTGAAGGAAGGCCTCAATTCTTCCATCGAACACATCCAGCGAAAGTGCTCCGATCGTATTCGCAATTTTTAGCAATCGATGCGCATGAAGAACACACCACGTTCCATAAGCGCTCATGAATTGAGTTCCATTCAACAACGCAAGACCTTCTTTCGCTTCGAGATGGATAACTTCCCATTGCAATTTTTTGTTGATCGCTGAAGATGAATGCAAATTGCCCTGATGATAGACTTCGCCTTCACCAATCAGCGGAAGGGAAAGATGCGCAAGCGGAGCAAGATCGCCAGATGCACCCAAGGAACCCATTTCGTAAATGCGCGGTAAGACGTTCTCATTGAACATGGATACGAGTCGCTCGACTGTGGCAACCTGAACGCCAGAATATCCATATGCCAGCGACTGCACTTTCAAAAACAACATGAGCCGGATCACTTCCTGCGGTACATCTGGGCCCGTTCCGCAGGCATGCGACTTCACTAAATTCTCTTGTAGTTTTTCGAGTTGATCATGAGAGATATTCCGATTGTACAGCGAGCCGAACCCCGTATTGATGCCATAGATCGGTCGCGTAGTGCTTTCGAGTTTCTGATCGAGGTATTCGCGACAACGTGCTATTTTCTTTTTCGCATCCGCGGACAGTTCGAGGGTGATATTCCCTGCGTGGATGGAAGCGAGGTCGTTAAGCGTGATTTTTTTATCAGAGATGGAGTGGATAGCCATGAATACGTTGAGGGATCAGCCGTTTATTTCTTTGATGATGTTTTCGATGGAAATTTTTTTCTGTTCGCCCGAACTCATGTTCTTGAAGGCGAGCTCGCCATTGTTAATTTACTCCGACCCGATAACGATCGTATAAGGAACCATTTTCTTGTTTCCAAAATCGAGCTGCTTTTTGATCTTGGCAAGGTCTGGATATATCTCAGAGGCAATGCCCGCGTGTCTCAGTTTTGAAAGCACGTTGAGTCCATAGCGGAAACTTGCGTCATCGAAATGACAGATGAGAACTTTGGATGAAACTTGCGCGTCTTTCGGAAATAGATTCAACTCTTCCATGGCATCGTATATCCTGTCTACACCGAAAGAAAATCCAACACCGGAAAGATTTTCTTTATCGCCAAATGCCTGGGTGAGGTTGTCATATCTTCCTCCCCCACTTACACTGCCGATGCTCACGTTGTTGATCTTCACTTCGAAAATGCAACCTGTGTAATAGCTCAGGCCACGGGCGAGAGAAACATCGAATTCAACATGTGAATCATCGCTGCCGTATTCTTCAAGAAAATCGAAAACTTCACGCAGATCGCGAAGTCCTTTTTGCCCTGACGGTGCCATTTCAAATTTTCCCGCGAGGAAACTCATCTTGTTGACGTTCGTTCCTTTCGCGTTAAGGATCGCGAAGAGATTTGTTAATGCATCTTCACCAAAATTCTTCGTTCGCAGCTCGTCCTTCACTTTTTCATCACCGATCTTATCGAGCTTGTCAATGGCCACGAACATCGGAGTTTCATTTCCCTTTGCGCCAATCACCTCAGCAATGCCATTGAGGATTCCGCGGTGGTTGATCTTGATGGTGTAGTCTGAAATTCCAAGTCCTTTGAATACATCTTTGATCATGAGAATGATCTCGGCTTCGCAGATGAGTGAGTCGGTTCCTACAACATCGGCATCACATTGATAGAATTCGCGGTAGCGGCCTTTCTGCGGTCGGTCGGCACGCCAGACGGGTTGGATCTGGTATCGCTTGAATGGAAAGCTCACCTCATGGCGATTCATCACGACAAATCTTGCAAAGGGAACGGTGAGGTCGTAGCGGAGACCTTTTTCGGAAACCTGCGAGGCCGCGAGCTTCGAGCTTCGAGCTTCGAGAACACCAGCGTCAACTTCTTTAAGAAAATCTCCGGAGTTTAAGATCTTAAAAAGCAACTGATCTCCTTCTTCTCCATACTTTCCCGTTAAGGTCGACAGGTTTTCCATCGCGGGAGTTTCAAGCGGTTGAAATCCATAGCGCTGAAAAACTTTGCGGATGTTGTCGAAGATGAATTGCCGTTTGACCATCACAGACGGTCCGAAGTCGCGAGTTCCCTTGGGGAGAGTAGGCTTGTCCATAAAAATTAGCGGGCAAGTTATGAAACCAGTTGGCAGTTGGCAAAGAAAGCAGTTGGCAATTGGATACCTGAAAGGACTCAATTCCCGACCAAAATCGGCATTTTGGAACGAATGCTTGATTAGGTTACATTTCCCGATGACTCAGATATTTGAATACATCGTAATAATTGTCGTCTTGCTGTCGCGCATTGTTCCCTTGACTGCTTTATTGGTCGATCAATTACGATTCGTAAACGCCACAAGAATTCAGCGTAGGTCAGGTTCTCACAGTTTGCCAACTCGCCCCTTGCCTACTGCCAACTATTTTACCCCCTCGTTTTGGAAAAAAAGAACTTCAGGCTATCTTTGCCCCTCGTTTTAACAGAAAAAGCCATGGCAGTAACCAGACTTAAGAGAAAAAACCGCAAAGACAAGGCAAAATCAGCGGTTAGACGTCAGACGCTAAAGAACCAGAATTTCCAGCCTGTGATGAAAATGGTAGACGTTGAGAAGATCAAGGAAGAATTCAAAGCGAAATCAAAAAAGGCTTAAATCGCCATTTTTTGACTGAAAATATAAAGAGGCCCTCAAAAAGGGTCTTTTTTCGTTTATGCTCCTTATATCACCCGATCGTGCATAGTCGATCTCCAAACTCCCTTTTCGGCTCTTTTAATTTCAAACCTTTCTTGGTAATTCGCATCCTTTAAAACCACTACCATGGCAGAACTTCACCTCGTGAACTGGAACGTCAACGGCATCCGGTCGATCATAAAAAAGGATTTCCTAAAAGACGTCCGGACGATGAATCCGGATGTTTTGTGTTTCCAGGAAACGAAAGCCTCAACTGAAGAAGTGAAATCTACGCTGGAACTGCTGCCGGAATACAAGTCAAACGTTAATTCGTGCAAGACCCGAAAAGGCTACTCAGGAACTTCCATTTTAACAAAAGGTATCGAGCCACTGAACGTGACATGCGACATGGGCGTTGAAGAACACGATCAGGAAGGCCGCGTGATGACTGCCGAATTCAACGACTTTTACCTGGTAACAGTTTATGTGCCCAATGCAGGTGAAGGCCTCAAGCGCCTGGACTATCGTCAGAAGTGGGATGAGGATTTCAGAAAATACCTCGTGAATCTTCAGACTAAGAAGCCGATTTCAATGTGGCGCATCAACCTATCGATATCGCTCGTGCTAAAGAAAATTATAACAAGGCCGCTGGCTATACGCAAGTGGAGATTGATGGCTTCACGAAACTTCTCGAGTCAGGCTTTGTGGACACCTTCCGCAGATTTTATCCTGAAGTGGTGAAGTATACGTACTGGAATTATCTGTTCAATGCGCGTTCAAGAAATGTGGGATGGCGCATTGATGGATTTTTAGTTTCCGAGTCGTTTATGCCG
>CBHROW010000265.1:0-7723 GCA_966080355.1 uncultured Chryseosolibacter sp.
AGCTTACTCGCATCGTCAGGGTGAACGTGGCTTAGAAACCGCTCAAACCCGGGTTGGACCTGGCCTGGTTCATAACCCAGGATCCGAAACATCTCATCGGACCATGCATCAGTTCCATGGAGAAGATCGGCATGCCAGCTTCCAAGCCGTGCCAGGTGCTCTGACTGCTTCAGCATCGCCTCGTTGGCCATCACCTGATTAAAATATTTTCTCCGGTCCGCTTCAATACGCGATTTTTCGATTGCCCGTTCAATCGAGCCCGGCAAACGTTTCAATCTGTCTTTGAGAATGTAATCTTCAACCCCCGCCTTAATGCATTGAACAGCAAACTCCTCTGACATCGCGCCCGTTACCAAAATAAACGGAGCGGAGAGGTTCAATTCAGCCTGACGCCTTTTAAAAATATTGAGCGCTTCGATCGAATTGAAAGCAGGCAGCGAATGATCGGAAAGAATAACGTCTGGCTTCAATGTCGTCAACGCAATTTCGTATTCCTCACGTTGATTGACGACTGTTGCAGAAAAGGAAATACCAGCCCGCTTCAACTCGCGCTCTATCAGTTCCACATCTTCGCGTGAATCTTCAAGTATCAATATATTCAGATGTTCAGTCATCATTCGAGGGGCATGCATCTTAAAAATTTCTGTTCGTCAAGTCCGTTGTCTATTAAAGTTTACGTTAAAGATGGCAACAAGCTTTCCGTCAGCATTCGAGAGATTTTTGTTTACCAGCATTCTGCATCTATCGCCATAACTCCAGACCAAAGCCGATGCAAGTAAAGCTTTAGGCGAAATAATCAACAAAAGCGCGATGGCGAAACCGAACGAGCAAGCAACTGATCTATCAAACCTAAAAAAGAGAGCTACGTTCAGTCAACAATATTTTATTCAAAAAATCCATCGCCAAAAAGTAACGACATCAAGCAATGGGGTTGTTTTGATCTGGACGTACAAAATAACAAAACATCACTCATCCACCACGTAGCTTGATCTGGATTTTTTTGTCTTTGTCAGGCTACAGGTCAAATTGCAGATTAAGAGCAAGTTATTCCACAGTCACGCTTACTTTATAAGATAATTTTTCAGGCTGAAAAAAATCAAATAATCTTAAATGATAATATTATCCGTGGCATCAGTCTCAGGATACGCACTATGCGTGTAGGGATGCCGTGGTAATAGAGAATATCGGTTCTTCAGTCCCGGATTCATGCGGCTCGAGCGATGAACCACGCCCTCAGGTCAGAAATTTTCTGAGTTTGTAAATTTTCGCGCACGAATGCTGATCAGAAAATCTCTGATGTCCCGCCCCATGTGACGCCCGGCCTACCCTGTTCTGATGTCGGCACTGGCATGAGGGCGCCAAATTGCCGTCTTGCGCTCATACTTCATCTGATTTTTTGCGATTCCAAAAAATACTGACGCTTTCGGCAGTAGCGAGCTGCAATTTTGAAACATCATTCAAACGCAAACAACTATGAAAACACAGTTAGGTATAGAAGGTTTTCAAACAAAAGTCATCATAACCATGGCGCTCCTGACGGTTTGCATGACAACAGCTTTAGGCCAGGGCCATCGGTCCCAAGTCAAACGTTACCGCGGCCTTGAGGTCAGTTTTGGAAGACGCTCGTTCCAATCTGAAAGTAATTTTTCGCAGATCAACCGAGATATCGTCTCTGTCGATGGCGGTCAGGCCGGAATCATATTCGGAAACAAGATATTTCGCGGTGAACTTGGTCTTATTGGATACTATTCATCGATAAGCAATGTTGCCGGAACGATCGATCTGTACACAAATCACGCGACCGTTCGATTTTATCCCATGAGTCTGGGGGCAAAAAGCAGTCAGCGCCTGGAACCGTACGTTAATGCTGGCTTCAGTTACGATCGCTTTAAGTTCTACGGCCATTATGCGCTCAAAGATGAAAGCAATAAAAACTACAGTGGGCCCGAACCTTTCCTTGGCTCTATTAAACAAGTGAACACGTCTGTAGGCATCGGATTGGAGTTTAAGATCATCGACCAATACGACTTTGTCCATCTGTTCACGGAAATGAGATGGTATAAGGCGATGAACAACAGTTCGAGTTCATCGTTCGACAATACTCAACTCAGTGCAAACACTGTCATTAACATAGGTCTTTCCTTCGGTTATAATCGCTAGTTGATATGATACAACATGTTATGAGATCATCCACAATCGCTTTGTTCCTCCTGTGCTGGTCGATCGCTTCCAGCGGTCAAAGCCTAGCCCTTTCCGTTGTTGGAGAAACCAGCGTGCGCGGTTTACAGTATGGTGCAACCGCGCTTTATGAAACGAAACATTTGTTCGGTATAGGAGGCTTTTATCAGCAGGATGCAACGCCTTCGGTTGAAACCGGAAAGGTTAGTACATTCTATGGTGGTCACCTTCAATTTGCGCTGGCGAAAGAAAATAAGATCGCGGTTCTCGCTATGATGCGGGCGGGTCTTGTTGACAAACACTTGCTGGTGGTTGTACCAGCGCTCGAGACTAGAATTATGCTCACCAAACGACTGGCAACGGGTGTGGATGTGGGCATGCGCATGGGGTATCCGTCTCTTTCTGCCAGGCTGATCTTAAGCTGTTTCTAGACCGGTTCAAAATCATGAAAAGCATACGCACATTCTTTCTTGCAACCCTGACGATATCATGTTTGTTTGGATGCGAGCCCACGCCTGACGACATCTTAACGCGCCATTTTCACATCGCTGAAAATGAACACTATTCAACACCAAGAGTGTTTGAAACGCTTCAGTCCAATCAGCTGGTATTCACCGCGATATTCGATCAGTCTGCTGTGTACGACCTGGGAGATCCTGCGCTTCAAAGCAGCAAGAATAAATTGCTGGGCTTTTCTGACTGTAATTCGATGCATCATGAGAACAGCGCACGTTTTGCATGGCAGTGGTTCAATGACCAGCTCGAGATCTACGCTTACTGTTATGTCAACGGAACGCGCGTTGAAAAATTTGTAGGCGTTGTTGCACTCAACGCTGCCAGCTCATACCGCATTGAGTTGACATCCACGCATTATCGCTTTCATCTTAATGATGAGCCCGTAGTCGAAATCGAACGTGGCGGCACCTGTGACCGTGGGATCTATTATATGCTCTGGCCATATTTCGGAGGCGAGCTTGCTGCACCACACAACGTTCACATCGCTATCCGTCAACATTATTAAACCAAGAGTGCCCGGAAGTATCGAGTACGTTCCAATGTAAAGACAAAGAGCGAGCGAAAGATCTAAATACTTAAAGTTCATAAAGGAATAATAATGAAGCCGAGATTTCAGATACGGGCAGTCAATTCAAAAATGATCGTGATCCTTTTCATTCTGCTCACTTTGTATTCGTGCGCATTTTCGCAGGGGCGGCAGCGCATCCATGAGCGAGGTTATGAGATTGGACTGGGGCTTCACAATTTTGTGTGGAAAGGCGATGGTTACAAAATTTCGAATCTCGTGCCATCAGCGACAGGGATATCGCTAGGCTATTTTTGCGGCAACAATCTTCTTAAAATGCGTGTGCGAGGGCTTGGATATTATGGAGCGGCTGGAGCATTGCAAAACACATTCGATCAGTATGAGGGAGACCTCTTGCTAAATTTCTATCCGATGGAGTTTGCACGCACATCAAAAAATACTATCGATCTATACCTGGCAACAGGTTTCAATTACACCTACGCTGCATATCATGATCGCCAGTCAGCTTTCCTGAAAGATTCTTTTCAGCGGTTAAGCAACCTCTGGGGGATTGGAGTTGAAGCCCTGGCCAGGCGTGAATCTAAAGTCATGCGCCTCTTTGCGGAGATACACGTTGGGAGTGCGTTCCATACCGGCAACCACGCTAATGATTCTTCCGGCCCGATTCCGAAGACCATTTCTGCGATCAACATTGGCGTGCGGGTCGGCTTTCAAAAAATGTATCGGCCACATCAATCAATTGGTAAAAATTAAATCTGTGCTTTATGATAAATGTAAATGATATCGATGATGAGGAGGCTGGCGATGAGGATGTCCAAAGCGTGGGATTAGCGTGTATGGCTGTCATAGCTGCTATTTTCTTTGTGATCTGTGCCTGCGTCAGCTGGCTGATCTAATGCCACAGACTCGCGATAACTTGCACCGAGCAGTTACTCGAAAAAGACTGCGGCTGTGAGCAACTGCAAATCCATGAACTTACGCTCGGAAACGTACGACCAGGATCTCGCGAACAAAAAGAAAATGGGATGTAAGATTACCAGGCGAATAGCTGGGAAGCGACTGTATCAATACAATACCTTCGGCTCACAATTCACCAAGCGGATGAATTGGGGTTGTTTTAGTGCTTCATCTTAGTGGGGCACAACAAATAAAAGAGCAGTTTCAGTCAGTCGGATTCGAAACTGCTTTTCTTTTTATCAGGTCTCGATCCAGACCGGTCAAAGCATTTCAAGAACCTTGTTGTTGTTGATGAGTTTGAAGACAGGCCGAAGAATATCCGCGTATTCAGCACTGATTGAATAAAAGATCGTTTGTCCTGTTTTCTTTGAATTGATGATTTTGGCGTCTTTCATTTTTCGCAGGTGTTGCGAAATTGCCGAGCCGTTCATTCCCAGGATGTCGCTGAGATCGCAAGGGCACAGTTGTCCCTCCTCCTGCAAGAGATATAAGATCTTGATTCGAACGTCATTTCCAACTAGGCTGAAGGCGTTCGCGAGCAAAAGCAGTGAACCGTCAACATCTTTCACTTTTTGCCGGCATTGCTTGATCTGATTAACATCTGCAAGAACCCGGATGCATGTGTTGCTTCCCATATTTCTTCAAACTCAATCCTAAAGATACGCATAAAACCGGAAACGCTTCGGTGCAGACCAGGCAACCGATCACTATCCGCTCCAGCGCTGAGAAGAGTCGATCCGAAGGCTTTTTTCTTTAAAAAAAGATTCCTTCGCAGCCTGCATTGACCTCGAGGCCAAAACAAGCCACCTACATTATGTAAGAAATTTTCAGTATTTCAGTATTTGCTTAAATAATAAATGCATATTTTACTTTTACGAAGCGCCTTAATCCCTCTCATCCCATAAGGTCTACCGATGACGGTCAACAAGGAAAACGAAGAATACTTCGATGGAGAAGCTACTGACGATGAAGTCAAGTCGGTAACTTATACACTTGTTTTCGTAGCAGTTCTTACCAGCACATTAATGACTGCCGCAATCTTGTATTATGCATCATAAAACGCTCTAAGGAAAAAGGGCGAACACAGTCGATTATATGAAAAATCTTTCGAAGGGAATCTTCCTTCAAAATTAATAGCCTGGTCGCGTCTTCAACATTACGCAATTGTTAACGAAGTGCCCTCATGCGGAGCTGTGCCTTCTGGACGATCTGAATAAAATCCGTGAAATACTTGGGATTGCTCCTAAGCGACTCAAACAGCGGATCATGACCGATATACCATTCACTTCCCATCTCAAATCCGCGATCAGCATATTGCCTGAGCCACCGGATCGACTCTTCGTATTGTTTGTTCATGGCGCTGATTGACGAAAGTGAATACACCGGGATCGCCTGATGGTAAGTTGAATCATTAAGCTTTCCCATCGAATATTTTACTTCAGCCTGGAAAAGCAGATCGGCACTATCCTTTTTTCCTGCATGATCGAGCACATAAGCCGGATAACGCCACGCTATCGGTCCGTAGTTTCTCAGCGCTCGTTTCGTGTAATGTGTTGCTTCCGCGAACTTGCCTACGTGCATCTTCGCCCTCATCAACCAATAGGGGCATTTTTCGCACTTGGTAACAGCGCAGACGGAGTCAGTCAATCGTTCGAGCTTTTCAAAGTTCCCTTCGCACAGATAAATGCGTTGATACGTTTCAATATCACCGCACGAAAGCTCTTCTTCCCTGAGCTTCAATTCGAGCTGCTTACGCGCGGCCGCGAAGTCGCCCAGGTTGATATACAGGTCGCTCTTGATGTCGTGCATCCCCTTGCCCGAAACTGCTTCATACCTATTGGCGAGCTCAAAGGCCTGAAGCATGTGGCCTGAAAAATAATTCGCTACGCTGGCAAGCTTCAGCGCGTCTTTATTATTTGGATCTGCGTCAAGAACTTTTCCTACATCCTCGAGTGCCTTCGCATGGTTATTTTTTTGCTCGTACCGTCCGGCACGCGCAAGCAGCCCGTAATGACTTCCGGGGTGATGCGTTAAGATCTTCTTCACGAAATGATCGATCGTATCATTGTCCGTATCGAAAGCAATGGTCATGAGATACAAGGCGCGTTCGTTAAGCGAGTCGATTGCAAGTGCCTTTTGAATGGCCTCCAATGCGTGCTGATAATACCTTGAATCGTCAAATCGCACAGCTTCGTCAAAATAACGTTCCGCACGATCGAGGATCTTGTCGACTTCACTTTGGCTGGGTGTGTTTGCCGGTCGCCAAACGAGAAGTGACATTCCGGAAACCACAGTCAATAACATTATCGCAAGCACGAGTCTCCATCGCGTGGATTTTAACACGGGAACCGATTGCCGGCTTACTGTTGCACCTGACTGGTGATGTGACGCGTAAATTAAACTCTTGATCGCATTGGCAACTTTATTAACCTGATTTCGATAATCGGTTTTGTTTTGGTTGTCAGTTTTCGAATCGCCTGGCTTGAGCGGACGATTGACGCCAGGTTCGTTGTAAATGAATTCGATGGCACGCAATGCACTGTCTAATTCCGTTTCGATAATTTTTTTGTCTTCGGGATCGAGGTCATGAATTTTTATGGGAAGGATCCTGCTTGCCACATTTCCATTGGAAAGCGTGACATCTCTTCCAAGCGCATCCGATTTCGCAAGTTGATTAAATGCACAAAACTCATGCTGCCACGCGAAAGATCTTGGGTCGCAGTAGGTTTGAGAAAGAATGGGAATAAAAATGAAACACCTCAACTTGCCCTCGAGACTCTTGTCAACCTGATGCATTTCCAGCAAACCATCGTTTGGATTTTTATCGAAGTAGATGGAGACACGTTCCTTGATCGTTGCCTTCAACTCCTTCTCGAGGTTCAAAACAAACTCAGTCACCCAGCCATCGAGGTTATCGTTGTGCCGATAGCTGATGAAGACATCGCACTCGAAGCCTGGAACAATTGACGACATGCAATGGGGTTTTTCCTAAATTATAGAAAATGCTTTTGGGTTACGCTATTGTTCCGTGTAAATATTTAATCATTTACACGTTCTCAAAAAATGTAATAACTTAATATAAACGATCACGTCCATTGGCGAACCCCACTCAGCTCAGCAATCTTATCTCGCAAGGCAGATATCTCGAGGCACGCCACCTTGCCGAGGCATTTCAACATCTTGATAATCCGGAAACACAACGCCTTCACGGCCTCGCACTTTCGAAAAGCGGAATGCCCGAGGAAGCGCTTGAACTTTTGATCCCTTTATTCAGGGATGATCCTGATGATCCAGAAACTGCCGGAATTCTGGGCGGAATTTACAAAGCGCTTTTTAAAAAGAACCGGTCGACAGACTTTGCGCTCCAGGCCCGCGACACCTATTTGAAAAATTTCCGATCGACCAAAAGTTATTATACCGGAATAAATGCAGCTTCCATGTCGGCTATGATCATGCAAAGTTCGCAATGCCGTGAAATTGCAAGCGAAGTAGTCGCGCTCCTTGACAAAGACACGAATAATTTCTGGGAACTCGCTACCCTTGGCG
>CBHROW010000266.1:0-7643 GCA_966080355.1 uncultured Chryseosolibacter sp.
AGGGTTAAAAATTTAGCTGATTATGGCGAGAGTTTGTCAAATAACCGGAAAGAGACCACAAGTTGGAAACAACGTGTCGCACGCGAACAACAAAACGAAGCGTAGATTCTATCCGAACCTTCAAAAGAAACGTTTCTTCGTTCCTGAAGAAGATAAGTGGATCACGTTGAAAGTTTCCACCAAGGCTATCAAGACCATCAACAAGCATGGTATCACAGCTGTTTTGAAAGAAGCCAGAGCCAACGGTAATCTGGTACTGTAATAAAAAATTGAACGAATCATGGCAAAGAAAGGCAACAGGGTTCAGGTGATTTTAGAATGTACGGAGCATAAAGCTACCGGCCAGGCTGGCATGAGCCGATATATCACCACAAAAAACCGCAAGAACACCACAGAGCGTTTGGAGTTGAAGAAATACAACCCGATCCTCAAGAAATATACTGTTCACAAAGAAATTAAGTAATCATGGCAAAGAAGGTAGTTGCTACACTGAAGAAAGGTGACGGAAAGAGCTTTGCAAAAGTGATCCGTGCCGTAAAATCTGACAAGACCGGTGCTTACACATTCAGAGAGGAGATCGTTCCTGCTGAACTCGTGAAAGATACGCTCGCGAAAAAGTAATCAGCCAGCGCAAAGAAATTGAAGAGTCCCCTCGTGGGACTTTTTTTATACCTTTCAGTTCACAGCAGGCGGTTGACGGTTCACGGAGTTTGCACAAATCACCGTGGACCATGAACCATGAACTGTGAACTAACAACTGGAACCATTTTTTAAGACAACTCTTCCATATGTTCGGCTTGTTTTCAAAAGAAAAAAAGGATTCCCTCGACAAAGGACTCGAAAAGTCCAAGGATTCATTTTTCTCCAAGCTCGGAAAAGCGCTTGTTGGTAAATCTACCGTAGACGATGATGTGCTCGACAACCTCGAGGAAGTTCTGGTCACATCGGATGTCGGTGTCGAGACCACGCTCAAGATCATCCAGCGGATCCAGGAACGCGTTGCCCGCGATAAATATGTGAGCACTTCAGAGCTCGACCGCATTTTAAAAGAAGAAGTGGCCGATCTCATGACGGAGAGCAACAGCGAAGACCTCGAGGATTTCCAGATCCCCAGCGATAAAAAGCCATATGTGATCATGGTCGTGGGCGTGAATGGCGTTGGTAAAACAACCACCATCGGAAAACTTTCATCACAATTCAAAAAGCGCGGCAAACAAGTTGTGCTGGGCGCGGCTGACACCTTCCGCGCAGCCGCTGTCGATCAGCTTAAACTTTGGGGCGAGCGTGTTGGCGTTCCTGTTGTTGCCAAGGGGATGAACACCGATCCGTCAGCCGTTGCTTTCGATGCCGTAAGAGAAGGTGTCGATAGACATGCCGACATCGTTATTGTCGACACTGCCGGAAGGTTGCACACGAAAGTAAACCTGATGAACGAGCTTACCAAGATCAAACGTGTGATGCAGAAAGTAGTGCCCGATGCTCCGCACGAAGTTTTGTTGGTGCTCGATGGAAGCACAGGACAAAACGCGGTTATTCAAGCGCGGGAATTCACTAAAGCAACAGAAGTAACCTCACTCGCTATTACCAAACTTGACGGAACGGCAAAAGGTGGCGTAGTGATCGGAATTTCAGATGAGTTTAAAATTCCCGTAAAATACATCGGTGTTGGTGAGAAGGCCGATGACCTCCAGGTGTTCAACCGAAAGGAGTTTGTAGACTCGTTGTTCAAGCGATAAGAATTGTTCACAGTGGACGGTTCAAAGTTCACAGTATAATCACTGATTCGAATGAACACTCGCACGACTGTAGAACAGTCAACTGAAAACCGTGAACCGCGCGCTGGGACTACGGGTAAGAACTCTACTTCTTCTTCACCGGCATCAACAGTGGCGCTTTCCGAAAAGGTATCCGTATAAAGATCTGGTAGTTGAATCCCCAATACGTTTCGCGGTCTGTGCGACCATAACCGGGAACATCGTGCGGAAGCATCGCATCGGTCCCATCACTCTTGAGCCAGAACTTGAATCGCGCAGTGTAACCCATCCAGATGATCTTGTACATCTTCACTTTAATTCCGGTTGTCAGCTCCATCCAGCGTGACCGAACTTCGGGATTTGAAAAACTTTGCGACAAAGTGCCCCACACTGGATCGACTGCGATCACCGACATTTGATCGTTGAACTTTGATCGCGCATATCGAAAGCCGATAAAAAACATATTACGCTCGGGATCTTTCAGTAAAAAATTCACATCTATTCCGGCCCGCCAGTATTTTCCATTGTTCTGATATGACGATGAATCTTCCGACAGCGAACGCGACCACTTGCCGTAATCAACCGCCAGGTAATATCGATCGAAATCGACATCGCCATTCATTTCCCAACCGGTAAAACTATCCTGAACATTGCTTTTGATTAACGCCAGCACATCCGTTCCCACTCTTATCCCGGTAGGAATGTAGCGATGCTTCACCGTGTCGCGCTGAACTACGGTATCGGCAGGTTGAGCCCGCAGTGCTGCACATACCAGAACAAGCGATATACTAAAAAGTGATTTCAAGATTCGTTTGGTTGGGGTCAGTAATGGCATTCCGCAGCACTTTAACGGAAGTAAAATTCGACTCTGCGGTAAAATCAGAAATCACTGCCTGTTCACCACATGCATGAAAAAATTGTTTGCGTTCAACCTTGTAGCCGATCACCAGATTCTTTACCGTTCCATCGGAAAATGTAAACTGCAGGGCTGACGATGATGCCTCTGTGTTAAGCGGAACAAGAAGCGATGACGTTGCCCCGGACGGGATCGCAATACTGGTCGGATAATCCGTAATGATTTGTGTGATGGTGACGTTACTTAAAAAACGAAGCTTGATCCGGCTTGTGTTCGGACAGCGGAAAATCTCGACTTGCGTACCGGAAGCGTATTTTCCTTTCGGAACCGTGCCAGCCACGCGAACAGAATCGAAACCATCAAAGGCTGCTTTCAAATCCGTGAGTACAAAACGCTCCCCGCAATCTACAGAAACGAATTGAGGCTGCGACTTATATGACAGTGTGAGGTGTGAGGTCTGAGAAACTCCTTCGAACGTGAAAATGGTGGTGTCATTAAAATAATCGAGTGGAAGGTTGGCACCGGTCATGAGGGTGTTGGAGAAAAATACGCTGTCGGTTCCGGCAGCCGTGACGGAAACCATAGCAACTGTATCCGCCTTCTTGTCAGAAAGTTTTTTAAAGGCAATACCTACGATGTTGTTGTTGAGGCTGTAACACTCGGGCTCCTCCAGGCACGACACTGCCATCAATCCAAAAATGAAGAACCAGATCGCTTTTCTTACCATGTTTAAATACGGCAGCAAAGATAAAACCAGTATTGAAACGAAGATGTATTTCAGCGGGTATAATGGTCGTTTGCTTTAAATTTTAGAATTCTCTCGAACGTCATTAACTTTGCCCTTCGAACCACCTCACCAGGGCCTAAATCCTTTAAATTTTAGACAAAAATTGAATTAAGAGGTCGCATGGATTGTTGACCGAAGACATCCCACTAGATGAAAACAAAAGGAAACAGGAAAACGAAAGTCAATGTAGTGACCCTGGGTTGCTCCAAGAACCTGGTCGATTCTGAGGTGCTGCTTACCCAGCTCAAGGGAAATGGCATTGACGCGGTTCACGAATCGACCGATGACGATTCAAACGTTGTCGTGATCAATACCTGCGGATTCATCGACAATGCCAAGCAGGAGTCCATCGACACGATACTTCGTTATGTTGATGCAAAAGAAGAAGGCATTGTCGACAAAGTTTACGTGACCGGCTGTTTATCCCAGCGCTATAAAGATGATCTCGAAAAAGAAATTCCTGAAGTCGATGCCTGGTTTGGCACGCGGGACCTCTCTCGCCTGCTGAAAGTTTTTAAAGCAGATTACAAACAGGAACTAGTCGGTGAACGGATCCTCACCAACCCAAGTCACTACGCTTATCTGAAAATATCGGAAGGCTGCGATCGTCCTTGCTCGTTCTGCGCAATTCCACTGATGCGCGGTAAACATGTGTCTAGACCGATCGAAGAACTTGTGTTGGAAGCCAAGAATCTTGCGAAAAACGGTACGAAAGAATTGTTGATCATCGCTCAGGATTCGACATACTACGGTCTTGACCTTTACAAAAAGAGGAATCTCGCTGACCTGCTGAAAAATCTTTCTGACGTTGAAGGCATTGAATGGATCAGACTTCACTATGCGTTTCCTGCTGGATTCCCGCTCGATGTTCTCGATGTGATGGCGGAGCGACCCAACATTTGTAAATACCTGGATATTCCGCTGCAACATGGTTCAACCCGAATGCTTCAATTGATGCGAAGAGGAATTACCCGCGAAAAAACGGAAGAGCTATTGGGCACGATCCGTTCAAAAGTTCCGGGCATTGCCTTGCGTACAACATTGATTGCAGGTCATCCCGGAGAGACCGAAGAAGACTTTCTCGAGATGATGACGTTCATCGAGAAATCGCGCTTTGAGCGACTCGGCATTTTCAATTATTCGCATGAAGAAAATACACATTCGCACACCATGAACGATGACGTGCCGGATGATGTGAAGCAGGAACGCGCTGATGCAGTAATGGAGATGCAGCAGGGAATTTCTATGGAACTGAATCAGCAGAAGATCGGGAAAACCGTAAAAGTGATTGTTGACCGGAAAGAAGGACCGCAGTTCATTGGCCGCACAGAGTCCGACTCGCCTGAAGTCGACAACGAGGTGATGATCGATGCAGGGAACGAATACCTCAGAATAGGTGACTTCGCGAATGTTAAAATTACGGGTGCAACTGAGTTCGATCTGACTGCTAAAATCTGTTGACAGTTAACAGTTGACCGTTCACGGCCTCTTGTTTTAAACCCGGTATTCGCAACGGCTTGATAATCTACCGTGAACTGTGAGCTGTAGACCGTCAACTTCTACAGGGTACAAAAATCGAAACCGTTTCGCAAAATTTGCCGTTATTCGGGTTATGGTTTTAACTTTCCACACCTGTTCCTGTCATGCAGCTTAACAAAGTTCCGCTTGCCGAGACGCATGCTTTCTCTTCATTCTTTCTCGATTACGTCAGCAAAAAAGATACGCTCAACCCGTTCTACGGGAATTATCCTTCTCCGGAAAACTTCAACGATCAGCTCCAAAAAAAATCAAAAAGCTTTCCGCAGTCTCATCGCGATACTTTGGCCAACGCTCTCGAACGCCAATACAAAAATTTTGAAATCAGCGAACCCGTCAAACGCAACATTTCGGCATTGCGTGATCCGAAAACTTTCACTGTAACAACAGGGCACCAGCTCAACATTTTTACAGGACCGCTTTACTTCGTTTACAAGATCGTCACGATCATCAATGCTTGCCGAAGGCTGAATGAGACCTACCCTGATTATCATTTTGTTCCAGTCTATTGGATGGCTTCGGAGGATCACGATTACGATGAAATCAAGTACTTTAAACTTTACGGAAAGAAATACATCTGGGAAACCAAACAAAGCGGAGCTGTCGGAAGATTTCACACGAAGGAATTCGGGGAACTGCTGAAAACAATTCCTGGCGACATCTCGGTTTTCCAGGAGGCGTATTCGAAACATAAAACGCTCAGTGAATCAGTTCGCTATTATGTAAATGAACTTTTTGCGAATGAAGGGCTGCTGGTCCTGGATGCTGATGATCACGACCTCAAGGCATTGTTCCGACCCGTGATCAAAGATGACATTCTGCAAAATACGACAGTCAGGCTTGTAGAAGACACAAACAAAAAGCTGGAGGCGCTGAGTTACAAAACACAGATCCATTGCCGGGACATCAATTTCTTTTATCTCGATACCGGTATTCGAAACCGCATTGAAAAGCAAGGTGAAAGCTATCATGTCGTTGACAGCACATTGAAGTTCAGCGAACAACAGATCAATGATCTGATCGAGCGAGAACCTGAAAAATTCAGTCCGAACGTAATTCTACGGCCACTTTACCAGGAAGTGATCATGCCAAACCTCGCATATGTTGGCGGGCCGGCCGAAGTCGTGTATTGGCTGCAACTGAAATCAGTGTTCGATCATCACAAGATCCCTTTTCCGATGCTGATGCCGAGAAATTTTGGATTGGTGATTGACGCCCCTGTTCATCGGAAATTTGAAAAAACAGGATTGACACTCACGCAAATTTTTGAGGATAAGAATTTTCTTTTCAACGAATGGACGGTGAAGAACTCGCGTCACAATCTCACCGTAGGACAAGAACACAATACGCTGCTTCAGATCTTTGAAGAGTTGAAAAAAAGAGCCGGCTCCATTGACATTACCCTCTCCCCGTTTGTTGGCGCAGAAGGCGCCCGCGCACTGAACAGCCTGGAAAAAATCGAACGGAAAATGCTTCGTGCGGAAAAGCGGCTGCAAAGCGACAAACTCAGACAAATTGACGAGATCAAAGATGCGCTTTTCCCCGGTGGAGGCCTGCAGGAACGTGTGGACAATTTTTTGAATTTTTATCAGAACGACCCCGCTTTTATTTCAAAGCTATTGACGTACTTTGATCCCTTCGATTTCAGAATGCATATTTTAACGTATTAATCAGTCATGACGAAAGAGCAGGTTCGCAAAACATATTTGAAAAAGAGACTGGATCTCAGCAACGATGTCTTTCAACGACTCAATGAACAACTTTGTGAACAATTTTTCGCAACTGTAGATCTTCATGGCGTTCGTGTGCTTCATACTTTCTTACCCATCGAGAAAAATAAAGAGGTAAACACCTGGATGATCATCGAAGGCGTGCGCAAAAAATTTCCGAACGTCCGGATCTCTGTTCCACGCATCAACAATCAAAGCTCTACGATCGAAAGCTTTTACTTTGAAAATCCTGCTCAGCTGGAAAAAAATACCTGGGATATTCCGGAACCCAAAGAAGGGATTCCAACGCCAATTGAAAATATCGATCTCGTACTGGTTCCACTTCTCGCAGTTGATCGCCAGGGAAATCGCGTGGGTTATGGTCGTGGATTCTACGACAAATTTTTAAAGACATGCTCACCGGGAACCAAAAAAGTTGCACTCTCGCTGTTCCCGCCATCGGAGCCGATCGTTGGGATGTCGAATACAGACATCCGCGTTGATCGTATTGTTACTCCGGAAGAAGTTATCGAAGTTTGACCTTATCAGACAGCAGGCTCCTGCTGACTCAGGCAGTGGAACGAACCCAATCCCCAGATAATATCGGTTGAATCAAGCCCAACCACCTTTCTTTCAGGAAAACACTTTTCTAGAATAGAAATCGCCTTGTCATCGTTCCTGTCGCGAAAAGTGGGGACCACTACGTATTTGTTCGCAATGTAGAAGTTTGCGTAGGAGGCCGGAAGACGCATGCCTTCGTGAACAATTTCAGCGGGGATCGGCAACTCAACAATGTCGATCTGCTTGCCATCTTCCAAACGAAGTTTTTTCAAGAGTTTCAGGTTCTCCTGGAGTGGCTCGTAGTTCTCATCGTTTTTGTTTTGCTCCATCACGGTAACAACGGTGTGGCTATTGGTAAATCGTGTAAGATCATCGATATGTCCATCGGTGTCATCGCCAACAATTCCATCACCCATCCAAAGAATGTGATCCACACCATA
>CBHROW010000267.1:0-7639 GCA_966080355.1 uncultured Chryseosolibacter sp.
CTTTTCTCCACCTTGCCATTCGGGGAAAGCGCAAAGCAATTCCAGACTTATGTCGTGTCGATCGATTGATGCCCTCAAAAGCAAGCTCAAAAACGAGTTCCGGTTTCACCGCACGTACCGGCCCAAACCGTTCAACCGTATTTTGTTTCACCCATCGATCGACTTCACGAATTTCATCATCGGTGAGTCCGCTGTAGGCTTTTGCAAACGGAACGAGCTGATCGCCATCCCACACGGCAAAGGTATAATCGGTATAAAGATTAGCCCTTCGTCCGTGACCGCGCATGGCGTAGATCATCACCGCGTCTACCGAGAAGGGATCGATCTTCCACTTCCACCAATCGCCTCTCCTTCTTCCATTGCGGTAAATAGAATCTTTTCGCTTTAGCATGATGCCTTCGCTGAAGAATTCGCGTGAGCGCTCCCGTTCTTCCGCCAATTTGGCCCAGCTGTCGAATTCAACACGGGGTGATAAACGAAGTACCTCGCTCTGATGTGCGATGGTTATCTCCTCAAGTTTGTGTCTTCGCTGTTCAAGCGGCCAGTTGCGTATATCCTCTCCGTTGAATTCCAATATATCGTAAGCCACAAAGGAGACGGGCACATCCTTCAGAATTTTTGACGATAGCGATTTCCTGCCGATGCGGCTTTGCAGTGAAGCAAACAGCATCGGCTTGTCGTCTTTGAAAGGAAGGATCTCGCCATCGAGCACAGTTCCTTCCGGCAGCAAGCTCAACATCACCTGGTACTCCGGATATTTGTCAGTCACCAATTCTTCCCCGCGCGACCAAACAAAAAGTTGTCCCTTGCGAACAATAACTTGTCCACGGATGCCATCCCACTTACGCTCCGCAATCCACTCCGAGGGCTCGCCTAAAGTTGAAGGATCTTCCTCGAGCGCGTAGGCCAGATAGAACGGATATGGTTTTGAAATATCAGTGTCCGCCTGAGCATGAATCAGCTCTTGAAAATTATTCAGATCGGGCGACCAATTGCCCATCAGTTTGTGTGCGATAATATTTTCCTTCACATTCACATGTTTGGCCAGGGCCTTCACCATCAACTGTTGCGATACGCCAATGCGAAAGCCACCAGTAATGAGCTTGTTGAACACGAATCTCTCCGATTCACTTAATCGTTGCCATGCCCATAATATCTTTTCTTTTTTCTGCGGAACATCGAGCTGCTCAAGCGATTTGATGAAGTCGATCCAATATGTGAGTGTATAGTCCGAGCGCTCGGATTCCGAAGGAAGAACAAGTGTGATAGTTTCTGCGAGGTCGCCTACTACAGTATATGATTCATAGAATATCCAGTCCGGCAAACCTGAAAGCTCCCGTGCCCATTCTGCGAGATAGGTTGCATTCACACTTCGCTTCGGCCTGCGGTGAGAAAGGATGGCGATTGTCCAAAGTTTATCCTCATCCGTAGCATGACCGAAGTAGTCTATCAACGCCTTGATCTTGCCAAGGGTCTTGGTGGTCTGATCGAGTTCGGTGAATAATTTCGTGAAGTACTTCATGCTTGGCGATGGCTATTGGCTAAGGCTTTGGCATTGTGTGCGTACGCTAGGGCCGAAGCTTCGTTATCAAAGAGTGAATTTGCTTTTGCTCGGATTGCAACGTGGGGACAATCGCTTTGACAATCCTGTCAGAAAGAAAACCGATTTTTTGAGCTATAACCAAATCCGTTTCAACCTCGAATGCTGAGCCGAGAGAATGCTCTAGAAATCGAGCGAAGTCCTTTTCGCTTTTTGGACTGCAGCCTTCAGCAATATCCGATGGAATTGACACTGCGGCCCGCGTTAATTGACTTGTCAGACCGAATCGTTCGCTGGCCGGCAATTCTTTTGTAACCTCGTAAATCCTAACGGCCAGGTCGATGCCTTGATTCCAAATGATCATTTCACGAAAATTTCTCATAACTTTTTTTTCATGAAGGTTCTTCCAAAACATAGGATTTTCCGTAGCGTTTAGTTCATTCCACATCATGTCAGATTCAAATGCTTTAGCCATGGCCAAAAGCCTTAGCCTTTAGTCATCGATCGGATTATCCACTTTACCAATCGCTGAATATGCTTGCGAAGTAATCGTACCCTCGGCCATTTCACCAAGTTCACCTTCAAAACGTGTCTTCACTTCTCTCGCTTCTGTCCCATTCTCACGAAGCCACTGCGCGAAGATCTCCGTGTATCCGTGCGTGACAAAAATCTTGCTCGCGCCAGTTTCTTTAATGACAGTATTAAGATCATTCCAATCTGCGTGATCACTCAGTACAAATCCGCGATCGGCCCCTCTCCTTCTTCGTGTTCCGCGCAATTTCATCCAGCCTGATGCTACACCCAGCGAGTAAGGCAAAAATCTGCGCATCCACGAAGAGCCAACTGCGGATGGCGGGCACACGATCAACGATCCCTTGATGTCTTCTTTCCTGATGTCGTCAGAAACTCTTGGAGCGTCCGGAAGTTTGAGTCCCTGGGCTTTCAGTATGTTGTTGATCGAATCGACCGCTCCATGTGTGAAAATTTTTCCGATTGAGGGATCTACATTTTTCAAAATGCGTTGTGCTTTTCCAAGTGTATAACCGGCAATCACAGAAGTTTTTCCTTCTTCTTTATTTTTCCTCCACCATGCGTTGATGTCATCGAATACTTCCGATTGAGGTTTCCACTTATAAACCGGTAGCCCAAACGTTGACTCGGTAATAAACACATTGCATTTGATTGGCTCAAAAGGCGCGGAGATGTTGTCGTGCTGAAGTTTGTAGTCGCCAGAAAATACCCACACTTCACCATTATACTCCACACGAATTTGCGCGGATCCTGGAATATGACCCGCAGGATGGAAGGAGAACACAACATTATTGATCATTCTTGTCTCTCCATACCTTACTGTATCAATATTATTTTGAAGGGACAAACGATGCCTGATCACGGGCATCGCCTCTTCAGTACACAAATAATGCTTGTGTCCAAAGTACGCGTGATCAGAATGCCCATGGCTGATCATGGCTTTATCGACCGGCTTCCACGGATCGAGATACACATCTGCCTGCGCGCAATAAATGCCTTTGTCTGTGAATTGAAGAAGATCCACGTGTTGACGCTTTTTCCGGTGTTACGAAGATAGCGTTGTGAAAGGGAAAAAGTCATGCCGGGATTGACAATGGCCTTTGGCTATGGCCATGGCAATCCCGAACTTGGAGCATTTGACGCGTTAGAATCGAAGTTTATTGAGGAGGCTGTGAATTTGCCGCTGCTCCGATTGAAGCGAACCCAAATAGCCTTCAACCCAATCGTTCTTTAACAGGCCAATTCGTTGCGCTATAACAATATCGGTTTCTATCTCATAAGCCGAGTCAAGGGAATGCTCGAGAAACCGAGCGAAGTCTTTCTCGCTCTTTCGACTGCAGCCTTCCGCGATGTTCGATGGAATAGAAACTGCTGCCCGGTTGAGTTGACTTGCAAGGCCGTATCTTTCTTCTACCGGAAACGTCTTAGTAATTTCATAAATCTTGACCGCCAGATCAATGCCGTGATTCCAGATAATCATTTCTCTAAAATTTCTCATAGGCTTTTTCATAAAAGCTCACTCAAAATTTTGTCCGAGGTTATAGCCTCCAATTCATTTCTTGTCGCAGCATGTTCAAGTTGCACTCACCGCCATAGCCATGGCCAAAAGCCATAGCTTATTTATACTTCGCCTCTATCTCCTTTGGCACCGCACACCCCGTCCTTCTCCTCGTATCCGCTAAGTGAAAGATCTTCCAGCCATCACTGGATTTGATCAATTGAAAGGCATCAACACCACAGTGGCTGAAAGTTTTGTCGGCATAGAAAGCATAGTCGCACCAGGCCTGCGCGAAGTTGCCATCGACCTGAACTTTGAGATCCCAGATTTCTTCATGCCACACTTCTTTATGAGGCTTACCCACCGCATCAAGAAAACCCTGGATCGATTCATCGGTATCTAAGATCAGTTTCCCGTTTCGATCGGTCATCACCGTGGCGGTCGTGGATCGAATTTTATAAAAAGCAGCGTGAACCATGGCGCTGTCTCCCAGCTCCATGCCTTTGAATAATTTCGCTATAACATCTTTAACTCCGCTTTCATCGCTATTCGCCTGGCCGAAACAAAAATTAGTTGTCACAACACATGCGACAAACACGAGGATTGGAATTCGTTTACCCATATCAGGTTTTTTGCATGAATATGGAAATTTTCGCTTTTCGGGAAGTCAAATTTTATGTGTGCGGACAATTGAAGTCTGAAAGTGCCTGAATTGCGGGAAAAGTCTTAATTTTAACACTCTCCGCTTGGTTATGAACAAACCCAACCTTCTATTTTTCCTGCTCATCATGGCGCTGGCATCCTCTGCGATGGGTCAGAGCGCAGACAGTCTTGTTGCTCAGCTCAGCAAAGTTCAAGGCGATAAGAAAGTAAAAACGTTGAACGAGCTTTTTCGCGCCTACCTTTCAAAGGATCCGGTAAAAGCGTTGGGATATACCCGTGAAGCACTGAACCTCGCTACCGAAATCAATGACGAGCGGGGCATGGCCGCATCTTACAACAATCTTGGCGTAGCGTATCGAAACCAGGGCGCACTCGATAAAGCACTCGAGTACTATATCACGTCTATGAAAATATATGTGAAGCTCGACAACAAAGAAGGTATCGCTACTACGAAGAACAACATCGCCAATATTTATTCCTTGAAGAAGGACCATGGGCAAGCGATGAAATACCTTGAAGAATCGTATGCACTGTTGTCGCAGATGGGCGATAAGATGCGCATCATCGCATCTATGAATAACCTGGGAAACCTCTACAGTGACATTCAGCTTTACGAAAAGGCCCACAAGTTCTACGCGGAAGCGAATCAGCTCAGCGAGGCTAACAACCTGAAATATGCCGATCCGCTGAATAACCTCGGCAACATTTATTACCGTCAAAACAATTTTGAGAAGGCGATCGACTATTATACAAAAGCCCTGACGATCGAGCGTGAGAACAACAACAAACTCGGCATGCTCAACATCATTACCAATCTCGGCATTGCCAACGCACATGCCAAACAACCGAAAGCCGCGCAACAATTTTTAGATGAGGCCGAGAGGCTTTGTGAGGAACTTCAGGCCTACACATCGCTGCCTACTATTCATAAAGCCAGCGCTGACAATTACGCTGCGCAAGGTAAATGGAAAGAGGCATACGAAATGCAGGTAAAGTATGACGAAGCACGCGAAAAAATCTATGGCGAGGAAAGCAGCCGGAACATCGCGCAGATGGAAGTGGTGATGGAATTCCAGGACAAGGAACGTGAGTTGGAGATGTTGAAAAAAGAAGACGAGATCAAAACACTTGAACTTCGAAACAGCAGACTCTTTATCATTCTGGTCATCCTGGGCGTGTTGGTCGTGCTCGCGCTTTTCAACCTTTTCTACCTCGACCGAAAGAAAAAATTGCTCACCCCTTAATTTTGTTGGATGATCACACTCGAGCAGGCACGTCAGATCTTAAACGAGATGACAAAAAGTGCAAGCCTTCTTCGTCATATGCGTACCGTTGAACTCGTGATGAGCGCTTATGGGGAAAAATTCGGAGAGAACAAAGAGGAATGGGCTATTGCCGGGCTTCTTCATGATGCAGATTACGAAGCGCATCCCGATCAGCATCCGAATGCAATCGTAAAAAAACTCCGCGACATGGGCGAAGAAAAAATCGCACATGCCATCTCCGCTCACTACACGAAATGGAACGTATCCTACACAAACAATCTTGACAAAGCGTTACTGGCTGTTGACGAGCTCACAGGTTTTATCGTTGCGAGCTGTCACGTTCGCCCTGACGGGATAACTTCACTTGAACCCCAGTCGGTCATCAAGCGCCTTAAAGACAAAAGTTTTGCTGCGAAGGTGGAACGCGATGAGGTTCACAAAGGAGCCGAGCTGCTGGGAGTTGATCTGGCCGAACATATTGCGTTTATAATAAATGTTCTGCGTCAGCATAAGGAAGAGCTGGCAATCTAAAGGGCGGAGGGGTGCTGGGTCCTAGGGTTTTGCTGGCGCACTTGCCCGCGTGCCAGGCCCTCTTAGCAACCAGAACCCAGCACCTGATCAAGTTCAAAAATTCGACAAGACATGCGCGTTCTTCTCCTCAGCAACTCAACTCTTCCGGGTACCCAATTCTTCACCTGGCCTCGCCCTTTTGTGGAGGCTTTTCTCGGAGAGAGAAAATTGAAACTCGCTTTCATTCCATTCGCTGCTGTCACGCTCTCGTTCGATGACTACGAGCAGAAAGTGAAAGAAGTATTCGAACAATTTGGACATGAGCTGAGCAGTATTCACCATTTCAGTTCAAAAAGGAAGTCCGTTGAAAATGCTGATGGGATTGTCGTAGGCGGAGGGAATTCGTTCGCATTGCTGCACCGGATGTATGAATACGATCTCATCGAAGCGGTTCGTTCAAAAGTGACATTGGGAATACCTTACATCGGCTGGAGCGCAGGTGCCAATCTCGCATGCCCAACGATCATGACCACCAACGATATGCCTATTGTACAACCGCGTTCATTGAAAGCTCTAGCCCTTGTTTCTTTCCAGATCAACCCGCATTATCATGAACTCAAGTTTGAAGGTCAGGGCGGTGAAACACGAATGGAAAGGCTTCGCGAGTTTGTGGAATGGAATCAAAATAAAACCGTTCTCGGCCTGCCGGAGGGGATGCTGGTCGAGCGCCAGGGCGACAGTTTAACCGTAAAAGGTGATCCTCAGCGCGTTGCCAAGGTGATACGGTTTGGGAGGGAGATAAGTGATGTGGTGAGTGGGATGGAGATCAGTGCGTTAATCCGATAGCTGCGAGCCGCGAGCTTTGAGCTACGAGCTGCTGGTCCAAACGTTCTAATGTGGACAACAACCGATTGCAGCATTGGGCTAACCGCGATTTGTAGAATTTAATCAGACAGTGTCAGTCAAATCTTTGCGCTCAGCTCGCAACTCGCAGCTAACAGCTCGCAGCTAATTTTAACTTAAAATTCATTTCGCAATTCCCTTCAATCGTCTAGATTTGTGGCATAATCGACAACAACCATGTTCAACCAGTACATCGGAGACGGAGCTAACCTTTTCATTGCGATCGTAGCTGTTCTGATCGGTTTTGCAACCGCTTTAGGCTACGTTGATTTTCTGAAGACCAACAAGGATCAGAAAGACAAGCATTAAGAAATGACAACGAATATCAATAAAAAAGCCTCGCGATATTCGTGAGGCTTTTTTGTTACCGGCAGCCGATCAATTACCTGAGTTGGCGTACGGTGACTTGTAAATTTTTTCGAATTCCTCACGCGCATGCGGTCCGTTCTTGTAGTGATCGAATGCAAAATACGTGAGCATTTTATGGAAGTCGGGCGCCTTTTGATATCCTGGGACAGGCGAAACTGACTTGAAATCCTCTTCAATCAACACTACAGTCGGATAACTTAATTGATTGTTCAACAAAGCCATTGCAAGTTGATGCGTTCCTTTACTTCCGTACGGAACGAATTTGTATGTGGTGCCACGGAATTGAACATCCGCAGTTTGCTCTGCATTGAACTTCACGGCATAAAATTTCTCATTGAGCAGCTTCGCCACTTCGGGATC
>CBHROW010000268.1:0-7626 GCA_966080355.1 uncultured Chryseosolibacter sp.
GAGGGAGACCTCATCGAGATATACAATTATGAAGTGAAGACAGTCGGTGAACGAAAGGCAAGGTTGCGATTTATTCTCGCCTGTTTCCGATTCATCAGACCGGGAATCCTGTTAAGAAACAAGGTTTCATTTGACTTTACGAAAACGCCAATGCTGGCAAACTATTTTAAGGTTGCAACACGCAATCTGATGAATCAAAAAACGTACGCAATTATCAACATTGTCGGTTTGACTATCAGTATAGCGGCATGCCTGTTCATTGTCTTATATGCAAGTCATGAATTGTCATACGATACGTTCAATCCCAAAGCTGATCGAATATATAAAATGGTACTGGAAAGAAAGTATCCGAATCATTCAACACTATACTCAAGGGTTCCTTCCTCGTATGCCGCTGCTGCCATTAAAGATTTTCCGGAAATCAAAAGCTGTCTTCGATTCACCGGACCCTGGGATGAAGCAACGTTCAGTTATCGGAATGGTAATGATAATCGAACGGTTTATAGTAATCTTCTAATTCAAGCTGACTCATCTTTTTTTTCATTTTTCCCTGTCAAATTCTTGCGCGGTAACCCTAAGACTGCATTGACTAAACCCAATCAGCTTGTAGTAACGGAAGCAATCGCGAAGAAAATATTCGGAGATGAAGATCCATTAGACAAGACCATTGACGGTGGCAATTTTGGCATTTTTAAAATTACCGGTGTATGCGAAAGTTTGCCCGACAATTCTCACTTGAAGTTTGACGTAGTGGGCTCGTTGCTTACAGATCCCTATTATTCTGTCAAAGACAATAACTACACCGCATTTTATACTCATACTTATTTTGAGTTGCAGCCTGGTGCTGATCCCAAACAACTGGAATCAAAATTTCCAAAAATGGTTGATACCTATGCTTCAGGAGAAATTGAACGCGAGCTGAAAATGTCATGGGCCGATTATAAAAAAGCAGGGAATGGATACAGGTACTTTTTACAACCCCTGACCTCTATACACTTAGATGCTGGGTTTGAATTAACGTTCATGCCCAGTGGAGATCTTAAATACATCAACATCCTGATCATTGTTGGGTTACTTATCCTCACGATCACATGCATCAACTATGTGAATTTAGCAACTGCGCGTTCGACCGAACGTGCAAGGGAAGTTGGCATCCGTAAAATTGTGGGGGCATCAAGAAAACAATTAGTATTTCAGTTCCTGGCAGAATCATTCTCACTCTCTTTTATCGCAACTGCCTTGGCTGTCCTAATTTTCGTTCTTCTCTTGCCAGAATTCAATTCACTAGTTAACAAACATCTAAGTATCAATTTTTCTTCCAAGGTTGCCGGGCAACTTCTAGCTGTGATCTCGGGTATTGGAATACTGGCAGGTCTTTATCCTGCTTTTATTCTTTCAACGCATAAACCCATTTTGATTGTGAAGGGCTTTGCCCGGAACGTAAGGAGCTTGTGGTTAAGAAATAGTTTGGTGTCTCTTCAATTCACTGTTTCGACCGCACTGATTGCGTGCACGATAATTGTATGGCAGCAGGTAAATTTCCTGCAATCAAAAGACATCGGTTTCGATAAGAGTCAGGTAATAATTATCGAACAAGTATCCGCGTTGAAATCGAATCTGAGTCCATATTTGAACTTTCTAAGAAGCATTGAGCAGGTCGAAAATATTGGTGGTGTTGGGGCAGCATTGGGTGAACGTGAGTGGGACGCGATGCGCTTACAGGCTGAAGAATCCAACGATGTTTTAACCGTAAAATTCATGCTGATGAATGATGATTTCGCAAACACTATCGGGTTCAAGTTAAGCGAAGGACGACCATTCTCAAGGGAATTCAATGATTCACTATCAATTATATTAAATGAAACTGCTGTAAAAACACTGGGGCTGAAGAATCCTATCGGTAAGCGATTAACTAACAACACAACAAATGACGAAGGCTCCGTGAAGGTTAGCTACTATACAATTGTTGGCGTTGTCAAAGATTTTAATTTTCAACCCTTACATGACCACATCACTCCATTGGCTATTGTCAGCAGTGATTCTTACGGAGGATTTTACCCATCCTTGGCTGTCCGACTGAAGGGTGAGAATGTAGTATCGGCAGTTCAAAAGATGGAGGCCAAGTGGAAGGAATTCCTGCCTGACAAATTATTCAGATTCAGTTTTCTTGAAGAAAGAATGAATCAGCAATATTCCGATGAACAGCGTTCGGAAAAATTATTCATCGTTTTCTCCGCCATTTCACTAATTGTTGGATGTGTGGGAATATTTGGCCTGTCCTTATACACGACCAGTTCAAGAGTCAAAGAACTAAGCATTCGAAAAATCCTCGGAGCATCTATTGGGAATCTTTGGATACTACTCACCAAAAACTTTATGCGCCTTATATTGATTGCCCTCTGTGTTGCAATACCCGTTTCTTCATGGCTGACTGGTAAGTGGCTTGAGGGATTTGCTTATCGAATCAATAACAGGTGGTATGCATTTGTGATCGCTGGCTGTTCAACCTTGCTTTTACCGCTATTAATTGTGTGTTATCATTCAATCAAGAGTGCAAGGACAAATCCAATAAATGCATTGAAAAGCGAATGAGCCTCATCTTTCACAACCCCATAGAATTATTGAAGCCAACAGCAAACCGACATTTAAAATGCTTATGATATATAAAATTTCAATTGTGTTATTCATGGCACTTTTTCAAATACTGCCTGCGAAAAGTCAATCGACTTCATTTCAGCCACTGGTTGAAAAGTACTTTGGATTATTTCCACCAAACACCGAGATAGCCATAGGTATCGTTGACAGAGACAGCACGTATAAATTCGGTTATCGACTAGAGAATGGAAGATTGGTGGCGGTTAAAAATGAATCAACTTTATACGAAATCGGATCCATAACTAAAGTATTCACCTCAGCCTTACTGATGAAAGAGGTAAAAAGAAATACCATTGCCCTTACTGATCCCGTTCAAAAACATTTAACGGTCAAGATAAAGAAGGACTCGTATCAAAATCACCCTCTAACGATTCTACATCTCATCACTCATACTTCGGGACTAAAAAGGAATCCGCTGATGAGTTACAAACGGTACAGCAGGTACTTGGAGAATTTTGAACTTACATACATACCTGGAAAAAATTGGGAATACAACAATCTTGCCGTTGGTCTTGCGGGTGAATTAGCGGCTGAGAAAGCCAAAACCAGTTGGGACGTTTCAGTAACAGAAAGTCTGTTAAAGCCGCTTAACATGGGCTGCACGTATACGAACTTAACCGCTGCGCCAAAAACGGGTAGAGTTCAATGTATCAATAAAAACGGAATTAAAGGTGACTGTTACTTTCACAAGATGAATTCGTTTCAGTGGCCAGATGGCGGCATAATCTCTAATGTAACAGACATGACTAAATGGCTTAAAGCCAATTTGGAAAGTCAAAGTCTACCGGAAGATTTAGATTTTATTAAGGATGCGCACGATCCATTAGGGGATACAATATCAATTCCGTGGTTCCCCAAGTATAAAGCAACACAGGGTATTGGATGGTGGCACTACAAGACAGAATCAAATAATAGAATTATTTGTCACGGAGGAAATATGCCGACTCAAACTTCCTTTATCGCTTTTGACAAAGAAAAGAAAAGAGGAGTGATCATCCTGACAAATGTCAATGGAAGGGCAATTTTTAATGAGGACGAAATTATGAAGACTACCGACCTTGCTGTTAGAATTCTAGAGCTTTGAAAAGCCAGGAGTCTATGAACTTTAAGGCGGCCAAACAAACGCAATCCATTTGTCAGGATTTGTGACAGTTGCTCTTCTATCCAACGGTTTCAAGGCAAAGATAATGTCAACAGAAAAGCCTCCGACTTAAAGGTGATCCCAATTGGATTTGAAGAGTACCACCTCTCTCGGAAGATTTGATTTCAATTGAGAATGGTATCTGTTCGTGATGCTCATTGATACCAATTTTTATTTTTGTGCAACCCGTGTTAAAGAAAAAATGAAAAAGCCTCTTTTTCAGAGGCTTTTCAAACTTGCGCGTGATCCCGCTGGGATTCGAACCCAGGACCCTTACATTAAAAGTGTAATGCTCTACCAGCTGAGCTACGAGATCTTAACCTTATTTTCAATTTCTCTAACGCCCTGGTGAGCTTTAGAGACCTCAATCCTTGCCTTATTTATGGGCTTTTCCGTAATTGAGGCCACAAAGGTAACAGGATATGAAAAAAATGCAAAGGGGCTATTTAAAATTTCTTGCCGGTTTTATCATTCTTTGCGCTACCCTGCCCCCATCTTTCGCACAAATCTCATCCTTCCGCCTTAAAACAGCCGATTCGCTCTTTCAGGCCAAACAATACACGCAATCTTTTGAACATTACGAAAAAATCCTCAAACAAAAACAATATACTCCGGCCATGCTCCTCAAAATGGCCTACATCCAGGAAGGCCTCGCGCATACCGGCCAGTCGCTCTACTACCTCAACCTCTATTATACCGCCACACACGACAACGACGCGCTGGAAAAAATGACGGAGCTGGCTACCAAATACAACCTCGAAGGCTACGAAACTTCCGATACCGATAATTTCCTGTCATTCTATCACGACTACCATGTTCACATCAGCATGGCCCTGGCCGCTATTATGGTGCTGATGCTCAGCCTCTCCGCTTTTACCAGGCTCAGGCTGAAGCGAAGACCGGTCGCCTCGTTTTCTATTCTCTCCATCATAGTGATCGCGCTGGCAGGCCACCTCTACTTCGGCCAGACCCTCGAAACGGCTATCGTCACCAACCCCTCCACCTACGTTATGAGCGGACCCTCTGCCGCCTCCTCCGTGCTGGAGATTATCGGCGACGGACACCGTGTCAGCATCCTGGGTCAGAAAGATGTATGGCTTAAAGTGAACTGGGACGGCAACATCGGCTACATCAAAGAGAATTCACTGCTGCCCGTGAAATTGTAAACCTAGTTGCGCAGGGTAATGCTTCCCTTATACTCCTTGTTACTGTATTTCAGGGTATAGAAATACACACCCGCGGCCTCACTCTGCGGGTACCACCTGAAATCGCGGCTGTTGCTTTCATAAACTTCCTTACCCCAGCGATTGTAGATGCGCACGCTCACGAACCTTCCGATACAATTGTCAGGCGGGAGGATGCTTACCAGCGCACCCGAGTCACGTTCTTCGCGCACCATGGCAAAAAATTCGTTATAGGGATCGCCGTTCGGGGTGATGATATTAGGAGGTATAAAATCTTCGCTGCTGCTTTCTACGTCGCTGATGTTGATGTTAACCTCCACGGTATCGGCTTTCACGTTGAAGCAGCGGTCGTCAATAGCCCTGAATGCAAACGTGTAGCTGTTGCGATAAACGCCATTTTCAAAGATAGAACAGTCGGGCAGCCAGGCGAAGGTGGTCTGTGCCGATCCGACGCCTTCTGCCGGCGCAAATTCATATCCGCGGGGCTCCACATTGCCGGTAGCTTCCACGAGCTCGATCTTCACACCGTCAACGGGCTGGTTATTGTCGTCGATAGCGGTGAGCGCCAGGGAGATCTGCTGGCCAGTGACGATGCTCTGCTCGCGGTTGATGAACGTAAGGTCTGGATTGGTGTTGGTCACCGTCAGCAACGGCTTCAGGTTATCGGGTGGCGACACATGCACATTCACGGTGAGGGTATCTGCTTTGTAGACGCGACATTTGTTGTCGTCATCAACCAGAATAAAACGAAGGGGAAAATCCTGCTTCTGCATTGGGTTCACGTTGCTGCAGAGAATGCTCCAGTCGTAGGGAGATGTGACGTTGCCGGCATCTGTATCGCCCGGGAAGGTCATGTTATACTGGGCCAGCGTGAATCCTTCTCCTTCAGCCCTGAGCACAAGCTTGTCGTTGTCGGCATCGCTGCCTGAAACGTTGAAGTGCAATGATTCAAAAACTTTGCGTGAGATGATATTAGGAGGAAGCTGATCGGGTGGCAGGTCTGTGCTGATCACGGGGTCGGCGTTGGGTGGCAGCGTGATATTGAGCTTGAAATTCAGTGTATCAGGATCTTTCAGGTCGCAGAGATCGTGGTCTTCTACCAGGAACCGGAGGTTGAATTCTGTTTGGTTGGTGAAATCATACACGGTGCAGTTGGGGTCCCACGTAAATTCCGCAGGCAATCTGTTGCCGACCTGGGGTGTGGTTTTGAAAGTCATGCCTGCCTGTGCAAAATTAAATACGGGTTGCTGCATCACCATGAACATATCCATGATGTCGCCATCGGCATCGACGGCATCGACAGCCCACGTCTGCTTCGGTGACCCTTCCGGGTAAGTGGCTGTCACATCGTTCGTGATCACAAACCTTGGCTTGGCATTGTCAGGTGGCTCTACGGTCACGGTGATCTTCAGGGTATCGGAGAGCGGAAGGCTGCACGCATTGTCGTACGCTACGATACCCACCTGATAGGGGCCTCCGCCTGCAGTGAGGGGACACTTATCAAAGCAGATGTTAAAATCTACCGTGCTGCCGTTGAGAAGCACCGCATTTTTTACCGACGGCAGAATGCTGGAAACATCTTTCTTGAATCCCAGGGCTATGGCCTTGATGGTAACGTTCTCGCGATAGTTGTCAGTTGGCTTTGTCGATGGCTTCGAAGAGTCGAGATCCGATACCCGCACCTGGATGCACCGGTCGCCATCAGCTACATCGTTGGAGAACGTTACGTTCATGGTCTCATCCCACACAAAACCAGCATCTGACGATCTTTTTCCCAGGATCTGGGGAGGGTCTGATTGCGGGCATCCGTCCACTACCAGCATCTGGAAGTCCCGTCTGATCTCCCCGATCTTGACGCCATCGCGGTATTCGTCGCACTTCACGGCAAAAACATAAAGACCTTGCGTGGTTGGTGTAACGGTGAGCATACCATCGCGGCTGATCCTGAGGTCGGGTTTGCCATTCATGATATTGTTCAGGCTATAACCGGGCTCCCATCTTACCTCCGGATAGGGTGCCGGACGCAGCGGTGGAAAGCTCTCTGAAGTATGCGTGCTGAGCGGCACCACAAGACTGTATACCAGCGAATCGCCGTCATCGTCGGTGCCACTGAAATCTGCATAATAAGGTTTGTAAGGACAGGCGTAATCGTTCAGCGGAGGAAAAAGCCTGGGCGAAGAGTTGATAAAAGCTGTATTGTTTTTTACTACCGGCGGAAAGTGCAGGTAAAAAGTCTGGCCGGCGGCATTCTGGAAGTTAGGTGTATTGACATTCGGCGGTTCATCGCTCACGATGTTATGGATCACATAATTCATGCAGCAAGCGTGAGCTCCGCTGAGTACACCAGCTTATCGGTGCGGATCTCGCCACTGGAACACTCCGGCTGCGTGTAGCTTACCCTCGTTTTTACAGGGTTTGCCAGCGTGACAAAGCGCATGAACACATTGTCGGATTTCCGGAAAATGGCTACTGTTATCGTCGGTTCCTCTACTTCCGGAGGCCGGACAAAAGTATTGTTGTTGAGGTCAAAATAATAGATGAGGCTCAGCCTGAAACGGTAGTTGCCGAGGTGTACCAGCTCAAATTCTCCTCCAACGATGTGTGACGCTACGACGGGAAAAGCAAGCAGGCAAAAAACAACCAGAA
>CBHROW010000269.1:0-7614 GCA_966080355.1 uncultured Chryseosolibacter sp.
GGCGTTCCATCGCCAGTGAAGGAGCCGCAAAAAACGAACATGGTTATCTTCCGCGAAAATACCGAAGACATTTATGCAGGTATCGAGTTCCAGGAAGGATCAGACGACAACAAGAAATTCCTCGCATCTTTCAAAGAAGCATTCCCGAAGCAGTATAAAAAAATTCGCTTTCCTGAAACTTCAGGTATCGGAATCAAGCCTGTGTCAAAAGAAGGTTCTGAACGTTTGATCCGCTCGGCATTTGAGTTTGCGATCCAGCATAAAAAGCCAAGCGTGACATTGGTTCACAAAGGAAACATCATGAAGTTCACGGAGGGCGGTTTCCGTGATTGGGGATATGATCTTGCGAAAAAAGAGTTCGGTGCGAAAGACCTCGATGGCGGTCCGTGGCAGGTCATCGAGAAAAATGGTCATAAGATCGTGATCAAAGATTCCATCGCGGATGCGTTCCTCCAGCAAATTCTGTTGAGACCGGATGAATATTCGGTAGTTGCAACTTTGAACCTGAATGGCGATTACATCTCTGACGCGCTCGCTGCGATAGTAGGTGGAATTGGAATTGCGCCCGGTGGAAACATCAACTACAAAACCGGACACGCGATCTTCGAAGCTACTCACGGAACAGCTCCGAAATACGCAGGTCAGGATAAAGTGAATCCGGGCTCGGTAATTCTTTCAGGCGTAATGATGCTGGAGTACATGGGCTGGCAGGAAGCCGCTGACATGATCGTAAAAGGTCTTGAAGGTGCAATTTCTTCTAAGCGAGTTACCTACGATTTTCATCGCCTGATGGAAGGAGCAACTCTTCTGAAATGCTCTGAATTCGGACAGGAAGTTGTGAAGAACATGTAGTTCTCTCGATTCGACATTAATACAAACAAGAAAAGCGCTTCTTCGGGGGCGCTTTTCTTTTAGGCGCTGGATGCCTGAATACTACGACCTACCTTCCAAGCACCTAGCCTCCTAGAACCCTCGTACCTAGCACCCGGCACGTGTGCCCACCCTCCGTGCCACCACGGATAACAAATACACCTTAGTCGGTATTGATGGTAACCTCGCAGGAAAGCATCTTTGGTTGACGAAAGAATCGAATTTTTTTGACTTAAATCGACCCCCATCATGAAAGTTGCAATCAGTTCAATTGAGTTGGAGATCCTCCGTAAGAGTGCCGAAGGATTGTCTGTAAATGAAATTGCACGCGAGCTGAACCTGAGCCAGCAGGTGATCAGCAAATCGCACAAAGATATTCTGTCGAGAACAGGATCGGGCACACCGGTGAATGCGCTTCAGTCGCTTGCGCGTTATGGCTTTGTGCTGACCGAAGACAGGCTTCGCAGTTAGAGTGTAAGATTGATCGCTATCTTCGCCACAAGATTTTGCCGGGCTTGTGGCATTGCGTAGTATCCATATCGGGCAAAAACTCCTCCACCAACACCAACGTAGGCAACATTCATGTAGTTGAAGCGAAGTAGATTGGAAAGCACAAGTCCGCTTTCAAAAAATCCTTTGCGCATAGTTTGAATGTCAATGCCCTGGTGATCTTCCGGGTTGTGCAGATCACCAATCCCCATGTTATGATTGAGTGCCAATTCAGGTCTGAAATATTTCAACCGTGTGCCCACAAGCCTTCCGAAGTTATGCGATAGAAAAAAATACGCATACTTATCGGACGTGAACTCATAGATCTTCATCGTCTGAAAATGATTCGGCACCACGAAACTGTTCAGATCGAATCGTCCGCTGTTCGAAGCCTTACCATTGAACAGTGTGCTATACGGAGCATTTCCGACAATCATGCCCCCTGCAATTTCAAAAGTTGTTTTACCCAATCCTGTCAGGAAGAACTGGTTGTCGATTTTTAGTTCCGCCCGTGTGTAGTGAAAGTTTCCATCAAGAAAATTTTGCAATGCGCGCGACACGGTAAGGTCTACGTGAGGGTAAGCAAAGCCTGTAATTACCTTCGAGCTTCCGATCTGCGCATAATGCTCTTTTCGAACAAACTTCAGCACCAAACCGGCCTCCGCGATCACGTAGTTAGACAACGACAATCCGTCTTCTGAAGCAAACTTGTAGTCGTATGCCGGATTGTATGTCGACTGTTGGATGAATAACGAACTCTCCGAATAGCGAAAAGGTCGTGCCATGAATTGCGCCTTCCATCGCTGTACACTATCCATTCTGCCGGTGAGCCAATTGCGAATTGTTTGCGCGGCCTGAATCGCTGGCGGTGGTTTTAGAAAATTAGAATTGCCTGGTTCAAGGATGTCGGTAGCGTATGAGATTTTCAACGAGATTTCTTTTCGCTCCGCAAGATTGAGTTGAAACGATCCGCCATATTTCAATGCGCGGTCTTTGATCCCATAACCAACATATCCATCGGCAACAAATCTTTTTGAGATCTTTTCGCTCGTCTGCAATCCAACACCTACGCGGATGTTTTCGTATATATTTTTTCGCAAAAGATTTTCGACCGGGAGATAGAATTTGCCTGCGCGGAATTTTCCTACCGAGAATGCCTCGGCTCCCTGGATGAACGAATTTAGCAGCGCGAGGCTTCGTACTGGCAACGTATCGTAAAGTAAATAGGTGTTCTTTTCTTTCCGCGAAAGCGTATCGCGCCTGGCTTTATTCCAGAATGGTTCTTGCTGATGGTTTGCGTTTGCATCGAATTCTACATTCAGAATTCCGAAATCTTTTTTGGATAGCGGGGGAGTGATCTGCACTTCGCTGATATAGCTGCGATGAACGTACTTGAGGGGGTGATCGGCAACTTTTTGTTCTTTGAGAATAAGCTCGGTATTGAGTTCCTCCGGAAACCACACGCCCTGTTTCCTCCCGTATTTTTGTTGGATCTTGATAAGAGAAAGGGCAGCATGATCGGCTGGCTCTGCAAGCACGTTTTCAAGCGCGAAACCATCTGTGTTCACATATAAAAAGCCCTTCAACGACTCAAAAGTTTTTCCCGGCAACGATTCGAATTGAATGATGAAAGTGGAATCACGCTCGTGCAGAATCGTGTCGATGAGCTCGAACTGATAGCGCGAAAAAGTTCCATTGGCGATCGGATTGACGTAGATCCTGTCGAGCAAAGTGATCTGCTCTTTATAAAAACTGAATGGCTGAAAATTGGTGGCCAGCACTGCGAAGAACGGATCCTTCACTCCCGTCATCCGATTACCCAGTATGGTTTCCTTGTCGAAGTTTGGTCTTAAGAATTTCCGTTCAGAATAACTTTCATTGAGAAATAGATAGTTATTCTCGAGAAAACGAATGGCTGAGTTTTTCTTCGTGAGCGTATCGAAACTTCCTTCTGCGGTAGCGAACAATTTGTGATAGGCTTTGTACGAAAATGAAGAAAGGTTTTCGGGATTGTTCTTTTCCCTCATGCGTACCACTTGACGGATGATCCGGTGTGCTGGATTTTCGCCTGCGGTCACTTCAACTGCCCGCAATTCGCGTATCTCGGGGAGAAGAGAAATGACCATGGCATCGTCACCCGGAAAAAAACGGGCGGACCTGTAGCCCATGTAACTGACCGTAACAGAATCACGATGAGAAAGAACCAGCTGAAATTTTCCATCGATACCTGAAGAAGTACCAATGGTGGTTCCTTCAACAAAAATATTTACGAATGGGAGTGGCTCCTTCGATGGGTCGTCAATCACAATTCCGGAAACACGGATTTGCGCAACGACCGAAAAGCAAGCAAAAAATGCTAACAGTGAAAGTAGATGGCGTGGGGTCACATCGCTTTTGTTAACTGCTTATCGCTCTTTGGTAAGCAAATGTAACCAGGCGGCTGTAACAATTAAAAATCCATCATCTTAAGCGCGGTGATTGCTGCCTCTTCACCTTTGTTGCCAAGTTTTCCCCCGGCCCGATCGATAGCTTGTTGCTTATTGAGTGTTGTAAGTACACCAAAGATCACAGGCTTTCCTGTTTTTAACCCGGCTTCTGTAACTCCATAGGCAACAGCCTGACAGATATAATCGAAATGAGGCGTGTCGCCTTGGATCACACATCCTAAGCAGATTACGGCATCAATATTTTTTTCCTGCGCCATCCAAAGCCCGCCTAATGAAAGTTCAAAACTTCCGGGAACGTTCTTACGAATGATGTTCTTTTGCTTGACTCCGTTGCCAATCAATCCCGCAACAGCGCCTTCGTAAAGCGCCTCGGTGATCTCCTCGTTCCACTCCGCAACAACTATCGCAATACGCTTCTTCGACAAGTTGCTTTTGCTATTTACTTTTCCCGACATCAATGGTCCGGCCATAGTTCAAATGGGTTTTAATGAAATAAAAAAGGACAGCTTGAACTGTCCCTTAAAATTAGATGAAATATCTTTTTCGTTCAGTATGAATCACGACTTAGCTTCCAACGACTTGCCTTCCAGTCTGGCTTTAAACTTGCGCGCGTTCTGATATTCAGGTGCCTGCCAGTAGTTATTGATGATCTTGTCGTAAGCCGCAATGGCCTTGTCGTTCTGATTACTCTTTTCAAAAGCAAGTCCGGCTTTCATCAGGTACATGGGCGTAAAATATTTATTCGGCTTATAGTTCGCAGCCTTGTCGTAATATTTCGCAGCATCCTCGAATTTCTTTTCTTCCATGTAAGTATCACCGATCAGGCTGTATGCACGAGCCTGTACCAGCAAATCGTCTGCGCTGAAGTCTTCAAGATAAAGTCTTGCGACCTCGAATTTCCCTTGCTTCAAGTAAGCAACGCCCGCATAGTAGTTTGCAAGTTTTGCAGCTTGCGTGATGCCATAGTCGTCAATGATCTGGATAAATCCGAGATTGTTTCCATCACCGTTCAGCGCGAGGTCAAGGCTATCGGCTTCGAAGTAATAAACTGCCTGGAACATTTCTCTCTGGGCTTCTTTTTCCTGAGAGTCTTTGTAATAACGGAAACCGAACCAGCCGCCAACGAGCAGGGCGATTACAGTCGAGATCCCGATAACGGTTTTAGGATTTTTTTCCGCCCACGTTTCTGCACCTTGCAGTCTGTCTGCAAGTGCCTGAGGGTTTTCCAGCAACTCGTGCTTGTGTTCTTCTGCCTTCTTAGCCATGGTTAAAAAATTAACGCTCCGAATAAGGAGTGGGGCGCAAAACTACACATTTGATGATACTTAACAAAGAGCTGTCTGCTGTTGCCGAGGAAAAATCGGAGAAGCAGGCAGGTGGTTAATCAGTGATGTAAGGATAGTCGTGCTGAGCATAAATATCTTTTAGTGCTTCGCTCGGATCGGGGTATTTCGACTCTTCTGCAAACTTCACGCTTTCTTCCACCTGCTGATGCACACGCTGATCGATCGCTTCCAAATCTTTTTCAGTTGCAAATTTCTTATCGAGGATAGATTTTCTTACTACTTCGATCGGATCGCGTTGCTTGTACTCTTCAACCTCCTCCTTGCTGCGATACTTTCCGGGATCAGACATGGAGTGGCCTTTGTAACGATATGTTCTGAACTCAAGCAGAGAGGGACCTTCGCCTGCACGGGCACGTGCTGCAGCTTTTGCCACCGCGATATGAACAGCTTCTGCGCTCATTGCATCAACCGGCTCAGAAGGCATATCAAACGCAAGTCCCAGTTTATACAGCTCGGTTACATTCGATGTTCTCTTCACTGAAGTACCCATCGCATAACCATTGTTTTCGATAACAAAGATCACCGGCAGTTTCCACAGCATTGCGAAGTTGAGCGCTTCATGAAATGCACCCTGACGAACCGCGCCATCTCCCATATAGGTCATGCAAAGGTTCTTGGTCTTGTTATACTTTTCCGCGAAAGCGATTCCCGCACCGAGCGGAACCTGTCCACCGACAATACCATGTCCGCCAAAGAAATTGTGCTCTTTATCAAACATGTGCATTGAGCCGCCTTTTCCTTTTGAAATACCGGTTTCTTTTGCAAACAACTCGGCCATCACAGCATTCGGATGGGTGCCGAGCGCCAACGGATGAGCATGATCGCGATAAGCTGTGATCCACTTATCATCTTTGGTCAAAGCCGAAACAGCACCAGCTACACAAGCTTCCTGTCCTATATATAAATGGCAAAATCCCTTGATTTTTTGCATTCCGTAAAGCTGACCCGCCCGCTCCTCGAACTTGCGCATCAGCTGCATGCTCTCATACCAGAAAAGATAGGTTTCTTTCGAAAATTCCACCTTACCGTCCTTGCTGACCGTCTCGTTCTTTAATTTAGTTGTCGTAGGCATATTCCTTTATTGTGAACTGCGAAAATACGGCCCGAACGAACATTCGCCAAACTTTACCGCAAATACTATGATTTTGAACCGGTTGGAGCAAATTTCGCTCGGATTGGTAAATCGATTTTTAACTTTTTCTCCGACCAATGTGTCTAATAGAAAAGTGATCCCAATGAAAAATATTTTGATTTTGATCGTGTTGATCCTCCCATTGCATGCACAGAACATGATGTTCATGCATCAAGGATCGGTGATTATATAGTCTTCGGGGAGTATTACGGTGAATGTCTCGGCCAGTCTTGCGTGAAAATCTATTTGCTTGGTGATGACTATTTTTTTGAAGACTCGAAGAGAGAATATCCATCTACCCTAAAAACCTATGAAGGGAATTTCACGATCGATCGGACCGGTATGCTGAATGACGTAAATTCGAAAATGCCTGAGATCCCTGCTGTGCTTATTAATTCAGGGGAGCACATATTGGGTTGCCCCGATTGTTCTGATGGCGGTGGTATTTATTTCGAAACGAAAATCGATGGCGAGGTGAGATACTGGTTCATCGATAAACAACGCATACCTGCCGGCCTGGAAGATTTTGTCAACGCCCTTAACGAAACCTTGATTGCATTACGTTAATACTGAAATTATCTGCAGGCGTGCAGCCCTTAGAGTTCTGATACCCTAGGCTATCTGCCCTTCGGAAAATCTCAGCGGCTCTGCCTTTTAGCCATCAGCTTTCATTCTGGCTCTTCGGAAAACCTCGGGGGCTTCGCCTTTTAGCTTTCAGCTCCCTACCTTTAGCCCGTGTTTTTGACCAGGCTTCAACTCATCAATTTTAAGAACTATAGGGAGGCATCACTTGACGTGTCTGCCAGGATAAATGTGCTGGTAGGAAAAAATGGAAGTGGCAAAACAAATCTGCTCGATGCGATCCATTATCTGTCGATGACGCGCAGTGCGTTTTGTGCCGACCAGAATACAGTTCGCATCGGTGACCAATTCTTTACCATTAAGGGAGCTTTTAAAATTGGAAACAGCATACAGGACATTTTCTGCTCACTGCAGGCCGGGTCAAAAAAGATTTTCCGCGAAGGCGCGAATGAATATCAAAAACTGACAGACCACATCGGCAAATATCCCGTTGTTCTCATCGCCCCTGATGATACCGAGTTAATCCGGGAAGGGAGCGATGAAAGAAGAAAATTTTTTGACAGCATCATCTCGCAGATCGACCGGCAATATCTCGATGCGCTTGTTCAATACTCGTATGCACTGAAACAGCGGAATACTTTATTGAAAATATTTTCGGAAACCAATTCGTTCGATGAGATCGCATTGGAAAGTTATGATCAGCTGCTCGTAAGGTCTGGTCAGTTGATTTTTGAAAAAAGACGAGAGT
>CBHROW010000270.1:0-7606 GCA_966080355.1 uncultured Chryseosolibacter sp.
CACCACAGTCATCACTTTCTGCGGATCTTCCATAATACCGCCTTTCCAAAATCCGAATGCACAGTGCTTTTTGAAAGCTGCCATGCTGCAGAGAATGCCTTTGTATTCAAAATGTGGAAATCCCCACTTGATCGTTTCTTCAGCCCCAGGACAGGCATGGTGAACCAGGTCGCGAAGGTGTTCGAGTATCGGCTTTGCGAAGTCAGCACGCTTGGCGATGTAGCCATCAACGCGTTTGTCAAACTCAGGCATAGTGATCAGGTTCCAATAAATGTACAAATCACCCGTGGCAAACGATAGTGCTACCTTTAATTTTGATTGACTATTATCTCGAAATATCCGTGTACAGAGTGATTGCATGGCTGAATAGAAAGGCAAAGGAGAACGAGGCTGCGGTGTAGATTCCAAGCGTTGCTGAAAACCAAACCAAACAAAATGGGCAGCTAAGTTACATCGTCACTTTGTTGTGATGATAAGAAAGTCTCTCTGGATTTCGAATCACAGCGAAAAAAACTGAAACTTAAACAGCCAGCGGTTTTTTCTGAAGAACCTTCATGAGTTCAGTCTCGTTGGTCAGATCAAGCCGGAGCGGAGTGATGGAAACAAAGTCGTTTTCAACGGCCCAGCGATCGGTGCCCTCCTCCGCAGATTCCAGGGGTACGACCGTGAACCAATAATGTTTTCTTCCCATCGGATCTGTGCCAGGCACAACTTTACCGTCATATTGACGAACGGATTGACGCGTCCACTTCAGGCCTTTTGGATTTGCCGGAAAATTTACATTGACGAGAGACAAGTCGGGATTGTCAAGCAATGACCCCAGCACTTTTTCAACCCACGATTCAAGTCGATCGAAGTCTGGTTCAGTTTTGCCAGCCGGAGTACTCAATGCAATGCCCTTCATGCCAAGCAGTACGGCTTGTTTTGCACCCGCTAAAGTTCCTGAATGCCACATCGAATTTCCAAGGTTCAGGCCCATGTTTATACCCGACAACACAACATCAGTCTTCGCCCACAAGTGCGAGCCAAGCGCTACGCAATCTGCCGGAGTTCCATTGACACGGTAGGCCTCTATTCCTTCGAACGTGATTGGAGATTTTTTATAGAACAAGGGGCGCGATGCGGTGATCGCATGACCCATTGAAGATTGTTCCACATCGGGCGCAACAACCCTCACTTCACCAAATCGGGTTGCTACTTTTGCTAAAGCGGCAATACCCGGGCTGTAAATGCCGTCATCGTTTGTTACCAGAATTCTCATGCAAGTGTGAATAATATTTTTATACCCGTGCGGTCTGTACTTCTGCTGGTATGAAATTCTTACAGGTCTTTGGTTAAAACGAACCGCATGAAAATCGCCAAGCTGCTTCACAATCCGAAAGCGGGTGAAGGTGAGTACACCAGGAAAAAATTATCTAAGCTTCTGAAGGATGCCGGCTACCAGTGTAGGTATTCATCTACAAAAAAGAAAGGCTGGGACGAGGGAAAGGATGCAGACGTTGATCTGGTGGTGGTAGCTGGAGGAGATGGTACGGTTCGGAAGGTCGCCCGCGTAATGCTTGATCAAAAGAAAGCCATTGCCCTGCTGCCACTCGGCACGGCAAATAACATTGCACGCACGTTAAACCTGAACGAAAAACCTGAAACGCTGGTGCATGCCTGGAGTTCGGCTTCGTTGAAACCTTTCGATGTCGGTCGTATCTATGGATTGAAAAGATCAGCGGAGTTTTTTCTTGAGGGAATTGGCTTCGGTGTGTTCCCACGACTGATGAAGGAGATGAAAAAATACAAAGAGCGTTTACCGGAATCACCCGAGGAGAATATCAACCTTGCCCTCGAAGTGCTTCATGATATCATTCTTTCATCGAAAGCGAGATTTTGCAAAATATCATTGGATGGTGCCGATTATTCCGGAGAGTTTCTGTTGGCAGAAGTGATGAACACGCAATCCATCGGCCCCAATCTGAATCTGACTCCGGTAGGCGATCCTTCCGATGGCGAGCTTGAAGTTATACTGATTGCCGAACGCCAGCGCGAGGAATTCGCAGCTTATGTACATAACAAGCTTCACGGCATCGAACAGCCACCGATCTTCAACGTGTTGAAAGCAAAAAACCTGGAAATCTTTTGGGAGGGAAGGCTCCTGCATGTTGATGACGAGATCATCCAGTTGAAAAAATCCAGAGATATCCGGATCAAGCTACAGGAAGGCGCGTTAACATTTCTGGTTCCGGAGTTAAATCAGGATGTTAAGGCAGCGCGTCCCGTACTCGAGCCCGAGCTGGTGTAGTCAATTTTGAATCAGCAGATAAACAGTAACCCCCGTGCTTTGGCCGGGGGTTATCAATCAGAAATCGTAAATCTTAAATCAGAAATCTTAAATCTTAAATTATTTATACCCCCACTTATTCATCATTTCCAGATCCTCTTTCACACTTGCAATAGGTGTTTTTCCCTGGTAAGATTCCTGTTCGATGATATAGTGCACGGCACCGCTCGACTTTTTAATAAGATCGATCACTTCTTTTACGTTCACAATTCCCTTACCGAGAACTGTGCTCTCGAATTTTTCATTTCCACTTTCCGCTTTGATCTCATCTTTCACGTGCAGCGATTCGAACCTTCCCGGATACAGCTTCACAATTTCGGCAGCGTTAGCACCACCGTTGTATAAATTCCCGATGTCGAGTTGTTGCATCACGAGGTCTGGATCAGTATTCTTCATGATGATATCATACACGGTCTGGCCATCGAATTTTTGACTGAACTCGAAATCGTGGTTGTGATAGCCGAATTTCATTCCTGATTTTTTGCAGAGCTCTCCCGACTTGTTGAATACTTCCATGTAGCGTTTCAAATCGTCTTTGGTTTGACGGAGGGTTTGATCGAGCCATGGACTGATCACAAAACTTTGGCCGAGTGTTGCTGCATCCTCGACAGTGTATTTCCAATCGTCAGTGAAATCTTTTTTGGTAGCGTCCCAGTGTTTTGGCCCCATTACCGTATGGCCGCTTGGCATGCTGAGGCCGAGGTCGCTAAGGATCTTTTTGAATTCCGTTGGCGCATATCCATAAAATTTGCGATTTCGATAATTTGCATGCTCGACATTTTTGTAACCCATTCCGGCAATTTGTTTAAGCGTGCCCAGTGGGTCGGCTTCCATTTCATCGCGAACAGAATATAGCTGGACACCTACAAGTGATTGCGGCTTGGCGTTGGCGAATAGTGATCTTGACAGGAGTGTTGATCCTGCTATGGCAAGTGCGCCTCGCTTGAGAAAAATTCGTCTCGAAGATTGCATGGTTTTTAAGTTTAGTGTATCAATTTTTAAGATACCATAACAGGCAGTTAAAAACAAGACGCGTTATGCAACTGGTCGATACTTCTTTCAAGAAGCAAAAAGGCTCAGGTCAGCACCGAGCCTTTTGGCAAAAAATATCGATCGATAACTAATCAATCTTTCAGGATCTCGATTTCAACGCGATCATTCAAACGAGCGTTAGGATCATTAGCAAGTACCAGCATTTCTGCGCCACCCCAACCATACGTTTTAACGCGATCAGCCGCGATGCCGTGGTCAGTCAGATATGACTTGATCGTTGCAGCGCGAAGGTTGGTCAGCTCTTTTGCAGAAGCTTCCACACGGACGGCACCCGTCACATCAAAATAATTCCGATCAGCTCCGAAGGTCAGCACTTCCCTGCTTTTTTTTCCATTACAATGCGCGTGGATTTTGATGACGTAATTTGGATTTGACATCATCAGGTTGACAAGTTCATCGAGATCGAGTTTCGACTGGGGGCCCATCATCACTGCGTTGCTGTAAAAGGAAACATTGTACATCACGGAGACATCGCCTTTAGCCAGGCGTTCCAGCGTGTAGGGGATGACCCAAACACCGTGGTCATCGACATAAGCCCCAGCCGTGCGAGCAAGATCTTTGAAGTCGATGTATTTTTCAACTTCCTTGTAGCCGAACACTCCGCACACGACCGTCATGGGCTCACGCGCGGTGCTCAGCATATCAACATTCTCATCGGTTGTGAATACGCCAATTTCTTTACCTGCCTCGAAATCGATCTGATGAAGTTCACCGCTGAGGTTCGTACCATCGTTGCGGGCTATGCTGAATCTGAAAAATTTTCCTGCAGGCTTGGTTGGAGTGATTCCGCCTGTGGTTGGCGCAATTCCCGAATTGCTCGAGCCGGCATCGGAGACAGCATCGGTGATCACCGCGGTTGTAACCTCGGTGCCGTTTTCATTTTTGATCTCAGCGTTTGTAATGAGTTGCTCAGGAGCTACCGGCCCAGCCTGACTTTTGCCGATTTGTTCCTGAAGCTGTTGCCCTTTTGCAAGCGCGATCTCCGGGTTCGAGGTTTTCATGACGTAAAAGTGCATGCGGTTATCGTCCGATTGCACGGTATACGAAGTGTCGATGCTTGTACTTGGAAGATAGCTCGTGAACTCCCGAACATTATCGTTGTCGGTTGAGAAGGCTCCGATGACAAGGTAGTAGTTTTGACTAAGTGCAGGTGTCATCCATGCGCTGAATACAACTGCAGCGCAGACAGTTTTCATAACTCTCCAGTTCATACCCCAAATGATTATCGATTACAGACAAGACGAAATTTTTTCTGTAATGACCAGCAATAATTCCTGTGCCAACAGTTGCGTGGTCAATGTGATTCCGAAATTATTTTTTTTGCGGTGACTTGCCCACTCACAAGTGCTGCTTCCACTGTGCTCTTGTGTGGCCCGTCATAGATTGCTTCTCCCGCAAAGTATAAAGTAGATGCGATGGGTGTCATCAATGTTTTGATCGCTTCTGCGGATTTCGATGTCATGAAAGAGTAAGCACCTTGAGCAAATTCATCGTTGAGCCACTGGTCGATGTTCCAGGCGCGAAGGCTTTCTTTGATCCGGTACGCGGGATGATCGAACGCGTATGACAATGTTTTGATCGCAAGTTCGAAGATGTCCTGGTCTGGGAGCCTGAGGGCTGCGGCTGATGGCCCACCGATCCATCCGGTGAGCAATGGTCTTTCGTCAGGTAATTGTGTCCACCAGGTTGGAATGTCTCCATCTGTAAAAATGAATTGCGCAGACTTGAATGTTCGCCTCGACTCCGTTTCCCATATCGATCCCTCGAACTCCATGGCGATCTTGGTCACCGGTCCAAAACCGATAGATGCAGCAGCCTGGCGATGGGTATCGACATCAGGATCGATTGTGAAGTTTTGACTTTTCAACACAGTAACTGGAACTGTGATCAAACATTTTTTGGCTGCGACAGCACCACGAGTCGTTTCGACAATCACGTTTCCGCTACTCCACCGGACAGCTGTTACACGTTCACCCGCGCGGATGCCGACTCCGTGCGCGCGGACTTCCCCCGACAGCGCTTCGACCAGACGACCATAGCCTCCGTCTATTCTGTATTGCGATGGATCTTCCTCTTCACCCCACTCATCCCGCAAAGCAAACGCGCTCACTTGATTAAAATTTGCTGCGTTATATCCTTCGACAAAGCCTCGTATCCTGTCATAGAAATCCTCGTATTTTTCTCTTGGAAAACGAATCTTCATGAACTGCTCGAGTGTCATATCATGCTTGAGTTTTTTGAGTTCGTCAAGCAGCGTTTCCCATTCGTGATTGAAGAAGTTCCGATTCGAGTGTTCATTCTTTTCAACGCGATACATCCTTCCTTCAACCTCGGTGAATGAGATGTCAAATCGCTTCAGCAATTCGAATGTTAAAGAGGCTTCTCCATGAATGAATTCGGCACCACGTTCGATCGGGAGCGAGAACGATGCAGGCGTGTTTGTATAAATTCTTCCACCAATTCTAGCGCGGGCTTCCACGATCAGAATGCGTTGTGATGTCGATGAAAGCTCATATGCAGCCATCAGCCCGGAGGCACCAGCCCCAATGATTACAATGTCGAATTGTTCTGTGATTTGCATATACTGCTGTTAAATGTAGCTGCTTGGCTGTTATTGCCGCTTATATCAATGCTTAATTTGCATGTAGAAAAAAACGCGGCCCGATTCATGCAACCGTTAAAGAACACCGACCGGGCTTGAATGGCTGATACGGGCATATTATTTTTTTACAATCGGTCGACTAATTTATGTTTTAACTTAATTGAAGAGTATGGCAGATCAAGAAAGGAAGAGTGGAAGGACTGCTAATCGCGGTTTCGCTTCTATGGATCCCGAAAGACAACGGGAGATCGCTAGAAAAGGAGGCGCAGCTGTGAGCCAAAATCGTCAACACATGGCGGAGATTGGCAGGAAGGGGGGAGAAGCCAGCGGCACAAGCCGAGCAAACAGAGCAAACCAGAACAGACAATCAGCCCCGGCTGAAACCGAAAATGCTGGTAACAATATGGTTGAGAACCCTTGATGATCTAGAGCATGATTTTAAAAAGTCCTGGCCCCGTAAGGCCGGGATTTTTTTATTGCCACTAAGGCACGAAGTCACTGTTTTTATGCCTTTGATATGGCATGCGGATGATTGCCTTTTAGTCAAAGGATAACAAACACCTTTGTGTCTTTGGCTAACATGTGCGCCCAGCCCAATTGATATAAGGTGTAAAGTGATCGAATGGAGTTGTACAAGGCGGCCAGCGTGAACAGAGATCTCTCCTTAAAGCATGACAAGAAACCTTGTGCCTTCGTGCCTTTGTGGCTAATAACCGGTTCGTGCCCCAACTGGCATAAAAATTTTTCAGGAACCGACAAGACCTTGGAGCTTCTTGCGTTCTAGGTTCAGAGAAATAGATCATCTTAAGAATTTTACTATGACAGAAAAGAGTGGTAAAAAAAGTACGAGGGGGTTCGGTTCAATGGACGAGAGCAGGCAACGTGAGATTGCTCGCCAAGGTGGGCGGGCATCGGCCCAGAGCAACACCTCGAACAGAGGCTTTGCATCCATGGACAAGAGCAAACAGCGTGAGATCTCCAGCCAGGGAGGTAAAGCCTCACAACGTGGTGCGCGCAATCAGCGCGGGGCTACAGGTCGCAACGAGCAGGATCCTTCTGCGCTTAGTTCACAACACGAAGCAAAATTGAAACCGGGTGATCAACTCGATGAAAACTTAAAGCATTTAAACGCGCTGGAAGAGGAAGAAGAGCATGCCGCACAACGGCTCGCCCAGGCTTCCGCCAGCGACACCGATGAGGATGAGGACGAAGGAGTGGGAGATGGAAAAATCGGTCGTAGCGCACCAAGCCGCGACATGGATGAAGAAGGATAAGATTCGATCCTCGGAGGTAATTATAGGCAGCCCACGTTTACACAGGGTTGCCTATAATTTTTTAGTCGCAAATGCATGAAGGTTACGCCCTACTGGATAACACCCATAGTGAGTCATGACCTATTTTTATTGAAGCATTCCCAACGATTTAGATACAAACCAGGCTGAAAGGCGAAACTCCAGACCCACATGCTTCGGCATCGGAGACCCGTAAGCTATCGAAGTTCAGCAGAGCTGGTCCGTCCCTTTTAGCTTTCAGCTACTAGCTAGTGTCCGGGGCAAAGCTCATCAGGACTTCCAACATCATCACTTCTATTAAATCTTTTGTCGCTCCGGGGCCGCTTGGCC
>CBHROW010000271.1:0-7590 GCA_966080355.1 uncultured Chryseosolibacter sp.
GCCTCTTCGCAATGCGTCAACCACATTGGCAGTTTGAATTCCGATTGGCAAATTTCGTTCGAAGAAGCCAGGAACAACGGTCATCCATTTTGCATTTACGCGTTTTGCAGTGTCAACACAGCGTTTGCAGGTGTTTACAAAATTGTCTTTGAATTCCTGTTTTCCTGTAGTGAGCGATATCTTCCAGTTGTCACCCCCGTCAACGACAAACACACCCATCGTCATTCCGAGGCGGGCAAGTTCTTTGCCGATCCTTTCTTGTTCTTCCACGGGGCGGCCGAGCATGCCGTTATCCTCAATTGCGCGAAACCCCTGATCGTGCATAAACTTGATCTGGTCGATAAAATTTTTTCCCGCGTGGTTGCTGAACATGCCATCGTGCGGGGCGAAGTTCACTTTGAATGGCTTTTCAGCGAGGTTCATTGCATTTGCAGATGCGCGGCCCACGGCTAAAACCGAAGCCGTTGCCAATGTTGTTTTGTGAAGAAAGCTCCTCCGTTTCATAATTTTATCAAGGTTCCATTGAAATTTAGGAATTAGGCTTGCAAAAAACTATCTGCGCAACTTATAATCTTTGAAAACAACGGCTCGCAGCCCGCAGCTAACAGCTCGCAACTTTTTCATTACTTTTGCCCCTCACCATGAGACTTCATCGCTCTACTTCCGAAGCCGTTATCCAATCGCTCGATTCCATTTTCGGATCGAAACGTTATGCCGACAAAGTGATCGAAAAGGTTCTGAAGTCGAACCCGAAGTGGGGCGCCCGCGACAGGCGTTTTATTGCTGAAACTACTTACGATATTGTTCGCTGGTATTTGTTGCTCAAGCGGATCACCGAGGCAAAAGGTGACGATTACTGGAAGCTGCTGGCAGGTTGGTGTATACTCCACAGCATCGATCTGCCTGCGTGGGATGAATTCCGCGGAGTTTCAATTTCCAAAGTGAAAGACGAGGAAAAGAAAGCGCGCAATATTCGAAAAGTGAGGGAGTCGATTCCCGATTGGCTTGATGAACTCGGTGAGCGTGAGCTCGGAAAATTCTGGGATCGTGAGCTCAGCGCGCTCAATGAAGAAGCGCCCGTTGTTCTCCGCGTCAACACCTTGAAAATTGCAAAACGCGACCTTCATGACAAGCTGAAGGATGAGAACGTAAAAACATTTCCGCATCCTGATTTTCAAGAAGCGCTGGTGCTGGATGAAAGACAAAATGTTTTTGGAACACCGTCTTTCAAAGAAGGTCTCTTTGAAGTGCAGGACGCAGCATCACAGCTTATCGCCCCTTATTTGAAAATTGAACCCGGCATGCGCGTGATCGATGCATGCGCAGGAGCTGGTGGTAAAACGCTGCACCTGGCAGCGCTGATGAAAAACAAAGGAAGGATCATCGCGATGGATGTCGAAACCTGGAAACTTGATGAGCTTTCGAAGCGTGCGCGCAGGGCGGGGGTTAGCAACATGGAAACGCGGGTGATCGAATCGTCAAAGACAATCAAGCGACTCGAGAATTCTGCGGATAGGCTGTTGCTGGACGTACCGTGTTCCGGTATGGGTGTCATCAAGCGCAATCCCGATGCAAAATGGAAGCTCTCTCCCGACTTCATTGAAAAAGTCAAAGAGCTACAACAACACATTCTCAACGATTATTGTATGATGGTGAAACCCGGGGGGCTTATGGTTTATTCCACCTGTAGTATTCTTACTTCCGAAAATGAAAACCAGGTGAAAAGGTTCCTCGAAAGCCGTTCCAATCAATTTGAGCTTCTTGACGAAAGAAGAACTTGGCCGAGTGAGGGATTCGATGGTTTTTACATGGCACTCCTGAAGCGCTCTGAGTAGCATTCCTTTTCGAAATCCTCATTCGTTCAACTGGTGAGTCAGTTGGTCATTGTCCAGCTCTTCCCAAACCACGCTTAGGATGGCATAAGCAACTGCGCCAAGTACGAGAAGGCCTATTGCAATTGCGACAGCGGCCTGCCATGAAAAATCTGCAAGGCCAATAAAACACTTGCAAAGCCACGATAAAAAACCCGCCAAAGTGATCACGAATGCAACAAGCGCGTTGATTCCGTACACGATACTGATGCGATTCCTGATTGCGCGTTGCGATTTTGCGTCCATAATAATAAACAGTTTCCTTGGTTGGTTCAAAGAAATGCCTCTAACGCGTTTAATTGTGTTCGAAAAAATCCGAAGTTTGTTTTGAGAGGATTATGCGGAAACATGCCTACATATTAGTGTTCCCGCTTACATGCATAAGTACTTCGGCATCCACGAATGTAACCGTTGATCCCTTTGTTTGAGTTTAAAAATATTTTCTTGCGCACAGGTTACCAGCTGCGAGGCAAGTAATCAGGCACTCTTGTCTATGCGGAGTCCGAGGAAGCTCGGATGCCGCACGTGTCCATCGGCCGTGATTTCTGTGTATTGAATTTGAGCTACATAGAATGGATCGACAAAATGCATGTCTTGTGTCACTTTAAATGCAGCGCTCGTAGGTGCGGTATGTCGTTCTTTGATTTTGATCTTTTCGTAAAGCTCTTTCAAGCTTCGGTCTGTAAATCCGGTGCCTACCTGACCCGCGAAGATCAGTTTTCCATTTTCTTTCTTTGCCAGCAATAAGCTTCCGAAATATTTCCGGCTTTTCTGCGGATCAGTCCAGCCGATGATCACGAAATCATCGACCATCACATTTTTGATCTTCAACCAGTCTTTTGTGCGCTTACCTACAACGTACCGGCTATCTGCTTTTTTGGCGATAATGCCTTCAAGGCCCATTTTCGAAGCGTGCGCATACAACGTAGTCCCTTCTTCCTGGATGTGCTCGCAGTATCGAATGATCTCGGACTCCGGCAAAAATTTCTGTAAGAGTGCTTTTCTCTCGATCAGCGGTTTTGCCGTGAGATCCTTCCCATCGAGCATGAGGCAATCGAAAACCTGAAATTGGATTGGAGCATTTTGTCGCGCATTGTAATTCTGAATGGCCTGGAAGCTTGGCTTTCCTGACTTATCGTACACTACAATTTCTCCGTCAAGCACCGCTTTTTTTTTGATTTTGGTCAGCGCTTCGAAAACCTTGGGATAGGCTTTATCGAACAACAAGCCATTGCGTGAATAGAGTTTGGAGTTGCTTCCATCGAGTTCAGCAATGGCCCGATAGCCGTCCCACTTGATCTCGAAAACCCAGGCAGGATCATCGAACGCGGGTTCATCACTTAATGTGGCAAGCATGGGCGAAATGAATTTTCCTAGCTTGGCGCCACCTTCAATCTTAACGTATTTCAATCGAAAGGGGGATTTGAATGGGTTAGTGCGAAGGTAGCGATTTCACGTCAATTGAAATCAATCGTTGACCGATGCAAGCTTTTGCACAGTCGTGGTCAGAAGCTTTTCGATGCCCTGCGTTTTAGCACGCGCGCAGCGAAAAATGAAAACAAGCCCAACACGCAGCCGGAGACCGCACCTACTATCGGCCCGGTGATGGCCATCATTACCTGTGGAGCAATCATTGTCATCCCGCTCATCATCGCTGCCTCTTCCTGATGGTTGCTGATGTAGTTATCGAAAAGGATAATGTGTGATGAAGTGATCCAAACGCTATTGACCATGCTAACCATGAATCCATGAAGGAAATACTTTTGTTCAGCCTTTCGTCCTATCACGTAAGCGCAGTAGACGAAAATGCCGAGCCAGTAGAAAAGCTCCATGTTGGATGGAATATAAAACACGGTGGCAATCCCCATGGCAAGGCCAAAAAGGGAAAGCTGAAAGATCAATTTCCAATTCATACTGCGGGGTTGCTGTTAAGTTAAGGTAAGCATTTTTTCATTACCTGTAATGTCGTGAATTGACCGACTTATTTATTGATAACAGCAGTTTGACCATTGAGTAACTTCCACCGGTCATCGCGTTTGATCACCGTTCCACTCTCGATCAGATCGGTCTCAATTTTTCTGCCTGACGTGTCGGTAACGATCGAGTGCAACGTTCCGGTGTATGATGCCAGTGTTGACGAATGCGGAAAAATCCGAAGTGATGTCCACCGGTTATCAACTGAAGTAAGTGCCGGGGCATTTTGCCTGAGGATCTTGCGGATCGTATCGTACGAGAGTGCGCTTACGTAACCTGGAGGAACCCAGTAAAATTCCGCTGTGCTGTCGAGATAGGGAAATTCAGCATAAAGTCCTTTTGCGCGGATGTCATCACAATATTGATCGAGCGTTTCCTGATCTCCGTTTTAATGTCGTTTCGCTTCTTTGAATTGAAGTTGTCTCCTGACATGCAATTCAAAATGAATGCTGCAGAGATGAGTACGACAAAGAATTTCATGCCATTATTGCGTTTGTAAGTTTAAGTCGGAACCCGAAAACCTTCAGGTTGCCCTGCATGAAATCGAGGTCTTCTGATCTTTGAAAGCCCAATCGCTCGTACATTCCCCAGGCGGTTTGCATGGCCATCGTTGTGTGAATGATGAGCTGCGCGATTTTTTTTTCGCGCGTCTTGGCAATACAATATTCGGTAAGTTTTTTGCCAATACCTTCACCTCGGGTGGCTGGGTCTACAGCCAGCAATCGAAAACCTGCAGCATTTTTTTCTTGAGTAGCAGTTCCTCCAGAGCCATAAGACGCCATTTCGGCAAAATAGACCACCGCACCTGCAATTCGATCGCCATTCACTGCAACAAATATTTCAACACCTGGCTTCGTTGCGAGGTGCCCTACGTTTGCCAACAATTCATAATACGCAGGCTGCTCATGGGGCTTTGGAAAGCCTTCAAGCGCTGAGTATACTTTAACCATCAACTGACCGATCCGGTGAAATTCTTCTGGTCTGGCGTTTCGGATGAACATAGTTTAAGACTCCACTGTAAGGTACGCCAAAATCTTTTAAGGGTGGCGACCGGTTGTTACAAAGCGCTAATGCTATCTGTATTGCAACATAGGAGTTGAAGACACCGCTGGAATAAAAAAAGAGAACAGACTTAAAAAATAGAAATTGTTGGTAATCCGGGTTTTATTTTGCCTTAAAAAGGTCATCGTCCTGTTTAATTAACAGCACGCACGAAAAAATAATTTTTTGTGTCTTTGTGCCTTCGTGGCCACCGTGCATTTCTCCGTGTCTCCGCGCCCCCGCGGCAAAAAAATGACCTGCACATCAATTTATTTAACAAATGTGAAACAAATTGATTATTTTCACGTTTGTTAAGTAAATAGATATGAAAGATCAGTCCCTTGGCGAATTCGAAGAGCTTGTTTTGCTGATGGTTGCCGCCCTGCACCCGGAGGCGTATGGTGTGTCAATCCTTGAAAATCTCGAAGTCAGGCTTGCGCGGAAATTCAACATCAGCGCGGTCCACGTAGCGCTCAAACGACTGGACGAAAAAGGCCTGGTTCGCTCGAATTTCGGTGGCATTACCGATGAGCGCGGAGGCCGCAGAAAGAAATATTATCAGATCACAGCGCTCGGCAAGAAAGTTCTCGATGCCCAATATGAAATGCGCACCAGTCTTTATGCCGAGATCCCGAAAATATCCTTCAGCTGATGCAGCCTCCGAAGAAAGCCATATCGTTCCTGCGTTGGTTTTGTCGCGAAGATTATATCGATGAGATCGAAGGCGACCTGACAGAATTATTCACCAAAAACTATCGGGAGTCTCCGAAGAAAGCAAAATGGATCTTCACCTGGCAGGTGCTGCGGTACTTCAGGCCGGAGTTCATCAAGTCATTCAAGGCGTTCCGTTCAAACCCGTTTCCTATGTATAAAAATTATTTCAAAGTCGGCCTGCGCAATCTTTCGCGTAACCTCGGCTATTCTGCACTGAACATTTCGGGGCTCGCCCTCGGTATGGCCGTTGCTCTCGTCATCGGACTTTGGGTTCACGATGAGCTCACTTTCAACGCTTACTTTAAAAATTATGATCGCATCGCGCTCGTGATGAAAGCCGGTACCTTCGAAGGTAAATATTACCAGGGACAAAAATATCTTCCCTATCCACTGATCGAAGAATTGGAGACAACGTACAAACAAAACTTCAAACACGTTGTTCCGATCTCAGGGCCGGGAGGATTTGAAGCAGTGTTGTCAACGCCCGAGAAAATGATCATTCGCAGAGGACTATACATTGGTGAGGAAGCTCCTGAAATGTTCTCATTCGAAATGGTTTATGGCAACTGGTCCGGCCTCAACGACCTGCACGCGATCATGATCTCCGAGACTACTTCGAAGGCTTTTTTTGGAAACGAAGATCCGATCGGGAAAGCGATGAAGGTGAACAATTCAACGGAAGTCACCGTGACAGGTGTTTACAAAGACTTTCCGAAAAACACAGAGCTTCATGGACTGCAATTTTTTGAACCCTGGAAGTTCTTCCTCAAAGATGCTTCGTATGTCAGCAAACAGGGATGGAGCAATCATTTTCTCTGGTGCTATGTAGAAATTGCGCCCAATGTCACCATGGCACAGGCAGGCGCGAATATCAGGAAAGCCGAGATGAAGGCCATCGCAAATCTCGACTACATGAAAAACGAACTGCAATATGACTATGACATTTTACTTCACCCCATGCGTGATTGGCATTTGTATTCGAATTATAAAGAGGGACAGCTTCAGTCTGGACCAATTCAGCTGGTGTGGTTCATCGGAGCCATCGGTGTATTCGTTCTGCTGTTAGCGTGTATCAATTTCATGAACCTGAGCACCGCACGCTCGGAAAAACGCGCGAAGGAAGTGGGCATCAGAAAAACCATCGGATCGATCCGTTCGCAGCTGATCGCGCAATTTTTCAGCGAGTCATTTCTCGTGGTGATCTTTGCATTTCTCCTTGCTGTTGCCATCACTTTCGTTTCGCTGCCGTGGTTCAATCAAATTGCCGGCAAAAGTGTTTTGATTCCATGGACCAACGCGATGTTCTGGCTGGCTTGCCTGTCTTTTATTTTGCTCACGGGATTCGTGTCCGGAAGTTACCCTGCCCTTTATCTGTCATCATTCAAGCCGGTAAGTGTATTGAAAGGTTCGATGCGTCATGGTCGCTTCAGATCTATTCCGCGTAAAATTCTTGTGATCGTTCAATTTTCTGTTTCCGTGATGCTCATCATTTGTACCGCAGAGATCTATCAGCAGCTCATGTTTGTGAAACAACGCCCTGTCGGCTACGATCGCGAGGGATTGATCTCTATACGCAAGAAATCAAATGCGTTTGATGAAAAGCGCGATGCACTCAGGGCTGAGCTCAAAAAGACTGGCGTGGTGAGCGAGATCGGTGAATCTGGCGGTGACCTCACGGGCACGTGGTCTCACAACGGAGGTTTCAGCTGGGAAGGTAAAGACCCGAACTTCCAGGCAAACTTTGCAACGCTCAATGTCTCTCCGGAATTCGGCCGCACGGTAGGATGGCAGTTTGTAGCGGGCCGCGATTTCTCACCGGACATCGCAAGTGATTCCGCGGGATTTATCATCAATGAAGCTGCTGCTGAATATATGAAGATCAAAGATCCCGTAGGCAAAGCCATCAGGTGGAAGAACATGGCGTGGGAGGTCGATCAGGAGTTCCATATCGTTGGCGTGATCAAAGATATGATCATGAACTCTCCGTTCG
>CBHROW010000272.1:0-7556 GCA_966080355.1 uncultured Chryseosolibacter sp.
TCCTGCAATATATCTTCAGCTTCAGCGGTCGTTTTTGAATAACGCATACACACCACCATCATCTTACGGCAATAACGATCATACAGCGCCTTCTGGAAGCTGCTCCTACCATCCCGGCACCCTGATATTAGCTCGTTTTCGCTGAGCATGATTCCGTATGTACGGCCGTTTTACATTTAGACTCCCGCACACTTTAAAAGGGTGGAAGTATATGTATGTTTAGTGCTGAAATTTATGAAAAGTAACCTTCTGATCCTCACACTTTTATTATTGTGTTCGTCACCAATTTTGTTTGAGGGGTGTACCCCCCTGGCGACCACTTCTTCCAGTGGTCAGGCGAAGCAACTTGCGCTAGCAGATCGCACCTACGAGCCAGAGATAAAGACGGTTATGCTCCATCCTAATTCAACGGACCCACGTGCCAATTTGCTTCCCGCGGTAGCGAAGATCGGTGAGAACAATCTTCAGCTGGAATTCGATGATTTGAGGCCAGCACGCGATTCGTATTACGCGCGGATCGTCCATTGCAACCAGGACTGGTCACAGTCGATGCTACAAGACCTGGATTTCCTGAACGACTTCAATGAATTCTCTATCCTTACCTTCGAATTCTCAGTCGACACGCATATTCCGTACGTTCACTATACTTTCCAACTTCCGCAGGTAAAAATTCCAGGCAACTATGTGGTTGTAGTTTATCGCGCCAGCAGCAAGGAAGACATCGTGCTGTCGAGGCGTTTTATGATCTACGATACGAAGATGGCTATCGGCACAGAGCGAAACCTGGTGGGGGCAAGTAGTGTGGCCTCTCTCAATCAGCAAATCAATTTTGTTGTCAGCTATAACGGGATGGAAGTGCTGAATCCGCTGGAGAGTGTGAACGTCACGATCCGTCAAAATCAACGCTGGGACAATCAGGCCACCATGATCAAACCGAGCTTTGTTCGCGAGATCGAAAAACGTTTGGAATACCGGTTCTTCGATGAACAAAAAATGTTCAAGGGTGGAAATGAGTTTCGGTTCTTCGATATGCGATCGCTCAATTCCCCGGGCAGAAATGTTGCGCGCGTTCGCAAGGATGTAAAACCCTATGAGATCTACATCGCGAAAGACAAATCACGTCAAGGTCAATCGTACGCGCAGTATGCTGATCTCGATGGCGGATATATTGTCGACAATTATGACTATCGCGATGCTTCGTTTTCAAATTATGCGAATGTCACTTTCACATTGGCCTCGCCCAAGCTTGCCGGAGATGTGTTCGTGACCGGTGCATTCAATTATTGGAATCAGGATGCGCAGAACCGAATGACGTTTGACAGTACAAACAATGAATACCATGCCACCGTGCTCTTGCGCCAAGGCTGGTACGATTATCAGTATTACGTGAGGTCAAAGTCGATTCAGCCTTTTCAGCTTGAAGGAACGCATTTCCAGACGGAAAATCATTATGAAATTTTTGTGTACTACAGATCTCTGCGTCCTCATGCAGATCTTTTGGTTGGATACCTGAGTCTCGAAAAAAATCAACGTTAAGCGTAGCTCATCTCCTGCTCGGTCGGCCGTTGAATGGAGTCGTTGTTGGAAATATCGAGCATGCCGAAGCCTTTATGGGTGAAATAACCCAGTCCATTTTCGTAAACGAATTGTTGGACCTCACGCGCAGCATAAAGCGTGAAAGGAAAAGTGTAGCCGCGAACTTCGAATTTGATGTCGTTATCGAAAAGCGGGTAAATGCGTGCGAATTTCTTGTGCGTGGATTGAATGCGCTGGATATAATCGTGATCCGGAACGATTTGAAATTTGTAGAATGCAGCGAGTTGCTCCGGGGTATATCGCTTTGTTGCTTCCATCCGTGAAAGCGTTGACTCGTACAATAAATCGGAAAACTCATCACTGTCGGGTGGAACAAATTTCTTGCTGCGCTCATCGTTGAATGACGCCTGGATCAACACAACTGGCGAAATGCACAGAAAGCGCGCCTCATCACCGATCTGTACCGGTTCTTCCACTTCGGTAGCTTCGGGAGACAGATGCAGGTTGCCCACAATGATCTCCTTTTGCTTAAAAACCTGAGCCAGGAAATAATCGAGGAACGTTTTATCGGAGCACGCAAAAACCAGGGTGACTTTAGATGAATAATAATGCAATCCCTTACGGCTTACCTTGGTTTGGCCTTTTAATCCTGAAAAATTGAATTGATTGAAATCGAGAAATGACTTGTCCGGACCAAAAACCAATAGACCTTTAATAACCTGGGCGATCAGGTATTGATGGTGGAATGGAACGTAAGCTCCCCTGTTCTTCAGTGAAAAAATGATCCTGGTTCTCAAACCTCAAAAAAATTAAAATGGGGCTAAAAAATGCTAAACCTACAAGCCCGCTTTATACTGAAACTGAGCGGTTTATAAAGCTAATAAAAAAATAGAAAGATCGGAGGGCCAAGTATGGAATCTTTAGACATTGAAGCGGAAATGCATGATGTCACCATCAGCCACTACATATTCCTTTCCTTCAACGGCCATTTTACCTGCCTCTTTACAAGCTTGTTCGGACTTATATTTCTGATAATCAGCTAGTTTTATTACCTCCGCCCGAATAAAGCCCTTTTCAAAATCAGTGTGAATAACCCCGGCAGCCTGAGGTGCTTTCCAGCCGCGGTGAATTGTCCATGCCCGCACCTCTTTCTCCCCGGCTGTGAAGTATGTAATGAGGTCTAGCAGGTGGTAGGAAGCCCGGATCAACTTGCTTAGACCAGACTCGGTCAGGCCATACTCTTCGAGGAATACCTTGCGGTCGGCCTCATTGTCCAGTTCCGCTATCTGAGCTTCGATCGCAGCACTGATCACTACGACCTCTGCATTTTCATTCTTAACATGAGCTCGCAACGCATCCACATATTTATTACCGGTGTGCACCGACCCTTCATCAACGTTCGCTACATAAATCACCGGCTTGGCCGTAAGAAGCTGGAGATCTTCGACCGCCTTTTTTTCCTCTTCGTCCATTTGCACCGACCGGGCATTTTTCCCAGCCAACAATGTTTCGCGGTAACGCTGAAGTGCTGTCAATTCTTTTTTCGCTTTCACATCGCCACTTTTTGCCGTGCGCTCAACGCGGCCGATCTTCTTCTCGATCGATTCGAGGTCTTTAAGCTGAAGTTCGGTATCGATAACATCCTTGTCGCCAACAGGGTCAACCTTACCGGCTACGTGAACGATATTGTCGTTCTCAAAACAGCGGACAACATGGACAATGGCGTCAACTTCGCGGATATTTGCCAGGAATTGGTTGCCAAGGCCTTCACCCTTGCTGGCCCCTTTAACGAGTCCAGCGATATCGACAAACTCGATCGATGTAGGTATAACTTTCTGGGGATTAACCAGTCCTTCGAGTATCTTCAGCCGATTGTCGGGAACGGAGATGATGCCCACGTTCGGTTCAATGGTACAAAATGGAAAGTTGGCTGCTTCGGCCTTGTTATTTGAGATCGCGTTGAATAACGTTGATTTGCCCACATTTGGAAGTCCAACAATGCCGCACTGTAATGCCATAATCCTGAATTAAGGGCGCAAATATAAAGTTCAGGCTTCAAAGTTCCATACGGACCCGGGCATGTTCATGGACATCGATCAAGGAGTGCAAACAAAAAGCCCCGGATCACTCTGGGGCTTTGGGTTAGGTATAGGTCTACAAAATAAGTTAATCCCACTTTAATTCGCTGTCGATCTCGGTGCGGCCGGCCGGTGTTGTTTCGGCTTCCTCGCGCTCGGGAGCGTGGTCGAACTGGGTAAAGTCTACGTTTGGCATCAGTTCTGTTTTCACATGGTTCACCGTGTTATTGAGCGCCTCGATAAACTTGTTGAAGTCTTCCTTGTATAGAAAAATTTTGTGTTTTTCGTACGTAAAACCGTCTTCTTTGAATCGCTTCTTGCTTTCAGTGATGGTCAGGTAATAGTCGTTCGAGCGAGTTGATTTGACGTCAAAAAAGTAGGTTCTTTTCCCAGCTTTTACTTTGGTAGAGTAGATTTCATCCCTGCCATTTGTCTTGTTTTCTTCCACAATCCTTCAATTTAGAGTTAGGTTTAATGTATTGGTTCTATCGAAGATAGTATTTTGGCTTAGGATTGCAAACTAAGTGATAATAATTTAGTTTGGTTCACCTTTACACATCAGGCCAAAAACGGCCGAAAAATATTCAAATTAGGAGAGATTGTGAGCATCCGGTTGAATGAAATCGCACAAAATGTAAGCCTTGAGCTTCTGGCCAGACAGATGGTCGAAGGCTTTATAACAGGTTTGCATAAATCGCCCTACCATGGGTTTTCCGTTGAATTTGCCGAGCACCGGTTATACAACGAAGGTGAAAGCACGCGTCACCTCGATTGGAAAGTGTATGCCAGAACAGACCGGTTGTTCACCAAACGCTATGAAGAAGAGACCAACCTTCGCTGCCTGATCGCGATCGACACCTCGCCTTCCATGTATTACCCTGCCGAGACCAAGTCGAAGATCCGATTCAGCGTATACGCCACTTCGGCCCTGAGCTACCTGCTCACCAGACAAAGAGATGCTGTCGGGCTTTGCCTTTTTTCAGATCAGATTGAAACGCTTACGCAAATACGGTCAACGCCAAGTCACTTAGATAAGATCTTCACGTTGTTAAGCAAAGTTCCTGATCGAACGCCAACCCAAAAGAACACGCGTGTAGGCAACGTGCTTCATGAAATTGCCGAGAAGATCCACAAGCGCTCGCTCGTTGTGCTATTCAGCGATATGTTCGATGGTGGCGAAAACACCGATGAGGTATTCAAAGCACTTCAGCATTTAAAGCATAACAAACATGAAGTGATCGTTTTCCACGTGATGGATAATCAAACTGAGTTACTATTTGAATTTGAGGATCGTCCGATGGAGTTCATCGATCTTGAATCGGGTGAGCGAATCAAACTCAACCCCGGTGACGTAAAGTCGCACTATCGCGAGGAAGCCCGCAAGTTTCACCATGCGTTGAAAATGAGATGCAATCAATATAAGATCGATTTTGTTGAAGCGGATGTAAGGACTGACTTCAGTACTATTCTTCAAACCTATCTGATCAAACGGGCGAGAATGCGCTAGGCATTGGGAGTTAGGAATCAGGCATTGGGAATTAGGTTCTGGCAAAAATTGAAAATTCCACCAATGTTGGTTACCGAAATTTACAATGAGCTCAGACTGTATTTCTTAATGCCAATACCTAATTAGCTTTGCTCGACTTCTTGATGCAGCCAGGCTTTCTTAGCAAGGAGTTCTTCTTTTGATTCGACCATGTCAGGATCAGGGACGCAGCAATCTACCGGGCAAACTGCGGCACATTGCGGTTCTTCGTGAAAACCGGTGCACTCCGTGCATTTTCCCGAAACGATATAATAGAATTCATTGGAAACGGGGGTTTGTGGAGCCTTTCCATCAACGGCACTTCCATCTTCGAGTTCGACTTTTTCAAGCTTGGTACCACCCGCCCAGTTCCACTCGCGACCGCCTTCATAAATTGCTGTATTGGGACATTCCGGCTCGCACGCACCACAGTTGATGCATTCGTCCGTGATCATTATTGCCATGCTTTTCCTACTTTTGACCCTTTAATTTCACAAAAATACTTGCAAAATATCATCCTGCAAAACAACGGAGGGCGGCTAAAAGTTTATGGATCTTAACGATAGAATTGAAGCGTTTGTAAAACTGGGAAATTCACTCTCCGCAATCGATAAAGCAGCCAAAACAGAACTGGTCATTCGCGCTAAAAATGAAAATTCATGGTTCACCGAAGAGAGCATCGATTTGGCCCTGAAAGGAATTCAACAGTACCTGCAAGTTGAAGAACTGATGAAATGGACAAGTGCCTACAGGCTTGAGCCAATTTCCGGCAAGCGCGTGGCCGTGGTAATGGCAGGCAACATTCCGCTGGTGGGTTTTCATGATTTTCTTGCCGTACTGATCAGTGGCCATGAAATTATCATCAAGCTGTCTTCCAAAGACAAAGTGCTTCCGATGTTCATGGCGGAAATGCTGATCGCCATTGAACCACGATATGCCACCCGCGTTCACTTCCAGGAACAGCTCAAAAATTTCGATGCCGTCATCGCCACGGGAAGCGACAACGCTGCACGTTATTTTCATTATTACTTTGGAAAGTATCCGAACATCATCCGAAAAAATAGAACATCTGTTGCCGCGCTCACCGGAAAAGAAAGTGAAGTGGAATTGAAGACGCTAGGCACCGATGTATTCCAATACTTCGGATTGGGGTGTCGCAATGTGTCGAAGATATTCGTGCCGAAAGGTTATGATGTGACACGCATTCTTGCAGCATGGATCGACCATGCAAATGTGCTGCACCATCACAAATACCACAACAACTACGATTATCAGAAATCGATCCTGCTCGTGAACAAGGCCCCTTTCCTCGATTCAGGATTTGTACTGTTTGAAGAAAGTACAAGACTTGTCTCACCGATATCGGTTGTGTATTACGAGTTTTATGAGAATGAAAATGATCTCGCGCTGAAACTCCACGAAAGCAAAGACAAATTGCAATGTGTTGTTGGAAGGACGACACCAAATTCGATTCCATTCGGTGAAGCGCAACGTCCGCATGTGTGGGATTATGCTGACCAGGTGGATACGTTGAGGTTCCTGCAGGACCTGAGATGAATCAAATCGCACCAGCACTTAACTCAGGCTGCACGCCTCACGCTGCACGTTACAGGCAGTGACGGATTTACGCGAAGCGTGTGGCCTGAAGTGTGAAGCCATGCACTCACGGCTTTTGTCCCCTCAATATCTCCACCCAACCCGTGATCGGGTCTTTGCCATCGATAGACAAGTGATAGAAGTAAACGCCATCTGCCGCGCCCTCTCCTTTCCAATTGTTCTGATAGCTCTTCGAGTGATAGACTTCCTTACCCCAGCGGCTCGTCACAACAAGTTCTGCTTTGTCGCTTGGAAGGTTTCGGATAAAGAACGTATCGTTTGAACCATCCTCGTTCGGTGTGAAGATGTTCGGGATGTAAACGGTTTGATCCATTTCAACACGTGCGATGAATTCCAACACACAACCCAACGTATCCTGCACCTGCACGAGGTAACGGCCCGGAGGAATATTCTCGTACTTCTTCTCAAACTGGCTGTTGGTGTTCACCTGCACTTCTTCCCATGATGTTTCGAAAGACGGCAAGCTGAAAGACGCTGCAGAGTCAAGCTCGATGCGCACATCGAACGGGTTTGCGCTTCCACTGAAGTTGATCACTTGTAATTTACCCGATGCGATGTCAGGATATGAGCGCGAAGTCGAACCAACCTGAGCGAACACAGGATGCGGGACAGTAAGATCTTTCAACCCTGAAGTAATCGGACAAGAAGAAGAATTGGTTTGAACGATCTCAACCTGATATTCATCCGGGCTTCTCAGGAACTGGAAGGTACTGTAGTCGAGGAACTCTGTGCGCGTAACCGCGATAGCGTTCCTTTGAATAGTTTGTACCTGCACACCTGTCAGTTTCCGGTACACGCGG
>CBHROW010000273.1:0-7496 GCA_966080355.1 uncultured Chryseosolibacter sp.
ACCAAGCTCCAGGATCAGATCGAGCAGGCAAACCAAAACCTGAAAGGAAAGCAAACCCTCGACTGGCAGGACAAAAAGATGCTCGAAGACATCATTCAGCAGAAGACCGGACTTGACCAGATCGTAGAGCAGTTACAGAAAGAAAATCAATTGTTGGAAGAGAAAAAAGATGCATTCACAGAACAGGATGAGCGTATCAAGCAGAAGGCAGAGCAGATCAAGAAGCTGATGAACGAGCTCCTCGATGAGGAAACAAAAAAGCTGTTTGAAGAACTTCAGAAACTCCTTCAGGAAAATCAGGACATGTCGCAGATCCAGAAGCTCCTGGATAAAATGAGTCAGAAGACCGACAACCTCGAAAAAGAGCTTGAACGCACACTGGAACTTTTCAAACAACTTCAATACGACTTCAAACTAGATCAAACGATCAAGGATCTGAAGAAACAGATCGATGATCAGAAAGAACTAATCGCAAAGACTGAAGATCTCGAAAAGGAGAGCAAGCCTTCGAAGAATTCCGACAAAGACTCGAAAGGAAAGGACTCAAAAGACAAGAAGCGTGCGGATGAAAAATCTTCGAAGGAAAACAAGGACTCTGATCAAAACACGAAAGATTCGGACCGAAACGAGAACAATGACAACAACGACAAAAATTCTCAAGACAATAAAAGTTCCGAGTCGCAAAAAAGTGAAAACGAAAAACTTGCTGAAGAGCAGCAAGACCTAATGGACGATTTCAATAAAACGCAGGAACAGATCAAAGAACTCGAGAAACTTGGCAACGAGCTCGATAAGGATGACCCCATGCCCGATGAGATACAAACGGATGAAGTTGAGCAGCAGCAACAGCAAAGTAAAGACATGCTTCAGCAGAATCAACCGGGCAAATCTAAGGCACCACAAAAAAATGCAGTTCAGAAGATGCAGCAGATGCAAGAGCAAATGGAGGGTATGCAAAATTCCATGATGATGGAAATGGAAGAACAAAACCTGGAGTCACTCCGTCAGATACTTCACGGTCTTGTTAAACTGTCATTTGATCAAGAGGGACTGATGAAAGAATTTAATGAGTTGCAGCAAAACGATCCGCGATTCAATTTATTAGCCCAACAGCAGCTGAAGCTCAAGGATGATGCTAAAGTATTGGAAGACAGCCTGTTAGCTCTTGGTAAAAAGGATCCCATGATGGGTTCGTTCATCACGCGTGAAATTGGTGACCTCAATGATCATTTAGACAAAGCCATCGAATCTAATAGAGAACGCAGACGCCCGCAAGCTGCCAGTGAAATGCAAATGACAATGACTTCGATTAACAATCTCGCGTTGATGCTTGACGACCATTTTGATATGATGATGCAAATGATGGCTAATTCAAAACCATCGATGAAAAAATCGAATAAGAAGAACGGTCAGAAGTCGTTGAGCGAAATGCAACAACAACTCAATCAAAAGATTCAGGAGTTAAAAAATAGCGGAAAGAGCGGCCGGCAGCTTTCTGAAGAGTTGGCGGAGATGGCGGCCGAGCAGGAGCGGATCCGGAGAGCACTGCAGGAAATGCAGGATAAAATGAAAGATGAGGGAAAAACTCCCGGGGGAGATCTGCCTGCAAAGATGGAACAAACCGAAATGGATCTCGTGAATAAGCAGTTGACCGATCAGCTGATCAAGAGACAAAAGGATATTCTCACCAGGCTGCTTGAATCTGAGAAGTCTATGCGTGAACAAGACATGGATGAAGAAAGAAAAGGGGAAACTGCTAAAGATTATGAAAAAGAAATTCCAAAGGCCTTCGAGGAATATTTGCGCCTAAAAGAAAAAGAAGTAGAATTGCTAAAAACCATTCCTCCGAAGCTTTACCCTTATTACAAGAGGGAAGTCAGCGAATACTTCAAGAGAATGGGCACTAACGAGTAAATGAGGATATCGTCTTAATGAATACCATCAGCATTCAGGTACCGTCAATGGTTGAGAACATTCGAATGATCGAAAGTTTCATTGACAACGCTAAGGACAGATTCCATCTGGATGATGATATCTATGGCAACATCATGATTGCCGTAACGGAGGCGGTAAACAATGCTATCAAGCACGGCAACAATAATAACAAGTCGAAGAATGTTCATCTGAGCCTTGATCTGAAAGAAAGCATGATCAAGTTTATTGTTAAGGATGAAGGTGACGGTTTTAACTTCGATAACCTTCCAGATCCGACTGCCCCTGAAAATCTTGAGAAGCCCGGAGGTCGGGGAATTTTCTTGATGAAACACTTGTCTGACGAAGTAGAATTCAAGGACAGTGGCCGCGTTGTAGAGCTAAGTTTTTACATGAATGCCTGATGGCTGCTGTCAACTTCCACAGCCCGACAATCTCCTTTAAGCTTCCTTTTCCCCGAAAAACCTCGCAATGGATTGCTTCCTGCGTCAAAAAAGAGCGCATGAACTTGGTTGAACTAAACTATGTATTCTGCTCAGACAAAGAACTTCACGAAATGAACGTGGAGTATCTGGCTCACGACACCTTAACAGATATTATCACTTTCGATAATAGTGATCGGCCTGGCAATATAGAAGGAGATATATTTATCAGCGTAGACAGGGTTAAGGACAATGCCGAAGACCTTCAAATTCCATTCTTAGACGAGCTCCACAGGGTACTCATTCATGGAGTGCTTCATCTTGCTGGCTATTCAGACAAGTCAAAAGCTCAAAAAGTCAAAATGCGCAAAAAAGAGGATGCTTGCCTATCTTTGCGCTGGAAACGATGAATCGTTGTTCCACGTGAAACCATTTGTGGATATGTGGATAAAAATTGTGGGCAAATTCATGGTTCCACGTGAAACCATTTTCGAAAAGACTGAATTCGAATACCATGTTCAATGAATATGATGTGATAGTAGTTGGGGCGGGTCACGCTGGCTGTGAAGCAGCTGCGGCTGCGGCCAAAATGGGCTCAAAAGTGATGCTGGTAACGATGAACATGAATACCATCGCTCAAATGTCCTGCAATCCAGCGATGGGCGGAGTCGCAAAGGGGCAAATTGTTCGCGAAATTGACGCCCTAGGAGGGATGTCAGGAATCATCTCAGACAAGTCTATGATTCAGTTTCGCATGCTCAATAAATCTAAAGGACCTGCTATGTGGAGTCCCAGAACCCAAAACGACCGTATGAGGTTTTCTGAAGAATGGCGGCTTGCGCTCGAAAACACACCAAACGTGGATTTTTGGCAAGACATGGCAAAAGAGATACTCGTTGAGGGAAATAAGGCCGTAGGAGTAAAGACCAGCTTGGGCATTGAGATAAGGTCAAAGGCAGTAGTATTGACCAATGGCACTTTTCTCAATGGAAAAATTCACATAGGCGAAAAACACTTCGGAGGAGGTAGAACGGCTGAGAAAGCAGCCACAGGCATAACCGAACAACTCGTTTCACTTGGGTTTGAGGCTGGAAGAATGAAAACAGGAACTCCACCCAGGATCGATGGCCGATCTCTCGACTACTCCAAAATGGAAGAACAAAAAGGAGATGAGGTCCCTGGAAAATTCTCATTTTCAGATACACGGCCGTTGCAAAACCAGGTTAGCTGCTGGATCACCTACACTAACGACTTCGTTCACGAGGAACTGCAAAAAGGCTTTGACAAATCGCCCATGTTTCAAGGACGTATCAAAGGCCTTGGGCCCCGCTATTGCCCATCCATTGAAGACAAAATTAATCGCTTCGCAGAAAGAGACCGACACCAAATCTTCGTTGAGCCGGAAGGCTGGAATACAATTGAAATCTATGTCAACGGATTTTCAACCTCTCTTCCAGAAGATGTTCAATACAAGGCGCTCACCAGGATACCCGGCTTCGAAAACGCAAAAATGTTCAGACCTGGTTACGCGATAGAATACGACTTCTTTCCACCGACCCAGTTGAAGATGACTTTGGAAACGCACGGCATTGAAAATCTATTCTTTGCTGGTCAAATCAACGGAACAACAGGTTATGAAGAAGCAGCCTGTCAAGGTCTAATAGCCGGCATCAACGCACACAATAAAGTTCACGAAAAAGAACCCTTTATCCTTAAACGCTCTGAGGCTTACATTGGCGTGCTGATAGATGATCTCGTCAATAAAGGCACGCAGGAACCGTATAGAATGTTCACTTCCCGCGCGGAATATCGCATTCTTTTAAGACAAGATAACGCGGATCTCAGGCTAACGGAATTTGGATATAAACTCGGTCTAGCTACTCACGAAAGGTTCGAGAAACTCCAATCCAAGAAAGAACATATCGCAGCTCTCAAAAGATCACTTGCAAAATATCGACTTGAAACATCGGCAAACGACCGCCTGGAGAGCCTCGGCACCGCTACGATTGTTGAAAAGACTCCAGTGTTGAACATTCTTAAAAGGCCGCACATTGGTATGAGAGACCTTCAAACTTTATCACCCGAACTCAATACAATTGTAACAGAATACGCAGACGAAGTGATCGAAGAAACAGAAATCACAGTGAAATACGAGACCTACATTGAGCGAGAAGAACAACTCGCACAAAAGATCGGAAACCTCGAAAACTTCAAGATCAAAAATGACTTTGATTATGATCGGGTGAAAGCATTGTCGTCAGAAGCGAGAGAAAAACTCCGAAAAATAAAACCCGAAACTATCGGCCAGGCATCACGCATTAGTGGAGTATCACCTTCCGACATTTCAGTGCTTACGATTTACCTAGGAAAGTGATGCATGTTATTGAAGAATGCCTGATCTGCGGAAGCAAAAACCTCCACAAAAAAATAGAATGCATCGATTATACCGTTTCACATGAAACATTCAAAATAGATCAGTGCGAAGAATGCGGATTCCTATTCACTAATCCTCAACCTCAGAATAATGAATTGGCCAGATACTATCTATCAGACTCTTATATATCCCACAGTGACAATTCCAGAAATCTTGTCGACAAAATATATAAAATCAGCAGGTCTTGGGCACTCGGCTCGAAGTTAACTCAAGTAAAGAAATTTACGACACCGGTATCCAGCCTGCTCGACTATGGATGCGGTACCGGCTACTTTCTCGAAACTTGTCAAAAGGCAAACATCCGCGTCTCAGGAGTCGAACCTTCTTCGATAGCTCGCAGTCTCGCCATCACCAGGACATCGCAGCACATTCACCAATCGCTTGCATCTGTTACGGAATCATTCGATGCCATTACCCTTTGGCACGTGCTCGAGCATATAGCCGATCTCAATGAAACACTCACGCAGCTAATTTGCCGGCTCAACAAAAATGGTACAATATTTATTGCTGTTCCGAATCACAACAGCTATGACGCCAAAAAGTATCAACAACATTGGGCCGCATGGGACGTACCACGACATCTCTGGCACTTCGATCAACGCACCATGCCTCAGCTACTTGACAAACATGAACTGACAATAATCCAACAACTCCCAATGAAACTGGATGCATACTACGTCAGCATGCTCAGTGAAAAATATCGGACGCAGTCATCATCACCATTTAACTTAGTCAACGGATTTCTAAACGGACTCAGATCCAACATCAGAGCTAAAAACAACAACTACTCGAGCATCATCTATGTTGCAAAGCGCAATAAATAAATATCTACCGCCAACATTCATCGCACTCCTCTTCATTGCTGGATGCGCTAAACAAACTTCGCCAACAGGCGGACCGAAAGACACCATCCCACCTAAATTAATTTCTTCGAATCCCCATCGCGAGCAACTTAACTTCAATGACAAAACAATTACCCTAACATTCTCTGAGGCCATCAATGTCAACAATCCAAAAGACCAACTCATCACCACCCCATCAATCGGAAAGGATTACGACATCAAAGCCAAACGCAGCACCGTTACCATCGAACTTAAAAACGACCTTCAGCCAAATACAACCTATTCATTGAATTTCCGGGATGCCGTGCAAGACATCACTGAACGAAATCCCGTTAAAAATCTCCTCCTCGCATTCAGCACCGGCAACTATCTCGACTCCCTTTCGATAGACGGAACAGTCGTCGATATTCTCAAACAACAAGAAATGAAAGACGTCATCGTGGCAGCTCAACCGCGCAATGACACATTTAACTTTCTGAAGCATCCCGCAACACTCTTCACACGGACAAACCCAAAAGGCAAATTCAAATTAGACTATCTCAAACAAGGCGATTACGATCTCTACGCCTTCGAAGACAAGAACAAGAACCTCATAGTAGACACCCGAAACGAATCATACGCATTCCTCGCCAATGCAATTTCACTTCGAAATGACACTTCGAAAATCATCCTTCCCGCAGTACGTCTCGATCTTCGTCCGCTCAAACTCACCAGTGCAAGACCTTACAACACTTACTTCAATCTCAAGACATCCAAAACTACGGTAACACATAAAATCACAACATCGGATTCCACAGACCTCTCCTACGGATATGGCGAAGACAGAGCAACTGTTAAACTCTACAAAACCGCTAACATAACAGACAGTGTACGAATAAATTTCACTGCGATCGATAGCACAGGAACTTCGATCGACACCACGCTTTACGCTAAGTTCAGAACCGAAGACGTGGAAAAAGAAAAATTCCAAATGACCATTGGCAAAACATACATCATTGCTTCAAAAGGAGTCATTCATGCAGACATCACCTTCACAAAACCGGTCTCTACATTTAACCTCGACAGCATCTTTTTCATTAAAGACTCGCTCACACGGATATCATTCACACCAAACGACCTTTCCTGGGATCCCATCGAAAAGAAAATCAGCATCGATAAAAAAGTACCGCGAGACGTATTCTTCATAGATCCCGAAGCGCCAACCCCCAAAGAACAGCCATTACCGAGCAAAAACGAGCTCCATCTTCATATTGCAGCATTCATAAGTATTGAGCAAGACAGTTCCGCCAAACAAATACAGAACATCAAGCCACTGCAAATTGCAGATCTATCAGAATTCCTTTACAACATCAAAACCAAGCACAAAAATATCGTTGTTCAACTACTCGACAAGCAGCTTAGCATCATCAAACAAATCAATGGAGCCACAACCGGCAAGTTCCAGGACCTTCCCCCAGGAGAATACATTATCCGCGTTGTGATCGACAGGAATAACAATATGAGATGGGATGCTGGCAACTATTTGCTCAACGAGGAACCGGAAAAGATCTATTACATCAAAGATCCAAAGGGTTCTATCATCAATAACCTTAAAGCCAACTTCGAAATTGAACTTCCAACATTGTTGATAACCGACTAGAAATCATGTGGACAAAATTTCGAAAACGAAAACTTCCTATCCAATCCGGCAAAACCGACAACATTCTCAACAACCATGTTGACTACTCACTACTTATACACATGCACCAACAACCAAAAATACCCACATGTACGTTATACACATACTCTGCGAATGTTGATAAACTTGTAACAGACTGAAAACTAAACATTTCATTTAGTACATTAGCTAACAAAGCATGCACAGAC
>CBHROW010000274.1:0-7486 GCA_966080355.1 uncultured Chryseosolibacter sp.
ATTACCAAGCAGTGCGTTAGTTTTTCCCGCAAAAAGTTGTGCCGGGTCAACTACCGAACCGTTGTACCACTGGTATCGAATCGATGCACCGAGGGGAGCGGTTACTTCCGCAAGTCCATTCGGAGCCGTAGTACAATTTGTCGATGGATCGGTGTTGGTGGACACAACAACTGGCACGTTATTATCCAGCACCTCATCCACCTTGATGTTCGAGGTACAACCCAGATCACTTATTGTGACGCTCACGCCATATTTTCCATTGTCAAGATTGCTGAGTACCGATGTGGTTGATGAGTTGTTTGGTCCGGTTACAACGCCTGTGGTCGGATCAGCATTGAACCACTGGTAAGTGATGGCGCTTGTTCCGAGGAACGGATGATTTACCGCAGTTACATCGAGATGCCCGTTGAACGAGGCTGGGCCACCCGGAAGCAGCGCGCAGATCGTATTCGGAAATGACTGCAGCGTGAGTGTCGGCTTGGTGCTTGCATCGCCAACCTGCCCAACATTTGTATTTTGACAACCCGTAGTTGTATTGGTTACGAGCACCTGATATGAATTAGGGGCATTGCTTGGCCCGCCTACGTGGATGGCAGTTTGCTGATTCGAGTTATTGCTCCCAATTGTGATCGCTGACGCAGGTGCCACCGCAGACCACGCGTAAGAAAAAGTAGAGCCACCGTTCGTCACTGTTGCAGTGATTGTACCATCGGCAGTTTTGGCGGCACTACAATTGTGCGAAGGTGTCGAAGTAATGCTGATGGCAGGGAATATTCTTCCATCCGGCACTTGATTCGTGATCGGGCCCGACTTACAACCTGTAACTGTGTTGAATGTTTCCACGGTATAAAATCCAACATCGCGATTAGCCAACGTCACACCTGTTGATGCTTTGTTTTCGTCTGCCGGAGTATTATTCTTTCCGTTGTACCATGTAAATGTGTAGTCACCGATAGCACCGACCTGGTTGTCTACTTGTACTGTGAGAGAACCGGTGAATGCGGATGCCGGGCTACAAATCGTATTCGGTGTGATGTTGACGAAAGAGATCGTGGGCTGAACGCTGATATCCGAAACGTTCTGCGTTGCTTTTCTTTCGCAACCGGTAACGGTGTTAGTCACGTTCACGGTGTAGCGATGGGGTGATCCAACAGGTCCTCCCAGCTTGATCGCGGTAGCCTGAGTGGCGTTGTTTAACAAAGTTGAAAGCTCGTTTCCTGGTGTTACGCTATTACCACTGTACCATTGATAAGCAAAGACATCGCCTGGAGCGCTGTTTGTCACGACAACCGTAGCCGTTCCATCAGGTGTCTTGGTGTTGTCACAGTTGTTTGATCCCGTTGACGAGGTGCTGAGGTTCGGTTTAACTGTAGCCTTCACGATAGGCTCTGTGTCCGGTGCAGAAGCACACGATATATCAGAGCGTGTTACCGTCACGGAATAAGTACTTCCGTCAGCGAGTCCTGTGAGTGTCGGAATTTTATCATCCGCCACAGTGATGATCGAATTGGACGGATCGCGCCAGGTGAAATGATAGTTCGGATCAGGCAAGCTAACGGTGCTTCCATTGAATTTAACAGTTGCCTTGAGTGATCCATTGTATGTGCTGCTCGCTTTCGCGGGATTGCAAATTGAGTTTGGCGTGAGCTGAGCAAGTGTAACGGTTGGATTAATAATGCTCTCGGTTACGGCCTTGTCTGCAGTAGCGAAACAGTTATTTGCATTCGTCACCTTGACAGTATAAGGGATTCCACCACCCGCAACCTGATTCACGGTTTTGCCACTGACATCCGATACTGTGGTGACCTTATTGGCAGGAAGTGTGTTTTGTCCCTTGAACCATTCGAACGTAAAGTTCGCTGGATTTTGTGCAACGCCACCCACGGTTACATCCGCAGTCATTATACCATTCGGATGGGCTGGGTCACATGATGTTTGAGATGCAAGAATGGTAATCTGTGGTGCATCAGGAATCACTGTAGCACTCTTAACTTCAACTACCGGCTTAATGGTTGAAACACATTGAGACGCGTTGTCTTTCACTTCGAGTTGATAAAATCCGACAGCAAGGCCTGTGCGATCTGGTCCTGTACCATTTGCAACGGGTAGAATACTTCCTTGCTTCAGTGTAATGTTGTTGAAATTATACCATGTGAATGTATATCCTGCCGGGGCCTGTACGATCCCACTCACCACGGCATCTCCATGGATTGTTCCTGAATTCGGATTTGAACAGTCGACTACATTTTGCGTGGTACTGGCTTGTGCATCGGGGATGGAAGGTCCCGTTACCGTACCTGGCACTGACGTTATACATGTCCCTTTCGAAACAACGGCAAGGTAAGAGCCTGCCACAAGGTTGTTTGCAATGGTACCTGAGATTCCCAATGAGTTCAGACCGGTATCGAACCAGTCAACTTGCCATCCGACTGCGCCTGCTCCGATCACTGCTTCGAGTTTTCCATTGAGTGGCGCGCAAGAAGTTTGATTGGACAATACATTGATGGTAATAGGAGGAAATGCTGCAGTGGTCTGATCGATCACAACCGGAGCCGAATTTGATCCACAGTTCGCAGTTTTGTGGCGGGCAAATACGGTGTAAGTACCTGCTGGTAGTCCAGTCCATATCGGACCGGTGAAATCCTGCGAGCCAATCGGTTTGGCGACATTGCCCTTTGACCAATAGAAATTATAATCGGCTGTATTTTCAACACCACCGGCTGCCGGCACGAAAGCCCGCGCAGTTCCATTATCGGAAGCGCTGCACTTTTCGTTCGCATTTACCTTAAGCGCAGTAATGGGTGCGGGCAAGGGATTCACCTTGACACCCCGAATGTTGTCATAATTACATTCGAAGAAACTTGTATTCGGAAGTTTGATCGGGGTCGGCACGGTTGTACCCGCATCATTCAACACAACATATAAGGAGTCAGAACCAATGCCATTCACCACGGCATTATCGACTGACATTATATCTCCATTCTTCAACTTGTTGAGTGCAATGTTGATGGTGTTGAGTTTGGTAGCACCTGCTTTGTTCGGATTGGTGGTGTAGAACGTCACTGGCATTGTTCCGGTAACAGCCACATCTCCGAGGTTGGTTATCTTAAACGACACGGTGAAATTGAGATCAGGACATGTTGGCGGATTCACCGTTGGTGCAACAAAGAACGCAATGTCGGGGGCTGCGTAGGTCGGGCAACCTTTTGAATTCAAATAAGGCGACTGATTCAGAAATTTGTTGAGCGGTCTGTTCGGCCCCTGCGTACAGCTGCCGGTAGAGAAGGTGAGGTGATGACCTTGAATGATCCTGGGTATGGTCAAATCGTCATTGACATTCACTACGAAATACCCATGCTGATTCCAGACTCGCCTCGCAGGTACCCAGGGTTCTGCCGCGGACTTGAAAACGCGGATATGTGAATACCTCGAATACGAAAGGGTACCAAAGTTGGCTGCGGCATTGGTATCGTTGAACCCACACGTTACACAGAGTTCTGTAGATCCATCGGCATCGACATCGGCAACGATCGGGTATTCGCGGTTCGTTCTCGATATACATGCCTGTTGGCTGTAGACGCTTCCATCAGTTCCCTCTATAATATATAAGAAGCGTTCATCGCGATATACGATCTCTGCTTTCCCATCACCATTAAAATCGAACAAAGTACAGCCCGTGTATCCTGAAGTTTCTTCATTGATATTGGCTCTCCAAAGCAGGTTGAAATTCTCATCGAGTGCATATAAGAATCTTCCCGATACATAGGAAGCATTCATCTTGCCGTTGCCATCGAGGTCGGCAACATTCAATCGACCCGTACCGTTTATCCAGCCATTCGTGTAATCAGATCCGAGTGCAGGCTGAGGGTCTGAATATGTTTTGACTGTATTGTTGTGAACATCCCAATAAAACAAAGTTGTGTTGGTTCCATGGGCAGTTGTCGAACCGGACGCGAGCACGTCCAGAAATCCATCGAGGTTATAATCGGCCACACTCGTGGCGTTGTATTCGTTTCGAATAAAATATTCCGCTCTACTGCTCAGTGAAGTTAGTGACCCCACGTCTGCAGCGCGGGTTCCAAGGTCAACTTTATAAATGTTCAATCCGAGAACGAGTTCGAGTTTCGAATCTCCATCCATATCAACGGCAACGGGGCCACCGTTCTGCTTTGTATAACTTGATGCAGTTGTTTTTACGATCCGCGTTCCTGTCTTGGCATCATAGATCTCGTCTTTCGCGTAGATCTCTTCCTGACCATCGCCATCAAAATCAGCTACACCGAAGTTGATCGGATCACTCGGGAACCGGCTAGCCGTGCGCCATAGAAATTTGAGTTGACAATCGTACGCATACATGTAAACCCCATCATTACTTTTCCCCGACAGGTCAGTATAACCGATGAAGAAGATCTCACCGCAGTTGTCGTTGTCGAGGTTGGCGATAGCAACTTCCCAATAAGGTTCCCAGGTTACCGTAGTTTGTGCTTTGATGGAGCCATTGCTTCCGTTTAGAATGAAAAGCTTGTTGGTATAGCGATTCATGGTAACGATCTCAGGCACTCCATCACGGTCAAGGTCACCGATGGCCATCCTCGAAAGGTGGTTGGTAGTCTCATCCGGAGATGAGAAGTCCAACGTCATCGTAAATTTAGGGAACGATGGTGGCGGAGAAGTACATGTAGCATCGTTTCCGAGAAAAATGCCATCGCAGCTTGGATCGTTAGCGCAACTTCCATCATAACAATCGATGAAGCCATCGAAGTCATCATCGATACCATTGTTACAGATTTCTTGTTGGGCGAATAAAGCAGACGTAAATAGACAGAACAGCGTCACCAAAAAGAGGCGCATAGGATTCATTGGGGTTACAATTCGGCTAAATTAGTCAAAACGACTAATACTCATCATTTATGAGAAAAGAGTAAAAAGGGTAACTTTCGAAATTGGAGAATATCTGTGAACAGCAAACATTGGCGTTATGTTGCATTATCATGGCCAAACCATTTTTTTCCGAAAATTGGAAATTTTGCATTTTTCGAAGAGTGTAGACGTCAGGTATTAACAATAGGGTAATGGAAGGAGCATTTTTTTGTGTAAAGCTTAATCGAGGGCATATTTTAGCGATGACGGTGTTACTATTGATAACCTCCCTATCGATACCTGTACGTGGTCAGATTCTCCTGGGACCCGTGGCGGGAGCACACCTCGGCTGGGTGAACTTTAACAACAAAGATAACCGTGACCTTTACAACAGCAGACCGATGTTCGGCTTTCAGGCCGGAGGAAGCATTGCATTTCGAATGAAGAGCAAAGTATTCCTGCAAACATCTTTGTTGTACACGCAAAAGGAAAAAAATTTGGTTGGGCGGAAGGATAAAATGTTCCACAATAAGGCAAGGTACAACTATATCGATCTGCCAATTTCTTTTACCAAGGAAGTGAAAATGCGGTTTGGCAAAAACAGGTATTACAATCTGTACTTCGGAGCGGGACCTACCATAAGTTATTGGATGGGCGGACATGGCCGGCTTACTGCGAGTGATCTGAATGAAAACCTGATCAATCCTCCCAATTACGATCTCAATTATCGCGTCACGTTCAACAATCACCCCGGGGAGATACCTTTCGGTACGATGAATGTGAAAGATGCTAACCGATTTCAGCTGGGGCTGAACTTCTCAGCGGGTATTGTGTTCGAACCTGTACCAGCGCAAAAAGTTATGTTCACGATCCGTTATGATCTCGGCCATTCATACTTCAGTCAATATGAAGACGGAGACTTCGGGCTTCAGGGAATTCTTTTTTACGAAGAGGATATGCAGGCACGCAATCAATCGATCGGATGTTCTTTGTTTTACTTCATCGACCTGAAGACCGAAGACCGGAACAAAGGCAAGAGCACAAGCAAGATCAGAAAACGGAGTTAACCTCGCCTGATAAAAGTTAATCGTCAGGATTTTTTCGGTGTGATAGCTGCGAAAAAGAAGCGCGCTCCTCATTCCATTTGAACTACTGGTGCATCATCCCGTTTCTAAAAGCAAAGCTGGCAGTTTCATACCAGGCAATCGCTTCGGTCTCAAGTGCATTGTCGTTGATCTGGCGAACGGGCTCGAGGTCGTTTGAAAGTTCGAAAGTAGAGATCTGTGACAGTGGTGAGAGAATTACCAGTTTGCGATCACGCATGTATCCGAGGCTTTGATAGGTGCTGATGAATGCACGCTCGCGGCCGGGTTCGAGCTTGAACATGTCATAACCATAAAATTTACTCGTATAAGAAAAATTAAGCATGCCGAGCAGCGTTGGCCCGATATCGATCTGGCTCATCAATCGATCCATTTTCATCGGCTCAATATGAGCTGGCGAATAGATCAGCATCGGAATGTGATACTTGTTGACAGGCAATTGAGTTTTACCCGCGCTCGAAGCACAATGGTCAGCAACAATTACAAAGATCGTGTTCGCAAACCAGTCTTTCTTCGAAGCTTTCCGAATAAACTCACCAATCGCATAGTCCGTATATTTCACAGCACCTTTACGACCTGTGTGCGAGGGTATATCAATCCGGCCTTCGGGATATGTATACGGGCGATGGTTCGATGTTGTCATGATGTGCGCAAACAACGGCTTTTCTTTCACTGCTTCGTCAATCTTCGAAATACTTAAGGTGAACAGGTCTTCGTCTGCAACACCCCAAATGTTTTCATAATGAATGTCCCGATCTGCAATCGCGGTTCGGTCGATCACGTCATATTCATTGTTTCCGAAAAAATAATTCATGTTATCGAAGTAGCCGTAACCGCCATAAATGTATTCGCACTGATAGCCTTTATCGCGAAACACTTTTGCAAGAGAGAATAGATGTTCATTATTTGGTCTTCGTACAATGGATTGCCCGGGAGTTGGAGGAACGCAAATCGATAAGGCCTCGAGACCCCGTACGGTTCTCGTGCCTGTTGCAAAGAGATTGGTGAACACCATGCTGTGTTGAGTGAGCGAATCCAGAAACGGTGTGATGTGATCGGTGTTGCCAAAAGCCTCCATAAACTCCGCGCTGAAGCTCTCCACACTTATCATGACCACGTTGAGTTTCTTTTCCGGACCGTCATTGACAATTTTCCGTTCAACCGGATCCTGTCCAAGCAGGGTTGATTCTTTCGTGGCAATGAGGTCGTTGGTAATTTTGACCGCAAGTTCGCGTGGTATGCTCTTGTAGAAACGGTCGTAGTCAAGCTCATTGCTGAGATAGGCGCCAAACAACTCGTACATTCCGTTGCCTGCGAGTTCATTCGCGAAAGCATTTTTGCTGAATTGATGGTAGCGGGAATTCACACCGAAGTATAAGCCAACGAATACTACAACGTAAACGGCAACATATTTCGAGCGTACCCTGAATGGCACAGCTTCCGTAGTTTCGGGAATGAGATAAGGTCGGATCGCAAAAAAAGAGATTGCGGCTCCGACAAACACCATCCCGATTATCAGCGGC
>CBHROW010000275.1:0-7472 GCA_966080355.1 uncultured Chryseosolibacter sp.
AGTACAGGCCAACCGGATTTGAAGAGGTTGTTGGCCAGGAGCACATCACCACTACGCTCAAGAACGCGATCGATAATAACAAACTCGCCCAGGCACTTTTGTTTTGCGGCCCGCGCGGAGTTGGAAAGACAACCTGCGCCAGAATTGTTGCCCGGCTGATCAATGGCTTCGAAGAGCGAACAGAGAACAATGCATTGAATATTTTCGAGCTTGACGCGGCATCCAACAACTCGGTGGAAGACATTCGCAGTCTGATCGACCAGGTCCGGTATCCACCGCAGTTCGGAAAATACAAAGTCTATATTATTGACGAGGTTCACATGCTCTCGAACGCGGCATTCAACGCGTTCCTGAAAACATTGGAAGAACCTCCATCCTATGCGATCTTCATTCTCGCTACAACGGAAAAGCACAAAGTAATTCCCACCATTCTTTCCCGTTGTCAGATCTTCGACTTCAACCGCATTCAGATCAGCGACATCGCCAATCATTTGAAGAAGATTGCGCAGCGCGAGTCAATTCCAGCAGAAGACGAAGCATTACACCTTATCTCGCAGAAAGCCGATGGCGCGCTACGGGATGCGTTGTCGATCTTCGATTTGATGGTGACGTATTCATCCGGCAAAGGTGTTACGTTCAAGAATACACTGGCGAACCTGCACATTCTCGATTACGACTATTATTTCAAAGTGATCGATTCACTGCTCTCGCAGAATCATACCCAGCCCTTGCTGCTGTTTGATGAAGTGTTGAAGAAAGGATTCGATGGACACAACTTCATTGTAGGCCTCAGCGAACATCTCCGTAATCTGCTTGTTGCCCAGGACGCGCGAACCGTGCAGCTGATGGAAGTGCCTGATAGCGTGAAGAAAAAATATGCAGAACAAGCACAATCGGCATCGCCCTCGATATTGCTCACCTGGCTGAACATCGCCAACCAATGTGATATCAATTACAAAGCCAGCAAAAATCAGCGACTTTCGGCTGAGCTCGCGCTCATGAAGATGGCGCACGTTGGTCATATACTTAGCCTTCAAAATGGCAACAGCCTCGCCACTGCAGACGCAGGATTAAAAAAAAAATTAGTGTAGAGCCGACACCGGCCGAAGAACAAGCTCCACCTGCTGCCGAAAAAATTGCTATAGAAAAGCGGCCAGTAGCGATACCGTTGGTTGAAAGTCAGAAACCGAACGCCACCTCGCCTTCCCCAAGTTCTTCTGAATTGAAAACGAAGAGCGCTCCGAAAACCGTCAAGCTCACCGACCTGCTGAAGACCGATCAAAAAGGTGGCGAAAAAGAAACGGTTGAGAAAATCCTGAGCGAGCCATTTACCGAAGAACAACTCCGCACAGCATGGAATGAGTATGCCGAGCAGCGCAGAAAATTCCAGGCAGAGTTTCAAATGCTATCGCAGCCCTTCGAGCTCAGAGACAAAATGATCGTTGTGAAATTGCTTAGCCCCGTGCATGAAACGATGCTCAACAACATCAAGGTAGACCTCTCGGGATATCTGCGTGAAAAACTTCGCAACAACCTTATCCCGCTCAGTGGTGAGCTTACAGAAACAGACGATAAGAAAGTGATCTACACCAATCGGGATAAGTTTGATTACCTGGCGGGAAAAAATCCGATCTTGAAAGAGCTTAAGGATAGACTGGGACTCGATACCGATTTTTAACATTCGTGGCGGAGCGGCTACCTGAGGTAGTTCGACCGAAGGGAGAACTAACCGAAGGATCTGTAGTGGCACACATTACATTGAAAGCGATTACTTGAAACGAGTGGCTCGCCTACCCTTCGATCGATGTGCGTGCGACTCCAGGTTCCTTGCAACTGTATGCTTTGCATACATCGAAGCTCAGAATGACGGTCATAAAATAAAGCGTGGCGACTCTAGTCCTTCACGAAAAGTCCCCAGCCATCGCCTTCTTTTGTAGTACCATTTTCAAAAGAGGCAACCCATTGAAGAAAGAGTAACCTGAATGCTTCGATCTCGTCACGCAGGAGTTTGAGGTAGCGTTCGTCTTGCAGGTCGAGGTATTTTGCTGAAGAAGTTTGGGTGAGCAAACTTCGCGCGTGGATCTTGATGACGGTGGCATTTTCCATTTTAAGAATGTAGTCGTCCATCGCTTCGGCTCCGGCAATTTTTGCGGGAATGATCATTGCGCTTTCGAGCATGATCTCGCGGTGATACTTTGCTTTTTCTTCATCCACGAAAGTGTCAACGATCTGTTGTGTAAGATCGAGGATCTCTAATGCTTTTTGATAGATCGGCAAAGATTCAAGCTTGCGTTGCTCCTCCTCCGGATCGTATTCATTCTCATCGTTATCGTCATCGTCTTCCCACATATCAGAAAATGCTGTTTTTTCGCGATGTGCGTCTGCGTGCAGGAGTTTTTCCGAAAAGAAGTCCGAACACTCCACGAACCAACTCCTTCCCTACTTGTTTAGCCACGGGCGAGCTGATCACCTCATCGAATGTAGACCTTTCCTTTCGCATTGAAGACGTCTTTGTCGCTTTTGGAGAGCGTCCATTTTCCTCAGCATGTTGCATTCGTGCATCGAGCAGTTCGAAAGCGCTTTGAGGATCAACATCATCTTTATATTTGCGAAACATATCCGATTGCTGAAGCATCGCATTGTATTCCGATGTTGACAAGGGTCCCATCGTGGAAGTTGGCGGTGTAAGATGCGTGACGACCGTTTCTGTCGGAATACCTTTTTCGTTCAACACCGTAATGAAAGCCTGGCCTGTTCCCAGTTGTGTGAATTGCTTTTCCATATCATAAAACTGCGATGACGGAAAAGTCTTGATCGTTTCTTTCAGCGCTTTGACATCGTTAGGAGTGAACGCGCGGATCACATGGTGCACGCGGTTGCCGAGTTGTGAAAGAACCGCGGGAGGAACATCGGAAGTGAGCTGTGTGCAAAAGAAAACGCCAACGCCTTTTGAGCGGATAAGGCGAACTACTTGTTCGATCTGATCCATGAACGCTTTTGATGCATCTTTGAAAAGGAGATGCGCCTCATCGATAAAAAAAACGAGCTTGGGTTTATCGAGGTCGCCAGCTTCGGGAAGATATTGATAAAGTTCAGCGAGTAACGCCAGCATGAACGTTGAAAATACAGCGGGCTGGCTCTGTACATCGGAAACGTTCAGGATGCTGATCACCCCACGACCATCTATCTTTTCAAAAAGGTCTTCAACATCGAAGGATGGCTCACCGAAAAGATGATCGACTCCCTGTTGCTCGAGCGAAACTATTTTTCTGAGTATCGTACCTGAAGTTGCACCTGAGATTTTTCCATAGTCAGCTTTTATCTCTTCAGCGCCCTTTCCCTCAGCCAGATAATTCAATACTTTCTTCAGGTCCCTGAAATCAACGATGGGAAGATTTTTGTCATCAGCGTATTTGAAGATGACATTCAATACCCCAGTCTGAACTTCGTTGAGCTCGAGAATTTTACTGAGGAGAACGGGACCGAATTCAGTGACAGTCGCACGCATCTGCGTTCCAACTTTCCCCGTAAGGGAATAAAGTTCGACAGGGAATGCCGATGGCGAGAATGAGATTCCGAGAGCTGTTGTCCGTTCCTGGATCTTCTCGTTTGCATCACCTTCTTTTCCAAGCCCTGAGAGATCGCCTTTGATATCGGGCATAAACACCGGAACGCCAGCAGCTGAAAGTTGTTCGGCCATGATTTGCAGTGTTCGCGTTTTACCCGAGCCAGTCGCTCCGGTTACGAGGCCATGGCGGTTCATCATTCGAAGTGAAAGATCAACTTTGGCTTGGCTGATGATCTCGCCATCGAGAACGCCCGCTCCCAAATAAATAGTTGATCCATTAAAGGTGTAGGATTTCGTGATTGCTTCAACAAACTTCTGCTTCTCCATCTTGCGAAGCTAATGAATCAAAGCTGAAAGCTGAAAGCTAAAAGCTACTACGGTCCGGGAAAATTTTGGAACGGGAAAAAATCTTTGAATTTCGTTTTCGTTAAGACGTCTTCACCCTAATCGGGAAAGAGGTCCTCGTTTGCATTTTGCATTTCTATCTCCCGGTATGCTTCAGAAGGACCTAAGCCTGGCCTTGGCCTGGAAGTGGAATGTGCGGCCAGGGTTAAGGCCGGCTTGCCTGCCGTTGCGTTGCAGACCGTGGGCGGGTAGGCAGGATGAAGCATACCAGTGCCCAGCGGCCCCGGAGCGACAAAAAATTTAATCGAAGTGATCGCGCAGAAAGTTTCGATGAACTTTTCACCGGACACTAATAGCTTTCAGCCTGCAGCTCATTTCGGCTCCGTGTAGTTCTGGAATGTGACCAAAAATCCCAGTGAGAAAACCTGGCTGAGCTGTACACCAGCGTCCTGATCGTAGTCGTAAAGTAAAATTCCGCCCAGGGTAACGTTGAAGTATTTGTTGATCTTTGCAACCAGGTCGACATCAAGGCGGTGGTCGATAGTTTTCGGTTCAAATGTTTCGTAATTGGCGAACATGATGTAGCGCCACTTGAGGTTTACGTTCGTTGCAATTTCTTTATTGAATTCGGCCAGCATCTGAAAAGCGAGCCACTCGAATCGTGCCGTCTTCGTTGAATCTACACCATAGGGCTGCGGCCCCACTGTTTTCGTAAATCGTCTCGGATCGTTGACAATGGTGAGGCGCGGTGCGAAGGGAGACAGGCGGAGCTTAAAATACTCAACCGGATGGTATTCCGCACCCCAGGCAGAAGTGATAAATGCCGGTGCAAATGCATCCGAGATCATCGGGCTTGTTCCGTCATCATTGTATTTATATCCTGGAGCAAATTGAGTAAGCAAATTGAGCGAGGTAAACAGTCCCCAGTTTTTATTCAGATCATAACCGTATTTGGTATCGAGAAAGACTCGGTCTATTGTTTTACGCTGACCCTGGCCTTTGTTGTTTACAAATCCGTACGCGAGGTCGATCTCATTATCCCATGATCTGCGGCCTTCTTTGTAATTGGCACGGTAATTCAACAAGGTATTGAAACCAATAGAATTGATACCTCCGGCCTTCCAGTTAGAAGAAAAAGAGGCCTGATTGAGATTTACAGCAAAGTTGAATTTCTTTTTCCAGCGAAGGCTATCGGGATTTTGACCGAAGATCAAAATTGGCAAAGCCAGCAACATCAGGAAAACTAAAAAGGCAATAAGAGTCTGAGGAAGAGACGCCACTTTCATATGATTGGTTTTTTTGATCCTGTAAAAAAGGATACCAAACCAATAATCGATCCCGGATACCTATCGGGATCGGAATCAAATGTTGTTCAATTTGATTTCGTCCAGGGCTACCTCGGTAAGTGGCTTGGTAATGAACTTGATAACGTGATTGTTATTAACAATCTTATCGATGTCGCGTTTATTATCTGAGCTCGAAAGGATGATGACCTTGCACTTGTTCCGCACGATCTCATTGAATTTCTCGAATTCGTAAAGAAAAACGAAACCATCCACAATGGGCATATTGATATCAAGAAAGATGAGACTCGGCAGGTTTTCTGCGTTGTTTTGATTCTCACGCAGGTAATCCAGCGCTGCTTTTCCCGAACCCTTGACTTCCACGCGCTTGGCGAACTTTGTGATCTCGATAATCCGCTTGCTGATAAAGTTATCAGTGTCGTTATCGTCTACCAGCATGACCAAGTCGATGGCTTTTGTATCTGTTTGCATTAACATTTAGCGTGTATAAAACGTCTGCACAATCCTGTCGGAAGTCACAAAAATATTCTTTTTTGTAACATATGGTAACGCGACTTGAGAAATTGGCCTGGCTGAAGTAATAAAAACCGCACAAAAGGCCAAAAATGTTATTGACGTTGCTGGATTTTCAGCTTTTCACCCACAGCCAGCGAAAAGTCTTTTTTGGAATTCCAGTCCATGATGTCTTTGATCGTCACTCCATATTGACGGGCAATACTATACAAAGTGTCGGACGACTTGACTTCATGAAAAAGCTCTTTGGCAGGTGTGGTTACAACCGATTCCTTAACCGGTTGATTTTCAGTCAACTTTAAACGTTGTCCGATTCGAAGGCCCTGTTGCAGGTCAAGATCGTTCCACCGCACCAGATCCATGACGCCTACGTTATACATTTTCGCGATAGAGTAAAGTGTCTCCTTCGCCTGTACAACGTGTTCCGATCTTTTTGAGGTCTGCACAGTATCGGGCAAAACTTCAACTTGAGAAACCGCGATGTCTTCTGGGGGCGCTGAGGGTAGATCAGGAGCAACGGGCGAATTTAGAACAATGGATGTTGAGTCGTTTGTGGTACTTGCAAAGGATCTTGGGGGCTCCTGCAAATGTTGGGTCACCGCGATTGCCGGAATGTTCACGGTATCCTTGCGGGGTTCAGACGAAGCCACCCAATTAAAAGTTTCCCCATTGTCGACAGCCACGGCCTCTTCGGTTGTGATGGACTGCTGATCGCCCACAGGTTTGACCGAAGCGAGGTAGAGTGTCGAACCCACAAGTAATCCTTGCCCCTTCGAAAGGTGATTGAATTTTCTTAGTTTTTTCAATTGTATCCCATACCGCTGACTAATGGTCCAGGCGTCATCGCCAGTCATTACTTTGTGAAAATTATCCGTAGCGCGGCCGCGTTTTTTATTGAGGAAGTAAAAATTACCGGCCACTAGCGGCTGACCGGACTCCATGTCATTCCATTTTAAAAATTTCGTGACACCGACCTCAGCGCGTTTCGCGATATCTGCAACCGATTCGCCCGGCATCGCCTGAATGGCCAACACGCCATTGATGCGTTTTTTGACAGAAGAAGCCGCATTCGCGGATGCCGCCTTCGGAGAATCTATCACTTTGTCGTTGCTGGCGATTGTCGGTAGGTTTATAGTGCGTTCACCTTTCACCGGAATGGCCACAATGTAAGTACGGTCATTGGGGATCTTTCCGTTCTTCGTCCATTTGTTGTACTCAAGCAAGTCGCTTTCTTCAACACCAACCTCGCGTGAAAGTTGGCTCAAGGATTTACCGGTACTGTTTGGGTATGCTATGAGTTCAACCAGCGGTCGACCGGTGAGCGCAGACTCGTAAGCGATCTTATGTGCGAGAAATCTTTTTACATACCAATAGGTTTCACTGTTGATCTCCATATGCGTATCGCCACTGTGACTGGATGACACACTCCGCAGCACCCCTCCCGCACCCATTTGATAAGCCTGGAGCGCATAGAGCCAGTTATTAAAAAAGCCATTATTCTTCCTGATATATTTGGCGGCAGCACGCGAGGAGGATGCAATGTTCAATCGTTCGTCAATGTCGCGATCAACACGCAGGCCCATTTCCATGGCGGTGAAATCCTTGAACTGCCAGAAACCGACTGCGTTCGATGACGAAACTGCATCTGCGATCAAAGCACTTTCCTGGAGGGCGAGGTATTTGAAATCATCCGGAACCCCTTCTTCAGCAAATACTTTTTCAATGATGGGAAAGTATGACTT
>CBHROW010000276.1:0-7458 GCA_966080355.1 uncultured Chryseosolibacter sp.
GAATTGAACGCAATTCCTTATGATCTTCCAGGTGCAGAATATACACATGTCGGTGAGTTTTGTACGTTTGATTACATTGTTAAAAAGCACAATCTCACCGATCCTGCAATCCTTCAAATCGCGAAGATCGTAAGAGGTGCAGACACCGATAGCTTTGAGCTCGCGCCACAAGCTGCCGGGCTCTGGGCAATTTCTGCGGGCCTTTCATACAATTTCAAAAACGATCACGACATGCTGGAGATCGGACTGAACATATACGATGCGCTTTACAGTTGGGCAAAGTATGTTCAGGAAGAAAAACACACCTGGTTGCCGCAGTAACGAGACAATAATGAATTCAACGCCTTCATATACTCTCCGCGACTTGATCATTTACTTTCTGAAGTTAGGCACCTGGGGGTTCGGTGGACCCGTTGCCTTAATTGGCTACATGCATCGCGACCTCGTTGACGAAAAGAAGTGGTTCAGTGAAGAAGATTATAAAGAAGGGCTTGCACTTTCGCAGCTCGCGCCTGGTCCGCTGGCGGCACAACTTTCCATTTATCTCGGTTACGCTCACTATGGCATTTTAGGTGCAACGCTGGCCGGAATTGCTTTTGTGATCCCATCTTTTTTGATGGTCATTGGAATCGGCTATGCATACGTAGCCTATGGTGGACTGCCATGGATGCAAGCTATATTCTATGGAGTTGGCTCAGCGGTGATCGGCATCATTGCGATGAGCAGCTACAAACTCACGACAAAAAGTATTGGAAAAGATAAATTGCTGTGGGTTATTTTTGTTGTGCTCGCGGCTGTCACCTTTATCACGGAAGACGAAATTCTATGGTTGATGCTACTTGCCGGGATCGCGGTCTGGTTTGCGAAAGCTCCACCTAAATGGTTTGGCACTTCTGTTCCGGGAATATTTCCAACCATCTGGCTTCAAATGCAGCCTGTGGTTACCACATCAAAACTTATTCATATCGCATGGTTCTTCACGAAAGCCGGAGCATTTGTTTTCGGTAGCGGTCTTGCCATCGTTCCGTTTTTATATGGCGGTGTTGTGAAAGAATTCGGTTGGCTCACAGAACAGCAATTTGTCGATGCGGTTGCTGTCGCGATGATCACACCCGGGCCCGTTGTCATTACCGTGGGGTTCATCGGCTACCTTGTTGCCGGATTCTGGGGCGCACTAGTTGCTGCACTGGCTACGTTCGTTCCCTGTTATCTCTTCACCGTGATCCCAGCACCGTACTTTAAGAAATACGGGAAGCATCCAGCGATCAAGGCGTTTGTCGATGGAGTGACTGCTGCTGCTATCGGTGCAATTGCCGGAGCGGTGCTCGTGTTGGGAAAAAGAACACTCGTTGATGTTCCAACGATATTGATTGCGTTGACGACTGCGGCAATTTTGTTCCGGTTTAAAAAATTGCAGGAACCGTTTATCATTCTGGCCGCTGCGATCCTTGGCTTGGTGCTGAAGCTCGTGATCTTGCCATCATAAACCATCAGATGCTCAAAATTTGTTTAGAATTATCAACGTATTTTCGCATCAATCGAATATCCGGCTTAAGCGTGCACATGTGTCTAAAAAGCAAGATTCTTGTCCTCTCATTTTTAATGGTAGGAACATTGACGAATGCCCAGAAATTACCAAGCTATCATCATAATAATTTTTGGGGCCGGGTTGCGTTGTCGGATAAGATATCAGACAAGCTCAAATGGGAAATCTATCTTCAAAAGCGAACTCAGAATGATCCCGAGGATAAGTACAATATTTTCAAACATCATCAGCTCTCGAGTTATTGGCTGTGGCTGCATTATCAGGCTAGCAAGGAATTGCGGGTGTCTGTTACTCCATTTTGCTATTTTAACACCCTATCACTCTACCCTCAGCCTCCGGATGTTGGAAACCGCGGAGTTAAAGAGCTGCGATGGGCCGTTCAGCTTGAGCATACTCAGAAATTGAAATACTTCACTTTTGCTAACCGTTATTCGATCGAGTATCGATATCGCGATTTGGAAAAGGAAGGTGAATTCCTGACAAATTTCAGAATGAGATACAGAGCAAAATTAGAACGGGCAATTGGTGCTGGATTGAGTGTGATAGCTTATGATGAGATCTTTCTTGAGTTTGGGAAAGCTCTCAGAAATTCACCAGCAGTTTTCAATCAAAACCGGCTATACGGTGGCGCGAGCCAGGAAGTCGCAAAGAATGTTAAATTAACTCTTGCTTATATGTATCTTATTCAGGAGCGCCCAAATGGAAAAGCATTTGATAAAGCAAACATTCTTTGGGCAATTCTGACTTTTGATAATTTATTCTCGCAATTTCAAAAGCCAAAGCCCGACAAGTAAAGTTGAGGACTTTGGTCAGTCTATTGTCAAAAAGATAGTCGAAGTCAACCACTGGAGAATCAGCTATAGCGCTGTCGATCACATTCATAAATTCAGGGTTGATTTTTGAAGGAATTCGGTATTTAATCAGAATTGACTTGTTAAGTTTGATTATCAATTCAACGACAAATTAAAATTAACTTCTATGCATTTAAAACGGCTGCTCTCAGTTCTGACAGTGATTGCACTTGCACAATGCTCATCCCCTTCGTCCGACAAAGATGCGTCATCAACCACGCCACGCGCACTCGACATCGCAAAAATCGAAAGTGTTTTGGGAATGAAAGGCACTGAAAAAAATGGTGAGTACAAAGTATCTGTTGCGCAAAATGATTTGAACGTTGTTGTCGACAGCTTTAAGATCATACCCCCCATGGGACTCGGAAGCTGGACAGCGTTCACACCGACAAGTGACGGTGCCATGATCATGGGCGATATCGTTGTCACTGAAACCGACTTGAAGCAAGTGCAGCAGGAAGTGATCAGTCAAGGGTTGACGGTTACTGCAATCCATAATCATTTTCTCCGCGACAAGCCACACGTGATGTACATGCATATCGGTGGAATGGGCACCGAAGAAAAACTGGCGCAATCGGTGAAAGCAGTCTTCGACAAAGTGAAAGACGTACGTGGAAAAAATCCGGCCGATGGAAACAAAGAAGAAGTTCAAAACTCGCTCGATAGCGCAGCGTTAAACAGACTACTCGGCAGCAAGGGCGAATTGTCGCGGGGCGTATTGAAGCACACCATCGGAAGACCGGATGTTGATCTCAAAGATCACAAAACTTCTGTTAGCTCCTTCGCTGGCTTCAACACCTGGGCTGCGTGGCAGGGAACACCGGAGCGCGCGGCAGTTGCTGGCGATTTTGCCATGTTGGAAGAAGAAGTGGCTCCAGTCATCAAAGCACTTGTAGAAAATGGGATTGAAGTTGTAGCGGTGCACAATCACATGGTACACGAGGAACCACGGATATTTTTCCTGCACTACTGGGGAGTCGGGCCCGTGGATAAACTTTCGCAGGGACTGAAAGCAGCGTTGGATCAAACCGGAAAAGGAAGATCAAAATCCACGACTGCTGCAATACTTCCTGTGGTGACCGAAGTGATCTGCAAATCAAATTGAAATCAAAACATTTACAATTCTATGAAAAACAAGATCGCGCCTCTTATTTTGTTTTTATTGACGAGTGCATGCGCCACGGAGTTTGAAATTGCTGCGTCTGATGTGCCCCAAGCGGTACTCGATGCTTTCAACAGCAAATATCCAGGCGCTGAAGAAGTGGAATGGGAAGTTGAGAAAGAGGATGGCAAACTTTATTTTGAAGCCGAGTTCGATGTTGACGGCAAAGACAAAGAAGCGCTATTCCGTCCTGACGGCACGTTTTCGAAAGAAGAATAACAGTTTTGAGTTACCTGATCCCTGAATGGCTGCCAAAAGGTACAGCCTTATTGATCGCCTTTATTATTTCAGGATTGGCTTCCTTCGGTCAATCTGATAAAGCCGTTGTTCATGCCGCAGAGTCACTCACTCCGATAAAAATCGATGGCACATTGGATGAAGACGCATGGGTGAAAGCCGAAGCGGCCGGAGATTTTTGGCAGAACTTTCCTTACGACACGTCCCGCGCTGTAACGCGGACGTCAGTGAGGATCACGTTCGACAAGACTTACATCTACGTTGCAGCTGAGTGTTTCGATGATCTGCCAGAGAGAAACTATGTGATCACTTCGCTGCGCAGGGACTTTTCAACCACTTCCGATTTTTTCCAGGTCGTGATCGACCCCTTCCAGGACAAGCTGAACGGATTTGTTTTCGGAGTCAACCCGCTGGGTGTACAGCAGGAAGGTATGCTCTCGTTCGGAGCCGATATCGACTGGGGCTGGGATAACAAATGGTACTCTGAAGTAAAACGATACAGTGATAAATGGATTGTGGAGATGGCAATCCCGTTGAAGACACTTCGATTTGAAAGTGGCTCTGAGGAATGGGGCGCAAACTTCCTACGAAGCGAATTGAAAAGGAATGAACTCTCTGCGTGGTCGAGGGTGGGGCGTGTTTATCCTTTGCAGGGATTAGCATTCGAGGGGAAAGTGATTTTCAACAAAGCCATTTTGCGCAATGGAAATAATACTTCGATCATTCCATATGCAACCGGGTCGTCAAGCAGAGATCACCAGGACGAGAACAATTCTGAGCAAAAACTCAACGCAGGTCTCGATGCAAAAGTTGCCGTAACATCATCATTGAACCTGGACCTCACCGTCAATCCCGATTTTTCGCAAGTGGAAGTCGACAGGCAAGTGACGAACCTGAGCCGCTTCGAGATCTTCTTCCCCGAACGCAGACAATTCTTCATCGAGAACAGCGATATCTTTGCACGGTTTGGCTTTTCATCGATCAGACCCTTCTTCTCGCGAAGGATCGGTGTTGGGCGCGATCCTTACACAGGACTATTCAAACAAAATCCGATCCTCTATGGCGCTCGCCTCAGTGGACGTATCAATGAAAAATGGCGGATCGGACTGATGAACATGCAAACTGCAAAAGAGAAGGCGATCGATCTTGAAAGTACCAACTACACCGTTGCTGCAGTTCAACGACAGGTATTCAGTCGCTCGAGCATTGCCGCCATATTCGTAAACAAACAAAGCACTTCCGACTCCCTGAACGATTTCTCACTTCACACCAATCAATTCAATCGCATCATCGGTCTTGACTACAACCTCGGCTCGAAAGACGGAAAGTGGGAAGGCAAGTTTTTCTATCACAAGTCTCTTTCGCCAGACAACCTTCACGATACGTATTCACACGCCTCGTACCTCAACTACAACAGCAAATATTTTTATTTCGAACACAATCACGAATATGTCGGAACGAACTACAATGCCGAAACCGGATACGTTCCGCGTCACAACTATTGGCGGCTTGAACCCGATTTCGGTTTTTGGTTTTATCCGAAGAACAACAGGTTGATAAACCAACATGGCCCTTATGGAGGTGGCGATGCTTTCTGGCGAAAGACTGACGGAAGACTACTCGATGCCGACATGGACTACGGGTGGATCGTTAATTTTCAAAGCACTGCCTGGTTGAGAATATTTTACCGTTTCGATTACACTTATCTCTTTTCTGCGTTTGATCCAACCAACACCGATGGACCCGAACTGGCGGAAAATACTCATTATATATATCATAGCCTCAGGTTGAGGTTTCAATCAAATACCAGGAGCGTATTCAATTATTTTGTCAACTACCGCCTCGGACAGTATTTCAATGGGAACATCAACGCGGTTACGGGAACATTCAATTATCGCGCACAGCCTTTCGGAAACATCGGACTCGACTATTCGGTGAACATCATTCGCCTGCCAGATCCATATGCTGATGCAGATCTACTGCTGATCGGTCCAAGTATTGACTGGGCATTTTCTAAAAAAGTATTTATCAAAGCTGTGTTCCAATACAACAACCAGATCAACAATGTAAATACCAATATTCGTTTTCAATGGCGATTCAAACCCGTGTCGGATTTCTACCTGGTGTACACAGACAATTACACAGAAACCGGAAAAGTGAAGAATCGGGGAATCGTTTTTAAAGCAACATATTGGTTGAATCTGTAGGAGACCCGCCAACATATCAAATCGAAGCGCTTTTTTCCGGGTCTTCGTAAAAGTAATGATCACAAAAAGAGAATAATTCAGACTACGACTAACGCCTGATCTACCAGCTACTGCTCGCGCCTCCGCCCCCGGAACTTCCACCTCCCCAACTTCCTCCGCTGGATGACGAACCGCTGCCAAAAGAACTTCCGGAAGAAAACGAAGAAGAACTTCTTGTCAGTTGCGGAATGGTATATTTTTCAATCTTCGCCTTGCCACAGAATTTACAACTGTGTGTTTCTTCTCCATAGCCATGAGATGAATACGTTGCGCTCTTTAAAGTCTTTCGACCCACTAAATAAAAAGCTTTGGTCGAACAGTATGGGCATGGTTCGTATTTCGAATTGCGCCTCGGATAGTTCCATTCTTCAGTTGCCTGACATGAGTCACATTGCCACACATCGTAATCGACCGATCGAAGCGACTCTTCCATCTGTTGGTTCTTTGTCAGGAAGGCATCATCTTCCCGTTCATCGAGCTTGCGCATTTTGCCATTGCACTGTGTGCACGTTCTCGCATGATTCCGGTAAAGCGTTTTGCGCGCGAGATGATAAAAGAAGTAGATGGCAAAAGGAAACGGAAATGCGAACGCAGCAAAGAGCCAGTACCATTGAGTTGTCCGCAAGACCTCAACTGCTTGATAGTAATCGCGCCCGGCCGCAAAACGTTTGACTACCTTTTGCATCCGGAATAATTTATAAACGGCCGTCAGCAACAAGTAGAAGTAGATAGTCAGTATTGCCATCCCGCTGTCGCCTGACAAACGAAAAAGCATGACGATTGATATGGGTACACCTCCAAAAAGCGCTAACCATTGCCACTGCTTAAAGCGCATCTCCGGGTAAGGCATATAATCCTGCTTGGAAGAATTTGAAAATTTCCCGCCCGTTACATGCACGATATATGCTGTTACGAACGCTGGACCAAATAAAATAACGAAGAAAAAAATCAGAAATGCGGTGTAGTCGCTGATCACATTTTCGTCAGATGATGTTAACTCGTCTTTATATTGAGGATCGGTCAGGATCTTTTTGACTTCGATTACGCCCGCCAATACACCAGCGTTATAGTTTCCGTTCTTGAACTCGGGAACCATAAAATCGCGCTGGATCTTTTTGCAGGTTGCATCCGGCAATACACCCTCTAAGCCATCGCCCGTATGAAAGCGGATCGTGTGTTTATCTTCTACCAATAAGATCAGCAAGCCATTATCGTTAGCGTTCCCAATCCCCCACTTCGTAAACAGCTCCTGCGCAAAATCGAAGATGTCATTATCCCCGATTGAACTCAAAGCAACAACAGCAACCTGCGCAGTGGATGTCCTTTCAAGCGAAGCAAGTATGGAGTCAATCTGTGCAACTGAACTTTGATCCAGGATGTTGTCCGGATTGGAGACGTAACTACCATCGATTAACT
>CBHROW010000277.1:0-7457 GCA_966080355.1 uncultured Chryseosolibacter sp.
TGACCAACAATGCCTTTCGTGAACTTATGGGCTTCGGTGCGTTTGCCAGATTCACGCTCGAGTCGGTAGATCCTGTTGTGCTCGGACATTTTCTTTCGATTTCAACCGGAGAAACACGCAACGCGGACGTGTCTATCAATGGAAAGAAGCATACGCTTGCACTCTTTGCTTCCAATTTCAAACTCGCAACAACTCACTATAAACTGCTGTCTGTACAAGACATCACCCAGCAGCTTAGCACAAAAGAAGTTGAAGCATGGATGAAACTGATGCGGGTTCTTACGCACGAGATCATGAATTCAATGTCGCCTATTGTATCTCTGAGTGACTCGCTTCACGAATTGATGGAAAAGAAAAAAGATGACAATACCTGGAAGTTGGTTGGATCGGGCCTTGATGCAATCCGGGTCAGGAGCAAAGGACTACAACGGTTCGCGGAGTCGTATCGTGAGCTTTCAAGAATTCCTGAACCGAAGTTTTCGCAGGTGAGCACCAGGCAGTTGATAGAGAGGATTTGTTTGCTGTTTTTGAATGAGGTAGAAGAAAAGCACATTGATTTGGCTGTGAACGTGGACGATATTCAAATCATGGCCGACAGTCAACTGATCGAGCAGGCGTTCATCAATCTTATTCGCAATGCGATCGATGCCGTTGCAGTTGTAAAAAGCCCTTCAATTCGCATACACGGAAAAGCGCTCAATGACATGTTCCTATTTCGCCTAACCGACAACGGCAACGGAATAGATGCTGACGTGCGCGACAAGGTCTTTATTCCATTTTTCACAACGAAAAAGAACGGATCCGGAATAGGGCTCGCGATCGCCCGGCAAATTATTCACCTGCACCATGGAGAAATTGCTGTGGACCCAAGTCATGTGGAAGTTGGTACTTCTATCGTCATTTCGTTGCCGGTGGAGCCGAGAACCTAAAAGAGCACAAGGCAGAAAGCAAAAAGCAGTAAGCGTGTGGACTGCTGTTTTAAACTTGTGTGAAAGCGTAATCCACCTCCTGACAACAGAGATTCCAGATTTGCGACAATAAGAAAACCGTCTGTACTCTCAGACGGTTTTTATAAAATCGTTTCTTGTTCAAGAGTGACGGCTTCGCTCGATTTGCCAATGTTGAGCCGCACGCGCAAGCTTTCGGCTTTCAGCTTTTTGCTTTAGGCTTCTAGGCTGCTTGCTCTTCCAACTCGTTGGCGACAACCCCCGCTTTCTTCGCTTCCATTTCTTTCCTTAACTGATGCGCATGCATTTTGTTTTTGGAATATTTGATGTGACTTGGAACGCCTTTCACATCCCAGATCAATCCTAATTTTTCAAGGCCCTTCAAACCGTAGTATGTGAAGTCGATCTCCCACCAGAAAAACCCCTGGCGAGCAGACGTCTCATAATAATGATGATTGTTGTGCCATCCTTCACCCAGCGTCAGCAAAGCAAGCCACAAGCTGTTCTTTGATTCTTCGCCTGTCTCATAACGTTGCTTCCCGAACTTGTGCATGATCGAGTTGATCGAAAATGTTCCGTGATACAAGATCACCGTGCTCAGAAAAAAACCGATGAACAAAGTCGACAGACCGGCACTCGTAAACATCATCGTGATGCTTCCACCATTCACAATTCCACCAAGCGCAGTAACAATGACTGCAAGGATTGTCGGGGGAACAAGATAATGTTTATTCAACCACATGAGTTCGGGATATTTTGCATAGTCTCCGATTGTCTTATAGTCGGTTTCTTTGAAATCAGGTCCAACGATCCAGCCGATGTGCGAATACCAGAATCCATAGATCTTCATTGAATGTGGATCAGCGGGTGTATCGCTATGGCGGTGATGATGACGATGATGCGCTGCCCACCAGAGTACGCCTTTTTGCGCTGTCGTTTCCGACATGAACGCGATCACAAACTGGAACCAGCGTGAAGTCTTGTACGACTTGTGAGCGAAGTACCGATGATATCCTCCGGTTACCCAAAACATACGGGTAACGTACAGCACTGCGCACACAATCCAATCGAAAAGTGTAGCGCCCGTCCAAATGGCAGCAAGCGGTAAAAGATGCACAGCAAGGAACGCGATCTCTTGAGAGACGATTGGCTTCTTGCGCGTTTCCGGTGTAATAGTTGTTGTTTGACTCATGTCCGTTACTAACAGCAGAGGTGACACATAAAGTTCAGAAAATCTGCTGTGCATTTCCTAGCTTCGTGATGAGCTACAAAGGTCGGGCTTAATCATCAGAAATCATTGCTCAATCTGCGTTAATTTCCGGTGACGTTATTTTGATGGTGAAAAACGGTTTAACAGGCGTTAGGTGCGGAATAGTTGGCAGTTGGCAGTGAAATCAGTTGGCAACAGGTTGAGTTTGTCAAAGAAGCTCTGGACTGATGAACTGCCGGTGGAAAATTGAAGTAGCAAAAGAGCGGATCGGATCGGTGAACCATGACTGACTCTTCACCATTGCCAACTGGCTTACTTGCCAATTGCCAATTACTATTTCCTACGCATTACACTAAGCAACTCATTCAATTTCAACAGCGCCTCAACCGGACTGATCGTATTGATGTCTATCTTACTCAGCATGTCCTGAATTTCCAGCGCACGCGGATCCGCTTCGAACAAACTCATCTGCGGAATTGGCTTTGGCACGTCTTGAATTTTTTTCTTCTCGTTCTTGTGCTTGTCTTTTTCGAGGAAGTGCAGAATTTCATTTGCGCGGAAAACAACTTTGTTAGGCATCCCTGCGAGTTGAGCCACGTGAATCCCAAAGCTGTGCTCACTTCCACCTTCTTTTAATTTCCGCATGAAGATGATCTTGTCACCCACTTCTTTCACCGAGACGTTGAAATTTTTTACGCGGGTCAGGTCTTCCTGGAGTTGATTGAGCTCGTGATAGTGCGTTGCAAACAAAGTCTTCGGCTTGCAATCCTTGTGGCTGTGATTGTGCAGATATTCAACAATTGCCCACGCGATCGACACTCCGTCATAAGTACTTGTTCCACGGCCGATCTCATCCATCAGGATCAAACTGCGATTGCTCAGGTTGTTGAGAATACTTGCCGTCTCCGTCATTTCAACCATGAAGGTCGATTCGCCACGCGAAAGATTATCCGAAGCCCCGACACGCGTAAATATCTTATCAACAATGCCAATGCTAGCATTTTCCGCAGGAACAAAACTTCCCATCTGGGCAAGGAGCACGATCAACGCAGTTTGACGAAGCAATGCAGACTTACCCGCCATATTCGGTCCGGTGATGATGAGTATTTGTTGCTTTTCGCTGTCGAGAAAAATATCGTTGGGAACGTAAGTCTCTCCGACACCGAGCTGTTTTTCGATTACCGGATGCCGGCCAGCTTTAATGTCAACCACCAGGGAATCGTTGATCTCGGGTTTATGATATCGGTTAGCTTTTGCTACGAATGAGAACGACAAGAGACAATCAAGCTGCGCGATGACCCTCGCGTTTTGCTGGATCTGCGGAATATATCCGGCAGCGTGATGAACAAGCGCGTTGAAGATCCGCTGTTCGATCACAACAAGCTTCTCTTCTGCGTGCAGGATCTTTTCTTCGTAAACTTTTAACTCCTCGGTAATGAATCGTTCTGCATTCACCAAAGTTTGTTTGCGAATCCAGTCGTTCGGAACTTTGTCTTTGTTGGCATTGCTTACTTCGAGGTAATAACCGAAAACCTTGTTGTAAGAGATCTTCAGCGAGGAAAGTCCCGTACGCTCCACTTCACGTTTCTGAATTTGAAGAAGATAATCTTTTCCTGAGAAAGCAATTTTCTGAAGTTCATCGAGCTCAGCATCGATTCCTTCTTTGATCAATCCACCCTGGTTGCTGTTGATGGAAACGTCTTCACGCAGCTCTTTTTCGATTTTTTCAAGGAGGAATTCGCACGGATGCAGCTGATCGGCAAGCTTCTTCAGCTCAGGTGACGAGTTTTCCTGAAGCTCGTGTCGAATAGGGCCGATGCATTTCAGAGAACGCTTCAGCTGGATCATCTCGCGCGGGTTGATCCGGTTGACAGCGACTTTAGAGATCAGTCGTTCGAGGTCAGCGATATGACGGAGCGGTTCCTGGATTTTTTCAGCCAAAGACTGGTCCGCGTAAAATATGTCGACAACTTTCAAGCGTTCGTCAATCGCCACTTTATCCTTTAACGGAAGGATCATCCATTTACGAAGCTGGCGTGAACCCATAGGCGTCACGGTTTGATCCAGTACGTTGATCAGCGGAACGCCTCCGTCATGTTGTGAATTTACCAGCTCGAGATTGCGAATGGTGAATTTGTCGAGCCAAACGTATTTGTCTTCATCGATGCGAGAGATCGATGCGATATGTGAGGTGTCTTTGTGTTCTGTGTCTTCGAGGTAGTGGAGGATCGCTCCCGCTGCGATGATGGCTTCACCGTATTCATCGATGCCGAAACCTTTCAGTGAAGCGGTTTTGAATTGATTGATCAGCTTTTCATATCCGTAGTCGAAGCCATATACCCATTCATCCAGCGCGAAAGTATTGTATTCGTCACCGAAAAGTTTTTCGAATCTGTCACGGGAACTTTTGCTGAAGATGATCTCCGAAGGTGAAAAGCCCTGGATCAATTTGAGCACATAGCTTTCATTTCCCTGCGCGGCATAAAATTCACCTGTTGAAACATCGAGAAAAGAAATTCCCAAAACATCTTTTCCTGCGAAAGCCGAAGCCAGAAAATTATTTTGCTTTCGGTCGAGAACGTTGTCGTTATAGGAGAGTCCGGGCGTGACAAGCTCTGTGACTCCGCGCTTTACGATTCCCTTTACGAAACGAGGATCTTCGAGCTGATCACAAATAGCAACGCGATGCCCTGCGCGAACGAGCTTCGGAAGATAAGTGTCAAGTGCGTGATGGGGAAAACCCGCGAGCTCCGTTTCGGAGGCAGAACCAGCGCCCCGTTTTGTCAACACGATGTCGAGTACTTTACTTGCCGCTACTGCGTCTTGACCGAACGTCTCATAAAAATCTCCAACACGAAATAACAACAATGCCCCGGGGTATTTTGCTTTGATAGCGTTGTACTGCTTTTGCAGCGGGGTTTCGGTAGTGGTTTTTGACTCGGACATGCGAAAACTCAAAGATAGCCACTAACTCGTATGCTGAAAGAACTCTCGAATCAAAAAAATATTGAATAACGAATCATGAATAGCGAACACCGAAGTGGTTGATGTTCACTTCGATATTCAGTGTTCTGTGTTCGTTATTCGATATTATTTTACTGAGTTTACAGGTCGTTTTTCGCGGCTACAAGCACCCACATCTTATCTCCCTTCTGTTTTTCACGATCTATGTATGGATCTTTTTGAAATGAAATGGTGAACCCGGCTCTTTTGAGGTCTTCGATAACAAACGCCATCCCAACCTCATGCTTCGATTCCTGCTCGTTTCGTTTCAATTTTCTACGCGAGTCGGCAAGAGGTTCGCAGATCACGATCCTTCCGCCAGGCTTTAATGCATTTTTGGCATGTAGAAGAATCTTGTCGTGGTCATCCATCTCATGATAGGTATCGAGGATGATGATGGCGTCCAGCGTGTGTTCCGGAAGCTTCGGATCATCATAGTCGCCTTTGATGATTTGAATATTGCTGATTTTGTTTTGTGACGCAGAGCTTCTGAGCTTGTCGAGTTTGGTTTGATCCACATCCACCGCATAGACCTTTCCCTGTGGTCCGACAACTTTTGAAAGTTTATAACTCATGTAACCTTCGTGGCAACCGATGTCGGCAACACGGCTGCCCGCTGTGACGTTCAGGAGGTTGATCAAATCACCTGCGCGTTGCCATTGATCACGCTCTTTCCAGGCATGTGAGGAATAAATATTCTTGTAAGGATCTTGCGCTGCGCCATATGAACACCAGAAACAAAAAAAGAGGAGAAGTTGTCGCATAGGGTAAGTTAACGACAAATGCGGGTTGGTTGATCGCGCATTCGACTTTCCATTCAAGTGTTATGGCGGTTCGAATGCGACATTCGAATGCTGACCGTTATTATTGAAGGACTGAATTGACGTCTCTTTCCATTATTTTCGCGCTATGAAGAAACTCAAACTCGAAGAGCTCGGCCGCATTTCTGTTGATCAGTTCAAAACTTCCGACAAACTCCCCGTCACGCTCGTCCTCGACAATGTGCGAAGTCTTCATAATGTGGGATCTGCATTTCGAACCGCTGATGCCTTTCGTCTCGAGAAGATCTTTCTCACAGGAATAACAGGCACGCCACCCCATCGCGAAATAGAAAAAACCGCGCTGGGCGCAACGCAATCCGTGGAGTGGGAGTATACATCGACAACTACTGAAGCATTAAAAAGACTTCGGGAACAGAACTACACTATAATTATTATTGAGCAGACCAGCTCGAGTGTATCGCTTCAATCTTTTTCGATCGACTCAGGTAACAAGTATTGTCTGGTCTTTGGGAACGAAGTGAACGGTGTGAGCGATGAAGCCATTGCGTTGGGTGACACAGCGATCGAGGTCCCGCAGTTCGGAACCAAGCATTCCCTGAATATTTCAGTTTGTCTTGGTATTGTCACCTGGGAATTTTTCAAAAAACTTCAACTGTAAATGCAACCTTTCTATCAACCTCCGGTACTTAACACAGAAAACAATCAACATATACCCTGTCAGGTGGCAACTTGAGTAAGGTTTGGGTTACCATCTGACGGGACTTTTCACATAACCAGGTGCCGGTGCCCGCGTTGCCGGAGGAAATGCAAACAACCTTTTCTATGAAAAATATAGTTACTACACTCGTTCTCTTTTCGTATGTGATTGCTGCAAGTGCGCAAGAACAAACGATCTCGAAAAGTTTCAGCAACATCAAATCCGTGAAGATCATGATGGCCTCTGGAGACGTCAATATTGTGAAAAGCAAAAATACGGAGACAAAGGTCACCGTAAAACATACCTATGGGACGGAAGGATTTAAGCCCGAGATGAGCGAATCGGACGGAAAATTAGTCATCGGAGAAGATTTCAAATCGGGCAGCTGGAACGGCCACTCAACATGGACATTGGAAGTTCCCGATAACCTTACCATTCGGATCAACACAGGTTCTGGCGATGTCACCATCGATCAATTGGCGGCTCATGTGACATCAAATTCAGGCTCTGGGAATATCGAACTCACCAACGTGAAGGGCGACCTGGACTTCCAAACCGGCTCGGGCGACATCGATCTCGACAACATTGACGGTACGTTTGAGATGAGTACCGGCTCAGGTGATATTCATGCAAAGGCCAGCAAAGGAATGTTCAACCTTCGCGCGGGATCCGGCAATATCAAAATGGAAAAAGTGAACGGTGACTTTGATATTGCTACGGGAAGCGGTGATGTGGATGTCAAGTATGCCATTCTCACAGCTTCCAGCCGATTCGCTACTGGCTCGGGTAACGCAACGGTTTTATTAAGCGCACCGCTG
>CBHROW010000278.1:0-7440 GCA_966080355.1 uncultured Chryseosolibacter sp.
TGGTTCAACATCACCGGCATCACCAGCATGAGGCTGTCTTCTGCTTTGTCTTTTTCAGCAGGAAGGATCACACCGGCTTTGTTCGGTGCTGACATGGTCAGACGAATCTGTTCCGAGTCCATGTTGGTGAGCATTTCAACAAGGAATTTCGCGTTGAAGCCGATCTCGATGTCTTCATTCTCGTGCTCGCAAGAAAGTCTCTCGTTAGCTTCGTTTGAAAAGTCGAGGTCTTCGGCAGATATCTGAAGTTCGCTGCCGGTTATTTTGAGACGTACCTGATGGGTAGTCTTGTTAGCATAGATGGAGATACGTTTCAGCGCGCCCAATAGATCCGTGCGGCTGATGGTCATTTTGATATTATTGCCCGAAGGAATTACATTCTCGTAATCCGGGAAACGCTCATCGATCAGTCGGCAGATCATGCGGATGTTGCCGAATTTGAAAAACGCGTTCGACATATTGAAGCTTACGCTCACCTCGGTATTCTCTGCAGGAAGGGTTGCCTTCAAAAGGTTCAAAGCCTTGCGTGGAATGATGATAGCGTTCCCGTTATCTGACTTCACATCAGTTCTGCGATAACGAACGAGGCGGTGACCATCGGTGGCCACAAAAGTCGTATTCTTCTCTCCGAGATTAACATACACACCAGTCATTGCCGGACGAAGTTCATCGTTGCTCGTTGCGAAGATCGTATTGTTGATGGCGCGGCTTAATACTTCTGATGATAGCTCCGCTGAAAAGTCATTGGATACATTAGGCACCTTCGGGAAATCAGTAGCGTTTTCACCGGAAAGTTTATAACGTCCGTTGTCGGAGATAATTTCAATGCTGTAAGTAGACTCATCAATGGAGAAAGTCACGGGCTGCTCGGGAAGGTTTTTCAACGTATCCAAAAGAATACGCGCTGGCACCGCAATGCTGCCTTTTTCTTTAGACTCGACCTGGAGTTCGGTGATCATCGAAGTCTGAAGATCAGAGGCCGTAACCGTTAAGCCACCTTTATCGAGTTCAAACAGGAAGTTTTCGAGGATCGGAACTACCGGATTCGTTGTGATGACCCCGTTAATGTTCGACAATTGCTTCAGCAGGTACGCGGAGTTAACGATAAACTTCATTCGTGAAAAAGTGGTTAGTGGTTAAGCGGGGTAAAGTTATAAAGAAAACCGAATTTTAAAACCGGTCTTAAAGGTGTGAAAAAACTTAAAAACCTACGCTTTCTTTTTGAAAAATGATTTCGGGCGAAGGATCTCGGAAATTTGTCGGGAATTGAAAAATACCGCCTGATCGTTGTTTAAAAGCCCCGGAGTTTGCCTTTTGTTACCCGGAAACAGTGCAAGGGTGGTAATTTGGCCGGCAACATCTTGTAAAGTAAACACAACTGAAGGCTTTACCAGAGTTAAGCTGTCGGCAACATGGGCGGCTGTTTCATACCGATCAACCTGGATCAGGGAAAAATCATTCACAAACTTATTCAGTTTTGCCGTGTCGGCATCCAACCCCGGAATTTGAAGCGTTCCATTGTTTATTTGGATTTGATATCGCTCGGTCGGCTTATCTGCAAAATCGATTTGCATGAGTTGGAAATTGCGCCAATTGTAGCTGGCAAGTAAAAACTTATCGCGCCATCCATTCTCATCCAAGCCGAAAATCCCTGAAACATAAACACGGTAGCCCGGGATTGTCATGACGTAGATTTCGCCAGTTGTTTCATCCCTGAAAAGACTTTGCGTCTGCGTTTCATTACCACCCGCCTGAAAGTTCATCAGCTTCTCACCCCTTGAGTACAACATCACACGCGTTGCTTCATTTTGCATTTGCGATGCCACACTATCTTTCATCGATGCAGAGACAGGACGTTTAGGTTCGGCTTGCCGCAGCGTTGCAAAAAGAACGGTAACCAGATTCTGATCTGCCGCATAAATCCCATTCACCATCCAACGACCTGATCGATACGAAATCTCAACCGTGTCGCCTTTGCCGATCATCAGAACGCGATCCACGGTCTGAAGATCCGCTTTGCGAAAAACATCTTTATCGATGGCCGAGTTGCCAGATCCGCGCGCCCATACAAACGCCATCGCGGTGATAACGATCAATGCGAGCAATAAAACCAGTCGCTGTTTATTCTTCTTTTCCTGCATAAATAAAATCAGCAAACTTTTTCTTACGAATAAATGATCTTATCACGGCAAAAATCACCAACGCGATCAAGGGAATTCCGATGTTGATAATCTGCCACTTCGTTCTTTCAGCTGTGATCTCCTCTTTATCCAAAGGTCGAATTGAGATCTCTTTGCTCCTCACCTGGATGAGGCCATTGTCATCTATGAGATAAGAGATCATGTTCAACAGCAGATCTCGGGATGCAAACGTAGTATTGGTGAACGGATCGAAGCCCAATGGCTGCGGCTGCCCCGTGCGGGGATTGACAACATTCGAAGCGATGTCGCCATCTCCTACCACGATGAGTTTCGCGCGAACGCCATCTGCTTTAAAATCTTTTTGACTAGCGCTGTCTGGTAAAAACCGATTTCTGAAGGCTGAAGAAAATTTTCCCTCAAGAAGATAGGCAACGGGAATATTTGCCTGCGTGAACTGACTCGCCAGATCTGGTTGACGCAATGTAGTGATACTGACATTGACTGGCGCGGTTAGTGTTCTCGAATAGGGAGACGTAAACATCAGCGGAGTTTTTTTGATGCCGACAGCTTTTACTGTATCGAGGCTGCTCGCGAATTTCAGGATCACGCCATCGAGATTATTGGTGACAGGATGTTTCGAGTATTGAGTAATGAGCGGAAAGAATGGCCAGTCGATCAATTGGATCTGTGGACGAGTTCCCGATTGTCCGGTAACAACAGGGTATTTTCCGGAGACGCGATCCTGCACAAGATCGAGATTCAGGCGAATGCCATATTTGAAAAGTTGGTCTTCGAGCTTGAGATCGTAGGGAAAAGCGAAGTACGTTTCAAGACTTGCGCTGTCCATGTTGGCGGTAAGCTTGTCGATAAGGAACAACACGTTGCCGCCACGCATGATAAACTGGTCGAGGTTGTAACGTTCGATGTCGGTAAATGACTGGGTCGGACGCGCAATGACCAGCGCGTCACAATGGTTTACACCGCTACCGGAGTTCAGATCGACATTTTGCAAATCATACATGTCGCTGATGGCAGCCTGGAAACCCGATGCTTCTGCACCTTCCAGCTCACCATGTCCGGTAACCCATCCGATTCGCTTTGTTGTTTCACGTGTGAGTTGAACGATCGCAGAAGCGAGCTCATACTCTACACCCTCGATCGATTGATTGATCTCCTCCTCTTGCGATGAAGCCTTGTTGCCTTTGAGGAGATGAACACCGCGCTCGGCACTTCCGTAAGAAACCAAAGCGCCCGGAAAAATAATTTTCTCCACACGCTGGCCTCCTTGTTTGTCGATCACCCGCGTGGGCTGAATTCCTTTCGATGCGAGCTCCGTCATAAATTCTGCCTGCGCTTTCTGTCCGAGTGCTGAGGCAGGGTCGGTGAATGAGTAGTGGATCCTGTTGTTCGAATGGATTCGGAATTCCTCGAGTGTTTCCCAAATCGAATTCCGGAATCTGCGGAAGCTTGCGTTCAACTCCCCATCGAGATAGACTTCCACAAACACATCGTCATCGAGATCGCGGAGGATTTGTTTTGTCTGATCTTTGATCTGGAATCGCTTTTCTTCGGTAAGGTCGAGCCGAAAGAAAAATTGTGATGAAAGGATATTGACGAGAATGATGAGTACGATGCCATTCGCGAGCGTTAACAGATCGCCAAATCGTTTACTCCGCCAATCGAATTTTTCTTTTACCATGATCGCGATCCCAGGTTGATTCGAGTAATGAGTAACGTTATGGCGATCACGCTGACAAAGTAAATAACATCGCGGGAGTCGATGAGGCCTTTGCTCAAAGCGTCATAATGATAGGTAAGTCCCAGCTGTCTTATAAACAAAGCGTTCGCTGACCAAACATTCAACATGGCAATCGAATCGAACCCTGCAAAGAGCAGATAGCAAAGGAATGCTGCGACCATGAACGAGACGATCTGGTTCGGTGTAATGGAGGAGGCGAAAACACCAATGGCGCAAAATGTTCCGCCCAAGAGTGCAAGCCCCACGTACGAACCAATTACGCCTGGAGTGTCGATGTTGCCTGCCGGGTTTCCCAGTGCTGAGATGGAAAAATAGTAAAGGATTGTAGGCAGTAGCGCAAAGAGCACGAGCGCAAAGCATGCAAAGTATTTTCCGAGAATAATGTCCCATTCAGACAATGGCTTTGTGAAAAGAAGCTCCATCGTTCCCGCTTTCTTCTCTTCGGAGAAGCTTCTCATCGTAATGGCGGGGATCAGAAAAATAAAAACGTATGGTCCGAGCGAAAAAAGCGTGAACATATCGGCATAACCGTAATCGAGAACCGATGTTTCGGGGAAGACCCACATCAGCAAACCAATGGCGGTGAGAAACACACCGATCACAATGTATGCGATCAGCGAATTGAGAAAGCTATTGAACTCTTTGGCTACGATCTGGAGCATGGGAAAAGGGCGCAAAGTAAGAGATCAGGGCGATGTAAAACCATCATCGTGTGAGTTCGTGGAAAATATTTTCGAGCGATTGTTCTTCCTGTTTCAGCCCGATCAGCGAAAGGTTGTGGTCAGCCGCGAAACGGAAAATCTCCGGACGGAGATCAACATCATCCGCAGCGCTGATCCGATAGCGGTACGTTTTTTCATCCGTGACTTTTTCAACTTTGATCACACCGGAAATATTCTCAAGTGCCTTTGTATCAACCTCAGATTCAAAATCAACTACTGTGCATTTGCCAGACGCCTGGGTCTTCAATTCCGAGAGTTTTGCGTCCGCAACGAGCTCGCCTTTGTTGATCAGTACAACCCGGTCGCACAAAGCATTCACTTCCTGCATAATGTGTGTAGAGAAGATCACGGTTTTATCTGTGCTGATCTCCCGAATGAGATTCCTGATCTCGATGATCTGATTCGGATCGAGGCCCGAGGTGGGTTCGTCCAATATCAGTACCGTTGGATCGTGAATCAAAGCCTGCGCTAACCCAACACGCTGCCGGTAGCCTTTTGACAGCATTTCGATCTTTTTGTTTTGCTCACGTGTGAGTCCACAGAGTTCAACCATTTCGGCAACTCTTTTCTTTAATGTCGATCTCCGAAGCCCATACAGACCTCCGACAAACGATAAATATTCATGAACATACAGATCGAGATAAAGCGGATTGTGTTCGGGCAAATAACCGATCACCCGTTTCACTTTGAGCGGCTGTTCAACAACGTCATAACCTTCCACAAAAACCCTACCTGATGTAGGCGGCAGGTAAGTGGTGGCGATTTTCATCGTTGTCGATTTGCCAGCACCGTTCGGTCCAAGAAAACCCAATATTTCACCCCGGCTTACAGAAAACGAAACATTTTGCACCGCCCGTTGGGTGCCATAGATCTTCGTGAGATGCTGAATATTGAGTGACATGAATCGACAAAAATAGCAAACTAACCGTTTAGAAAAGTGGTCGCCTTGAATTGAACCGCAATTGTTAATATTTGTTAAATCAGTTTGTTACGAGCTCGATTTCAGGCCTATTAATTGCGGTCGATTGAAATGATCGATGAATTTCGGAAATTTGTTTTTTAACCTAGTTACAACCATGAGGGTCACATTCGTTTTTGTCCTTTTCTTTGTCACGAGTTACACTTTTGGCCAATCCGGCTATGCCATCCAGTTCCATGTCGATGGTTTAAGAGATACAACGGCATATCTCGGCTACTATTATGGAGAGAGCACATTTGTAAAAGATACCGCTAAGGTTAACTCGCAGGGCAAATTTATTTTTGATGGCAAAAAGGCGCTTGACCAGGGTGTTTATTTCCTGGTGTTGAACAAAACCCGCCTGTTCGATTTCGTAGTGGGTGCTGATCAGCAATTCACTATGGACACAAAAACCGAAGACTATTTCAAGAACATGGTGGTGACCGGAGATCCCGACAACGAATTGTTCTTTGCCAACATGATGTTCAACATGGAACGTCATAAAGAAGCCGAGCCCTTCATTAAGATCTTGCAAGACAGTACACTGAAGGAGGAGCAAAAAAAATCAGCGCGCGAAAATTTTGGCAAGGTCAACGATAAGGTAATGGCCTATCAGGACGAAGTTATCCGCAATCACCCCACTTTTTTAACGGCACGGGTGCTTAAAGCGAACAAACCGGTAAACGTGCCGGAGCCGCCAAGGAAAGCTGACGGAACGATCGACTCCACGTTCCAACTGAAATGGTATCGCCAGCATTTCTTCGACAACTTCGATCTGGCTGATGACGCCCTGATCAGGTTGCCTCGTCCGCTTTACCAGGAAAAGGTTGGCGAATACCTCGATCGACTCTATCTTCAAACGCCTGACTCCTTAATGAAGGGGATCCAGGTCGTCATTGATAAAGCGAAAAAGAACCAGGAGACTTTCAAATATTCCGTGTGGAGTTGCGTAGTGAAATACCAGGCGCATGAGATCATGGGGCTGGATGAAATCTACGTGAACCTGGTGGACAAATACTTTGCTTCAGGGCAGATGGATTTCTGGGCCAACGCCAGCCTGAAAAAGAATTTGAAAGACGCGGCAGACCGAATGCGTAAAAGCATGGTAGGCCGTGTCGGGAAGAACCTGATCATGCAGGACGCCAGCGCCAATCCGCGTTCCATGTATGACATTAAAAACAAATACACGATACTCTACATCTTCGATCCTGACTGTGGTCATTGTAAAGAAGAAACGCCCAAGCTCGTGGAATGGTACAAGCACCGGAAATTCGACTCGGAAGTTTATGCAGTAAGCCTCGATACTTCGATGGTGAAGATGAAGGACTGGGTGAAAACAATGAAGTCGACATGGATCACAGTGAACGGGCCGCGAACTTATGTTGGGCCGGTAAGTGATCATTACGATTGCAATACAACGCCATCGCTATACATTCTCGACAACCGGAAAAAGATCATTGCGAAAAAATTGCCGGTGGAAAAGGTTGAAGATTTTCTGCAACAACATGAGCGGATCGAAAAGGCAAAAGCCGCCCGCAAGCTTTAGTGTAATAATCCGTACAGTCGTTCGTTCAAAAATGTACAGTCAGCGGTTGCCGGTGTTTTCCACAAAGGAATTTTAACCCTTGAATTTCAACCGTTTGTAACATTTTGCATTTTTTTTAGTCTAATGTGCAACTATTCACCAGTCTTGGAGTATCTAATAGGGTGAGAAACCAAAACCTTAATTTCTGAACTATGGCATTTTTAGAGAAAATACTTGGTAAGAAGAAACCGGAACTGAAAGCCCGTTGTCCGATCACCAAGGAGCAGATCGAGAGTGGCTTTGGCTATCTGTTGACAACGGCACAGGTGATTGCA
>CBHROW010000279.1:0-7434 GCA_966080355.1 uncultured Chryseosolibacter sp.
TTCGCATACAAAACGGGCAAGAAGAAAAAATTTTCAGGCCCGGTTTCCTCAACGATGCTGGTATGTTGTCTGCCCAGGGTTCAGACATCGTGTGGACAGAATATGGGTACGATCCGAGATGGCTTGTTAAAAACTTTTCGCAGATCAAGGTATATAACGCAGCGAAACACAAAAGAAAAGTAGTTGGTACCCGAAATGTCCGTTATGGAAGCGCATCACTTTCGCCAGACCAAACGAAGATCGTTGCCGTGGAAACCGGAACTGATTACAAAACAAAAGTTATTGTACTCGAGAATCCTTCCGGCACCAAACTCAAAGAATTTCGAAACGAATCGAATTTCTTTTATTCCATGCCGCGATGGTCTGAGGATGGCAGCCGCATTGTTGTATTGAAGTCGAACGGAAAGACTAAAACGATCGCAATGCTCGATTATGTTACTGGCGATGAACGCGAGCTCTTGCCGTTCTCAACCGAAAATTTCGGTTATCCTGTGTTTGCGGGTGATTACATTTTGTACAACTCACCCGTGTCTGGCATCGACAATATTTACGCGCTTAAAATTTCGAGCGGGGAAAGATCTCAAATCACAAGCAGCAGATATGGCGCGTATAACCCCTCCGTTAGTAAAGATCAAAAATTCATTTATTACAACGATCAATCACGCAACGGGCTCGATGTGGTTCGAACGGCTTTTGATCCATCAACATGGAGATCGATCCCTACACAAAGGCTCGGGCTACACAATGATCAAGTTCTTGTAGAGCAGGAAGGTAAGCCCGATCTGCTTCAAAATATTCCAATGCAGAATTTGACGGTTACGAAGTATTCGAAGTTTAAGGGCATGTTCAATCCATACAGCTGGGGGTTGAACGTAGACACAGATCTTACCCAGGCCACCATCGGGCTTAGTTCGCGTGATCTGCTCAGCACCACATCGCTTAACCTCGGCTATGTGTTCGATATCAATGAGAGAACAGGAGCGTACAAGGCTCAAGTCAGCTATCAGGGCTGGTATCCTATCATCGATCTGACAGCGTCATATGCGAAGCGCAGAGTCGATGAGGGCACATGGCAATATCAGCGGGTTGCCAACCAGGATACGGTATTGGTAACACGCGATCTCGTTTTTGAATGGCAGGAGAAGTCGCTGATCGCAGGGCTGCGTGTTCCGCTCCTGTTAACGCGATCGAAATATCATTCGAACATCACCTTCGGCAATGAAGTCGGCTATTCGAATATTTCAAATTTCACCAATGGGAAGACTTGTTCCTTACCAGGTGAATACCGGGATCTTGTTCCGCGAATATGCAGACAACGGAAACCTTGTTTACGACCACCTCTCTCTAAACGCCTACCGACTGATGAAAACCAGCTATCGCGATATCAATCCCAAGTGGGGGCAACGTTTGATCGCTAATGGCTATTCAACAGTGAGCGGTGATTTTGTCGGACATCAACTATCTGCTTATTCAATCCTTTATTTTCCCGGCATCGCGAAGCATCATTCTTTGTGGGGATATGGCGCATATCAATACACGGATCTGATCTCCACTTCTTCTCCGGACGCGCTCTCGAACTACACTTTCCGCAATGCGATTCCGTTGCCACGCGGTTTCTCATTCCCACGGTTCGAACATTTTTATACCGGGTCAGTCAACTATACACTGCCTTTAGTTTACCCGGACATTGCATTGGGGCCAATCCTGAACATCAAGCGGTTCAGAGCAAACGTTTTCTATGACTATGGTTACCTCACCAGCGACATTGTGACGTTCTCCCAGTACTACGCTTCTACCGGTGTGGAACTCAAAGCCGACCTGAATATTATGCGGTTCTTTCCTCAATTCGATATTGGTATCAGGATTACACAGGGGCTGCATCCATCGCTTTCCAAGTTTGAGGTGTTGATCGGCACGTTCAATTTTTAGTCAACGCAGCTATCACCTTTTCGGACGATTCGCTTTCTGTCCCCACATCGCTTCGCTCATCGGGATCTTCGACTTTCTGCTTTCTACTTTCTGCTTTTCCATGCCCTTCGGAAACCTCAGGGGCTTCGCCTTTTCTTGCTTTAAGCTTATTTATGCCCTATTTTTGAAAACTCAAAACGGGGATTCTGTGTTTTAGAATCGACCGATTGTTGATTTGTAATTTCTTGATTTTAAATCACTTAAAATAAACAATGGCAGAAATCGTAAGGATGCCTAAAATGAGCGACACGATGACCGAAGGTGTGATCGCAAAATGGCATAAAAAAGTTGGCGATACCGTTAAGTCTGGTGAGCTCATGGCTGAGATCGAAACCGACAAGGCAACGATGGACTATGAGTCGTTTAACGAGGGAACTGTTTTGTATCTCGGTGCGCAGGAAGGTCAGGCCGTGAAGATTAACGATGTGTTGGCCATTGTGGGTAAAAAAGGTGAAGATTATTCAGCATTACTCGCTTCGGCCGGAAATGCAGCGGCAACAGGAGGAAAGGCTGAAGAAAAACCTGCATCGGCACCAGCGCCCGCACCGGCTTCAGGACCAGCGATCGATACAAGTGGTATCAAAGCCGAGATTGTGCTGATGCCGAAGATGAGCGATACGATGACCGAAGGTGTGATTGCAGCATGGCATAAGAAAGTTGGCGACCCGGTGAAATCGGGTGAGTTGTTGGCTGAGATCGAAACCGATAAGGCCACCATGGAGTACGAATCTTACAACACCGGAACCCTTCTTTACATCGGTGCCGAGCCGGGTAAGGCTGTTACCGTGAATGGTGTTCTTGCGGTCATCGGAGAGAAGGACGCGGACTGGAAAACACTGCTCAAAGCGAATGAAGCCAAAGGATCGGGCGCACCCGCAGCATCCAACGGAGCTCCAAAACAAGAAGCACCTGCTGCACAAGCTGCTCCAGCACATGCGGAGTCATCATCGAATGGAAGATTGAAGGCATCGCCACTTGCAAAAAAGATGGCGAAAGATAAAGGTATCGACATCAACCAGATCCATGGCAGTGGCGATCAAGGTCGCGTGACGAAGCGCGATGTTGAGAACTACAAACCATCGGCACAACCCGCAGACCAAAAAGGAGCGAAAGCAGGCGCTGCTCCGGTCGTATTGCCACGCGTAGTAGGCGAAGAGAGCTTCGAGGAAATGCCGATCTCTCAAATGCGCAAGGCGATTGCCAAACGTTTGTCGGAAAGCAAATTCTCTGCTCCGCACTTCTACCTTACCATGGAGATCAACATGGACAAAGCCGTGGAGGCGCGCAAGAGTATCAACGAGGTCAGCCCGGTGAAGATCAGCTTCAACGACATGGTGATCAAAGCAGTAGCCGCTGCATTGCGCCAGCATCCTGATGTGAACGTTTCATGGCTAGGCGACAAGATGCGTAAGAACCACCATATTCACATTGGTGTGGCCGTGGCCGTGAAAGATGGATTGCTTGTTCCTGTTGTGCGCTTTGCCGATAATAAGTCCCTGTCTCACATTGCTGCAGAGGTGAAAGACCTTGCTCAAAAAGCGCACGATAAGAAACTGCAGCCAGCGGATTGGGAGGGGAGCACATTCACGATCTCGAACCTGGGTATGTTTGGCATCGAAGAGTTCACGGCCATCATCAATCCCCCGGATGCGTGTATCCTGGCCGTTGGTGGTATCAAAGAAACTCCGATCGTGAAGAACGGTCAGATTGTTCCCGGCAATATCATGAAAGTAACGATGTCATGCGATCACCGTGCGGTGGATGGAGCGGTGGGTTCAGCGTTCCTCAAAACGTTGAAGGGACTGTTGGAAGATCCTGTGAGAATTCTTATCTGATGATAGGAAAATAAATTCAGTCAAAATCCCGACTATCGAATGGTCGGGCTTTTTAATTTTCAGACGTATGGAAAAAATTCACGCAACAACAATATTGGCAGTCATGCACAACGGTCAGGTTGCCATAGGTGGCGATGGCCAGGCAACCATGGGAAACTATGTTGCGAAGAGCAACGTGCGGAAGATCCGCAAGCTTCATGACGGGAAAGTGTTAGCAGGGTTTGCCGGATCTACTGCCGATGCGTTCACGTTGATCGAGCGCTTCGAAGAAAAACTGAACAGCTATGGCGGCAACATGAAACGCGCTGCGATCGAGCTGGCGAAAGATTGGCGAATGGACCGTTTCCTGCGAAGACTCGAAGCCATGCTGATCGTGGTGAACAAAGAAGAGGTGCTTGTACTTTCAGGAACTGGCGATGTGCTCGAGCCCGATCATCAGGTTGCAGCCATCGGCTCTGGATCGATGTACGCGCAGTCTGCAGCGCTGGCATTGAAGAAACATGCGCCACATTTATCTGCTGAGGAAATGGTCCGCGAAAGCCTGAACATTGCTGCAGATATTTGCATTTACACGAATCATAACCTGGTGATTGAATCACTTTAGCCATGGCCATTGGCTATAGCTATGGCTAATGCACTGTCAGATCTTCCTCGCGGTATCCGTATCGCCCTCGGTTTTCATTTCTTTCTCGGCCACTTCGTGCTTCAATTTTTCAACAGGAGGTGTATGTTCTGTCGGATCTTTTTTTCTTTCGATGGCATCATCGTCACCTAACAAGATCACGAACGGTTTCAGTTGGCTGGAGTAGGATAGCAGGATCTTCAATACACCGATAGCTGGAACTGCGAGGATCATGCCGGCAATTCCCAGGATCTTTCCGCCAATCAATAAAGCGATGATGGCAGCCAGCGCGTTGATACTGACCTTCGACCCTGTGATGCGTGGTGTGATGAAGTTTCCTTCCATGAACTGCACCACCGTGAAAACACCAACCACTCCAATTGCATACCAGTAACTGTCTTTGGTGATCAGTGCCATGAGCACCGGCATTAGTGCGCCTATGAAAATTCCAACGTAAGGGATGATGGTCAGTAACCCCGATAGAACACCGAAGAAAATAGCGTGATCGATTCCAAGGAAAAGTAAACCGATCGTATTGAGTGCTGCAATGATAAGCGTGACGAGCATCAAGCCGGAGATGTATCCCTGGATTACATTTTCGATATCTTTTTTCCAGCCGAGCTGTTCATTGTTGGGAAGAAGCGCGAGGAAGAACGCTTTGAATTTTTCGCGATAGATCAGCAGCAGAAACAAATAGATAGGAATTTGAATCAGGGTTGAAAGCGTATTTGTAGTGTTCAAAAGGAATGCGCCAACATATCCGCTTACAGATTTTGCGAAATCCTGAAGCATCTTGTTCTGATCTTCGGATTTGATGTTGAGTTGATCCGTGAGCATGGTATTTACCTGCTGAACGAATTTATCGAAGCGAGACTCGAGATTCGGCAAGTCGTTCACCAGGTTGATGATCTGGTTGACGAGGATCCAGCCGGCAAGTCCAAGTATCACAACGGTTCCAATGAGCGTGATTGTTACGGCTAACGTCAAACCCGTTTTCTTTTCGATGCGGCTTACAACCGGCAGCATCACCACCGAGAGCAATGCAGCAAATGCCAGCGGTATGATAATATCCCGGCATAAAATGACAGCCGTGATCGTTAGTGCTACAACCACGAGGAGCTTGTAGGTATATCCGAGCCGGTCAAATTTCTGATCCATATGTCAAGTTAAGAATTATCAATGGCCCGGAGAATCACTTCAGATGATTCGCGGATCTGATCGTCTGTAATGGTGAGCGGTGGCGCGATGCGGAAACTGTAAGGATGAGAGAGAAACCAGTAACAAATCACGCCTTGTTCCTTCGCATAGTTCACAATGTTGTTCACGCGTTCTGCCGTATCAAAATCGATTGCGAACATAAGGCCGATACGCCTGATCTCACGAATGTGTTTGTGAACGAGCAACTGCTCGAACAACTTTCCTTTGCGTTCGACATCCTCGATCAATTTTTCCTCGAGCAATACCTCCAGTGTAGCCAGTGATGATGCGCAACAAACCGGGTTGCCGCCAAACGTGGTGATGTGGCCGAGCATTGGATGGTGGGTGAACGCCTGCATGTTGTCATACGAAGAAATGAAGGCTCCGATAGGAAGGCCTCCCCCAAAAGCTTTCGCCACGGTGAGAATGTCCGGTACAATTCCGTAATGTTCAAAGGCAAATAATTTCCCCGTTCTTCCCATGCCGCATTGAATTTCATCAAGGATAAGAAGTGTGCCCGTTTCGTTGCATCGCTTTCGTACGGCTTTCATGTAGCGCGATGAAGGAATACGCACACCCGCATCACCCTGGATCGTTTCCATGATCACACAGGCTGTCTGTTCCGTTATCGACCAGAGATCATCTTCATTTCCAAAATCGATAAACCTTACATCAGGAAGCAACGGACGGAAGGTTGCCTTTTTTATTTCATTGCCGGATACACTCAGCGAACCGTGCGTGCTTCCATGGTATGACTTCCGGCAAGACACAATCTCCGTTCTACCTGTTACGCGCTTGGCGAGTTTTAATGCACCTTCATTGGCTTCGGTTCCCGAATTCACAAAGTAGCAGCAGTTGAGTTGTGGAGGAAGAATGGTTGCAAGCTTTTTGGCAAGCAGGTTGGGTGATGATTGGATGTATTCACCGAACACCATCACGTGCAGGTGTTTGTCGAGCTGGTCTTTGATCGCTTTCACCACATGTGGATGGCGGTGCCCGATTGCACTAACAGCAATGCCCGAGATCAGATCCGTATAACGTTTTCCATCCGGACTATAAAGGTAAACTCCTTCAGCGCGTTCGATCGAGATCAGGAACGGAAAGGGAGAAGTTTGGGCGATGTTGGTGAGAAAGGTCTGCGGGCTGAAGTCCATCTTGTAAAACTACGAAAGTCGAGGTAAATGACTTCAGTCCAGCGGGTACCTTCTATCCCGGAAGAACTAGCCGCACGTGGAATCGACTGAGGTGAAATTTAGCTTGGAAGTATGTTTCGCGGGATTCAGTCGCGCTAGGGATTGAAGCGGAAACCGAAATGGATGGCGGGCGGATTGTTGAAGCGGAAAGCCCGGCCCGTGGTGTTAGCAGGTGCGGTTGCAGGGAGCGCCCTATTAATTAGCGATATCAAAAATCGGTTTTGGGTGTCGGGCTGGCAAAGTGATTAATTAATCTTTAACGCGAGTTTCAAAACAGAAAACCCCGGTTTGAGCCGGGGCTTTCAACTAATTAAACTTTAACATTCCTTCCAGGTATTAGGAATTAACAGACACTGATATCAGAATTCCGATTATGATCGTAAGAATCAAAACAACGACTTGGCGAATCCGTCCGATGATGCGGGCGTTTGCTATTTCCTTGTAATCAATTCGTTCCATCCTCATGTGGTTTTAGGTGCTTTGGTGATGTAAAGATGGCATCAGAAATGCGCCTAAATCTTCCAAAACGCGAACTAAAACCTACATCAGTATCCTAAAAACGCGGTTTTTCTTAAAAAACGAGCGGTAGTTATAAAGTAGTAATGCTGCTACTTCTTTG
>CBHROW010000280.1:0-7421 GCA_966080355.1 uncultured Chryseosolibacter sp.
ATACTGATCAGGCGGGCACAATGTTCACAAGCGCGTGGACCTGGATTCAAAAAAATTACACGGATCATTATGTCCAGGGGCAAGCCACGGCATTTATCATAACGATTGTGTTGCCACCGGTGATCAAACTGGCCCAATCTGGTAAACTATTGACGTTGTTGAAAAACGCGAGAGGAGCTTTGCTGAGGAAGCTAGTTACGGTACCGGAGCTGCCACCTGTGGAAACGCTGATTGACGATTTGGAGAGGGGAGTCGCTAGCAGTGCCAAAACTTGGACGACCCAGTTTCCGAAGTTAGCTACGAAGGTTGAAGCGTGGAAATTGTTAGAGGTAGTTTTTCAAGAATCCGATGGCTTCGTACGTATACTATCCAAGAAGGGCGATGAAATAGCGAAGGTTATTAAAAACGGAACTGACGAGGTTCTGGAAATCTCGGACGATCTATTTAAAGCTAGCGGCAACAATGTAACACCGGTAACGGATATCAGCATTCAAACCACAGCTGGGGAGCCGATCGCCAGTGGAGGGCTAGTCAAGAATGCTGATGGAAGTATTAGTTTTGTCGAAAATGTCTCGGGCTACGGAAGCCAGATAGTTCAAAACACGATTAAGCAAAGGGGAGCCTTAAGAAGTTCGCTAAACGGAATAAAAGCTACTGAAGATGCGCATCACGTGTTTCCTGTTCAGAGTTTAAAGGAAAATCAATTCATTAAGAAAGGGGTTGAAGGTGGCTTTGAATTCAACACATCAGTGAATGGCATGCCGGTAGAAAAATATGTTAAGGCCACCAATCTCGGAAGACATGGCCCGCATCCAAATTTAACACGCCAGATGAGTGAACACATGAATTGGTGGGCAGAACAAACTGTGAATGGCGTGAAGAATAAAAACCTTTCGCCTGCCCAGACTGCTGAGTACATGAGAGTGGTCGCAGAAGATGTAAAGGAAACAATCTCAACGACAACTACCAAACTAAACGATCTAGATCTTGGGCTAGATCACTTTTAAATGATTAGCGAACGTCAATTCCATGCCTGTAAAATCAAGCAATTTTGTTCTTAGGTTTTCCGAAACAAAGATGGTTTTATTCAATGGATGAATGAAAAGATCAAAATTTGGCTTGAAAAATGTGTACTCGTAGTTATGTATCATTTTTATGAAACCTAATTCGCCCTGCTTTGAATGTAAGTCTGCTAAACTCTCAATTTCTATTTCACCCAAATCTTTACTTGCGCGTTTTATCTTAAACTTGCTTTGTCGAAAGTCGAGATAATTTACTCCTTCTGGCCAGACCAAATGCAACCAATGGTACGACTCTATTTTTCCGCTACTTACTTCGATGGTGCCTGAGAAAAACTTGTGCGGAATAATGCTTTCATTTTCCATAAGCCCCTTCAATTTTTCGCTAATCAATAAGCCACACGCACTAATGGTACTTTGCGCCATTACATCACAAAGTTTTGCGTCTTTAGCGAGTTTAAATCGAATATCAGGTATAAAGTTCGGAAACTGGTCAGAATCTAATTTGTAAACCGAGTTGGGTGCATTAAAATCGTAATCATCAAAGCTTTCAACTGCGGGATAAGCGTTTCCGGTTTCTGTAGTGCCAACAGCTGGTTTTAAGTAGTAGTAGTCAGGCATTTTTGCAAATGGTATAATGCTGTAATATAGTCACATGACATAAATGAGAGTGAAATCAATGCCAGAAAATTAATGACTTGAAAACTGAAAATTAGCAAGCGTTCATATGACAACTCGGCAACACACCGATGGCGCATCGATAATTAAGAACGAATTGAAAGAACTATATAGCTCACCTTACTAAAGAAGTTATGCGAAAAGGGTTGGATTTTTTCTCAGTCCGTAAAACGTCCATTGACGATAAGATCTCTGAAGCTCAAAAGAAAATGAATATTGTTTTCCCCCCGCAGTATAAGAATTTTTTGTCCACGTATGATCAGGGTGAAGAAGCATTAAATCGCGAGAAAGTCTATAAAAGCGAATACAACAGATGGGAAATAGCAGGGTCCGTAATATTTAAGATAAAACATAATCGCCCTATTTCTGTTTATTATTTCTTTGACCTGGAACAAGTGATGAGCAGCTGGCTTAACATTGATCAATATGAAGAAACGGGCACGGTTGAGAGGATCCTTAACATCGGCATGCTAAGTAGTGACCCTAACGGAGGACTATACGTAGGATTTGGCCATCGGAATGCGGACAAGGTGTATCGGGTAAACTGGGATCTCGGTGAAAATAGATTTTCGATCGTAGCTTCAACGATTTGGGAATTCATTGAAGGATTAGAACAAAGCTATGGTAACACATAAAGGTCCTTTCAATCGCAGAGCACGAATGACCCGGGACGGAAAACGCCACAAGCGATTGATTTGATTTTTCAACGATTTAGTTCAAATTCTTCAAATTCACCTCAAACCTTACATCCCAATTGCCGTCCGGGGAAGCGGGTGTAAATTGAGATCACTCCAGGAATTCGTTCCCGGGACCCTCTGACATGAAGACCCTCAATACATCACGTGGATCCGTTTTTGGATTTCTTCCGCGGCAATTCGCTGCCCGCAAGTCTTCAGCAATCGTTTCAGCTTTACACACTCGAAGTCTTCCCATTGCACATGTGCTAACGGCAGGGCTAGTGTTTATCGTTAATATCGCGATATCGCAAAACCTGGAAGAAATTGGTGTGAGCAAAGGTGTTGACCTGAGTGGTTCAGTGAATGTCAATGCAGTAGGCTATGCATCTCACGGCATCGAGCAACGCAGGGATCCATTCAACTGGTTTCTTACCGGCAACCTCAACGTAAATCTGTTCGGCTATAACGCACCATTTTCATTCAGCTACAGCAACGCCAACCGAAGCTTCAGTCAGCCCTTCAATCAGTTCAGCTTTTCGCCAACATACAAATGGGTACGCACTTACATCGGCTACAACGCCATGACATTCTCACCATATACTTTGTCCGGCCACGTTTTTCTGGGCGGAGGTGCTGAACTTACACCAGGCAAATGGAAGATCTCCATGATGTACGGGCGTCTTCGCAAAGCCGTCTCTTACGACCTGAGTGATTCGCTGCAATACACGAACGCTTCGTTCAAACGGATGGGCTATGGACTGAAAGTTGGTTATGAAAATAATGGCAATGCGATCTCGGCCAACATCTTCACCGCGAAAGATGACGTAACCTCAATCCCTTTCGTTCTCCCCGAAAGCCAGATCACACCACAACAAAACGTGGCCATGAGCATCAGCGGAAGAAAAACAATTTTCTCGAGGGTGTTTGTTGAAGGGGAATATGCAGTCTCCGCGCTGAACAAAGATCTTCGCGCAGATGGCGAAGCTGCCGATACCGTTCATTCAACCACCGACAATCTTGTAAAAGGACTTCTTCCTGAAAACGCAACGCAGCGTTACTTCGATGCACTGAATGCAAGCTTGGGCTATCAGGGTAATTGGTATGCGATCCGACTCAAGTACGAACGCATCGCTCCGGAATATCAAACGCTTGGCGCCTACTTCTTTAACAATGACATGGAGAATATTACTCTAGCGCCAACAGTCAGGCTACTCAACGGACAATTGAACCTGGGTGCAAATGCCGGACTCCAACGCAACAACCTCGACAATGCACGCGCTTCTTCAACCGAGAGGTGGGTAGGAACTTTGAATGCCAGCTATGTTCCAAGCGCAAAGTGGAACTTCGCAGCCAATTACTCCAACTTCACAGCGTATACCAACGTCAAACCACAACCTGATCCGTTCTTTAACAACACTCCACTCGACACACTGAACTTTTACCAGGTGAGTCAAACTACCAGCGGAACGGTAATGCGAATGCTCGGTGGAAAAAATAATCCGCAGACTGTTATGGTCAACGCGAGCTATCAGCAAGCCAACGATCACTCCACGATTGACGGACGGAAATCGCTATCGGATTTCAAGAGCGTCAATGTTTCATACAGCTACGCTTTCATTCCTTCGAGTACAACGCTCGCGCTTTCAGCTAATGTTTACAAGAACAATGCAGCGGGGATCAACAGCACGTTTTGGGGTCCGACAGTGAGCGCCACGAAAGCCTTCCGCAACAAAACGATCAAAGTGAATCTCGCCAGCTCGTACAACGAAAGTTCGACTAGCCAGGTATCATCAAGTCCGGTATGGAGCAATCGCGTGGGCCTGAGTTATGCACCGCCAGCCTCCAAAGAAAAAACTTCTGGCCATAGCGTGAGTTTCGGCCTGAACGTACTGCGCAGATTCAAATCAACGCAATATCAACCTGCCTTCACCGAGTTCACCGGCACTCTGAATTACACGTACACGTTCTAATTCTCTTCGATTCGGTTTCCAAGTCTTTACTTTCCTTCCTACCTTACCATGCATCTAAAATCACGCTCATGGAAGGAATGCTAAAACCAAACGCGCTAAAAGGCAAAACGATAATAGTCACAGGAGGAGGTACAGGCCTTGGCCGGGCAATGGGAAAATATTTTCTCGAGCTTGGCGCGAATCTCGTGATCACCAGTCGAAAAAAAGATGTGCTGGACAAAACGGCTTCGGAACTTCAGGCCGAGACTGGAGGAAAAGTTCTCACCGTTGCGTGTGATGTGAGAAAGTACGAAGAAGTCGATAACGTTATCAAATCCGCAGAAAAGGAATTCGGACAAATTCATGCAGTACTCAACAACGCAGCTGGAAATTTTATCAGCCCTACCGAGCGCCTCTCCCATCGCGCTTTCGACATTGTTGTAGACATCGTTTTAAAAGGCACCTATTACACAACGCTTGCCGCTGGAAAAAACTGGATCGCAAAAAAACAACCAGGCACTTTTTTAAATATCGTCACAACTTATGCGTGGACCGGCTCGGGATATGTTGTGCCTTCAGCCTGCGGAAAAGCGGGAGTACTGGCGCTGACGAGATCGCTCGCGCAAGAGTGGGCCAAGTATAAAATTAGAAGCAATGCCATCGCACCAGGGCCGTTTCCAACCGAAGGCGCATGGAGCAGACTGCTTCCAGGCGACCTTGTAAAAAAATTCGATCCTGCAGAACGGGTTCCGCTTAAACGTGTAGGCGAACACCAGGAGCTTGCAAACCTTGCAGCTTACCTCGTCTCAGACTATTCCGCATATGTCAATGGAGAAGTGATCACAATTGATGGCGGTGAATGGCTTAGAAGTGGAGGAGAGTTCAGTAATTTTGAAGACATTCCCGATGCGCTATGGGATAAGCTTGAGAAATCGCGAGCGAAGGGCTAATCGCCAGAACTGGATTTCGCTGTCATAAACCTGCAACTAGAATAGTTTAGTCATCTTCCAGGTCAAAAGATGATAAATAAAATAGGCGCATATGATAACAAATACAGCCAGCGTGCCATAAAATATTCCCCAGCCAATATTGGAAAGAAGTGTGTCGTTCACACGGTAAATTCCATACCCAACAACCATCGATGTGAACACAAAAATACCGCACGCGAAAAAACGACTATCATCTAACATTTTGATGGAAAAAATCGAAACAAAAAATGCAGCGAGAAAAAATACCAGGATCTTCATGGCTCAATCTACTACCTCACAGAAGATGTTCCATTCCATTTCTAACATTATTAACTCGATCTAGAATACCGATACCCAAAAAAAGTAGCCGAAGTCCAATGGCAACATCGCGCGTTGGCGAATACCGCTGCTTTCCCACATTCGTTTCATATCCCAAAATATTTATGTAAATTAGTTCTGCTGGCAAACCCCTTTGCCAAGTCAGTTTTTGGTCGACTAAAATTTTATCGTTATGAAAGTTTTATTCTCCATGCTGCTGATCTCCTCCTTCATCACCTGCTGCGCACAGATCAATCAGCATACTGCGCTTATTAGAAAAAGTTTCTATGCAAACGCGAATCATCGCTACAACATCAAGCATGCCATCCTGGCAAAATTTGATGACCATTCACGTTTGCCGGAGCCTGCCCATATTTCTCCCATAGTGAAAAATCGATATCCTGAGCTGCCGGCCTCACACCACGCACTGAATCAATGTATAGTGCGTTCCACTACTACGACAATCTCCGAAACAGTCCTGACTATTCGATGTTTATGAGCCTGGGCTACTCCTTGCTCAGCGGAAATAAATACATGGTGAACGCCCAATCCGAAAGCTTGCGATTTGCACCCGCAGACAATCACTGATCTCCAAGATCTTTAACTGAAATCTAAACCCTGCCGTTCAGAAAGCTGGTCTCCAATCACTATTCCGGCTATTTTTACGGTATGAATAGCCTCGACTCATTTTTGAACGAACAGCTCGCTCAGCGTGAGGCAAAAGGCACACTGCGAAAACTCCGGCTCCCGGATCCATCCCTGATTGATTTTGCTTCGAACGATTACCTTGGTCTAGCCAGGATTTTATTCGATCGAGGCAACCGCGCGAGCGGATCAACTGGGTCACGACTGCTTTCCGGTAACACCGCTGCCGCAGAAGCCCTCGAGAAGAGATTGGCAAAACTTTTTCAAAGCGAAGCAACATTGCTGTTCAATTCGGGCTATAGCGCTAATCTGGGCGTGCTATCAGCGATCGCTGGAAAAAATGACACGATCCTTTACGATGAGCTTGTCCACGCTTCGATAAAAGATGGCGTCCGTTTAAGTCTGGCGAAACGATATCCCTTCAGACACAACGACCTGAATAATCTTGAAGAAAAGCTGCAACGCTCAACAGGCAAAGCTTTCATTGTGGTAGAGTCAGTCTATTCAATGGATGGTGACCGGTGTCCGTTGCAAGAAATTATCGCACTAACAAGGCAGTACAATGCCTACATTATACTTGACGAAGCTCACAGCACAGGGGTGTTTGGAGAAAATGGATCGGGGCTCGCAGTGCAGCAAGGATTATCACACCAGGTCGATATTCGAATTTACACCTTCGGGAAAGCCCTTGGCGCACACGGAGCATGTGTGGCGGGTAGTAGTTCTCTGATCAATTTTCTGGTCAACTACTCGAGACCGTTCATCTACACCACTGCACTTCCGCCCGAAGCTATTGAATCGATTTCGAATGCATTCAGTCATTTGGAAAAACATCCGGAGCTTCAACGCGAGCTCCATCGCAAGATAGAATCCTTCAAAACGAAGTTAAAAGTACCAACAACCGATACACCGATTCAAATTGTTTCCATGAATAGCCCTTTAAAAGTAAAGTCGTTAGCGCAGTCGCTGCAACTCGAGGGTTTTAACACAAGCGCAATCGTCTCGCCAACGGTTCACGAAGGAAAAGAGCGTATTAGAATTTGCTTGCACGCATTCAACAGTGATGATGATATTAGTCGATTGGCAAGCGTGATCAACCAAACCATTGCATGATCCAAAACTATTTTATCACGGGCATCGACACTGACAGCGGGAAAACCTTAGCAT
>CBHROW010000281.1:0-7410 GCA_966080355.1 uncultured Chryseosolibacter sp.
CGGAAACTTCAATACTTGTCTTTCGCATGAAGACAACAGATCCGGGGATCGCAATGCCGGAAATCGGGAGAGAACAAATTCACAAAGAAGGCGTAGCTTTGATCGAAGCGTGGATCAGGAAAAACACCTTTGCGAATGAATGACAAATCCCTGCTACTGACCAATCACCTGGGCAAATTTGTATCCGACCACAAAAAAGAATTTGTCGACAAAGTATTGAACGACCGCACGCGTTATCTCACCGTGGTGCTTGAAAATATTTATCAATCGCAAAACGCCAGTGCCACCATCCGGACTTGTGAGTGTATGGGCCTTCAGGATATTCACATTATTGAGAATACCGCAAAATATCAGCTCAACATTCGCGTCTTAAAGGGTGCGGACAAATGGCTCGCGTTGCATCGCTATCGCACCAAAGGAAAAAACAATACAGAGACCTGCTACGAGCGTTTGCGTTCCGAGGGATATCGGATCTTTGTGGCGGATCCGGCCCCAGACGGAATTCCAATCGATGAGATTGACGTGACAGAGTCTAAAGTTGCGCTGGTTTTCGGCAACGAGCTTCGTGGCCCATCTGATTATGCAATGGAACACGCTGATCAAAAAGTGCGCATTCCGATGTACGGTTTCACCGAAAGTCTGAACATCTCTGTTAGTGTAGCCATGTGCGTCAATACATTGATAAAAAAACTTCGCAGTTCAGAGTTGAATGTGTTTTTGACAGAAGAAGAAAAAGCTTTGATTCGCCTGGAATGGTTCAAAAAGATTGTGAAACGTTCCGACTTGCTCGAGCGGGAGTTTTTGCGCACAATTCAGTAATTTTGCACCTTGCTCATTCGATTGTCTATATGATTCGTTGGTTGAAGAGGATGGTACTGGGATTGACGATAGCGTTTCTGTTGTTGCTGATAGCCTCGAACGTGTGGATTGTCAAAAGCACGGAGTCTCGTGTATTTTCCGACCCTGCGAAACTTCCCGAACACAGGGTTGCATTGGTGTTAGGTACAAGTCACAAAAGCGTGGGAGGCGGACCGAATCCGTTCTTTCAATATCGCATCAAGACCGCAGCGGAGCTTTACCGCGCAGGCAAGATCGATCACTTCATCGTGAGCGGAGACAACCGGACAATCTTTTATAACGAGCCTAATGAAATGAAAAAAGCTCTCGTCAATGCGGGTGTACCAGCGTCAGCGATCACATTGGATTTTGCCGGATTGCGAACACTTGACTCCGTGGTTCGGAGCAAAGAGATCTTTGGTCAACATAAGATCACGATCATTACGCAAACCTTTCACAGCTATCGCGCATTGTTTATCAGTCGATATTATAACATCGATGCGGTGGCCATGGTGGCTGAAGACCCTGCGCTTGATCGAACGTTCAAAGTGCGTCTGAGGGAATATGTTGCGAGAATGGTGGCCGTGCTTGACCTGTATGTCTTCAAAACCGGTCCGCGCCACATGGGCGAAAAAGAAAATATAAAAATCGTTGTTTAGCTGAAACCTGAACGCGTGTAAATTGGTTTAACTGAAATTAATAACCACTGAGCTGTGCGAATTGCCTGGCTGTCTTCCTCTAAATTCCTGATCCTCTCGTTACTCCTGGTGGTTTCGTTTGCTGTGTACGGACAAACGACTGTCAAAGGAAAAGTAACTGATGCGAGTTCAGGCGATCCAATCCCTTTTGTAAACATCACGTTGGTCGGCTCGATGTCGGGAACAACGACCGATTTCGAAGGAAATTTTACCTTGAAATTTTCCCAGCGCGCTGACACGGTCGTAGCCACTTACATCGGCTATAAAACAAAGAAGAAGCCCTTGACCAAAGCCGGAACACAGGTTGTCAATTTTCAGCTCGAGGAGCAAGTCACAACGCTCAACGAGATCGTCTTCAACGCGGGCGAAAACCCGGCCTTCGAAGTGATGCGAAACGTGGTGAGAAATAAAAAAGACAACGACAAAAGAAAGCTGACTGCCTACGAATACGACACTTACACAAAAGTCGAGATCGATGTCGACAACATGACGGAGAAATTTCGCAAGCGCAAGGTTGTGAAGAAGATCACGCAGGTGCTTGACAGCGTTGAACGCATTGCGGGGGAAGATGGAAAACCAATTCTGCCGTTATTCATTTCAGAAAGCGTATCGAAATTTTACTTCCGCGACAATCCACAGTTGCGCTATGAGAATATTCTGAAATCGAAGATCAATGGAGTAGGTATTCAAGATGGCACGCTCATCACGCAATTCATAGGCACCTCATTCCAGGAATACAATTTCTATCAGAACTGGCTGAATATTGTCACTAAAGATTTTGTTTCACCCATCGCAGACGGCTGGCGGATCTATTACAACTACGATCTCACCGATAGCGTATACATCGGTGATGACTTCTGTTATCGCCTGGACTTCAGCCCGAAGAGCCCGCAAGACCTCGCGTTCACCGGCACGATCTGGATCACAAAAAAAGATTGGGCGTTGCGCCAGATCGATGCAACGGTGGGAAAACAAGCCAACCTGAACTTCATCGAAAAAATAAAAATTCAACAGGAGTTGATGAAAACTCCGGAAGGCGCCTGGCTGCCCTTGAAAAACCGTGTACTGGTGAACGTCAGTGAGCTGACTAACTTTTCTGCCGGCATGCTCGCAAAGTTCTATACTTCAAACAAAAATGTCATTGTTAACAAACCGTACGATCCATCATTCTATCAGCGTGAGATCGTGATGGCGGAAGATGCGCGTCAATACGAACAGGAGGAATACTGGGATACATTGCGACACGACCCGCTGAGCGAAACGGAAAAGAACGTTTACCGGATGATCGACACCTTGCAGAATATTCCCGTAGTGCGAACATACACCGACATCATTAAGATCGCAGTCAACGGCTACTACAACACAGGAAAATTATATCTCGGTCCCTACAACTCGTTGTTTGCCGTGAATAATGTTGAGGGCGTCAGGATTCAACCTGGCTTCAAAACTACTATGGAGTTCAGCAACAAATGGACCCTTGGCGGAAGCGTGGGTTATGGATTTAAAGACGAGCGCGTAAAGTATTCGGCCTTCGTCACCAATATCCTCGACCGCGACCGATGGACCACACTCAGTTTCCGAACGCGAAGGGATATTGGCCGGGTGGGTATCGATGATGAAAGTCTCGCTGACAATTATCTTTTCCTTGCCGCTCAACGATTCGGCTTCTTCAGGCGCGGATATTATTTTGACGAATCGCGGGTAAATTTTCAGCGGGAGCTCTTCAAAGGATTTCAGCAGCGCGTAGCTTTCCGATACATGGCCTTTAACCCGGTTTTCAATTTCGGATATTATCAAAATCCAAATGACGAGGCGTCCGAAATTTTCAGTACTTACAAAACTTCAGAGGTGATTATTGAAAGTCGCTGGGCGCGCGATGAACTTTTTCTTGTAAATGACAACGAACGCCTGAGCTTAGGTGCTTCCAAATGGCCCGTTGTGACGCTTCGCTACACACACGGTTTCAAAGGCGTGCTGGGCAGCGATTTTGACTATGACAAAGTCCGCGCAATGGTCACCAAGCGAATCAAGTATGGGCCTTTTGGAACAGGATACGTTTATCTCACAGGCGAGTATGTTTTCAATAAATTGCCGTATCCACTTTTATCGTTACATCTCGGCAACCAGACACCGATCTACACCGGAGTTACTTACAACCTTATGAATTACGGAGAGTTCATCAGCGATCGCTTCGCGGCAATGCACTACTCGCATCATTTTGAGGGCTTCCTCCTGAACTATGTTCCGCTGATGCGCAAACTGAAGTGGCGCCTGGTCGGGACATCTAACGTAATCTTCGGTGGCATGAGTAACGCAAACCGCAATCTCATCGCACCAACCACCAGCACAGGCGCTGAAACTTTGCCTGTCGGTTTTCTTTCGTTCGGCCGCCCGTATGTCGAGCTTGGTTACGGTGTTGAAAATATCTTCAAATTCTTCCGCGTAGATTTTATCCACCGTCTTTCGTACCTCGAACCCGATCCCGACAAAGAAAAGGTGAGGAAGTTTGGCGTGTTCTTTAGTTTCCAGTTCAATTTGTAATAGTTGGCAGTTGGCAAAAGTCAGTTGGCCAACGCAACTTGTTTATTTGGCTCACTGCTATTCAATTGTAAGGCGACCGAACGCACAGATTACTCAGTCCCTGCCCAATGGCCAACTGGGCCGCCTTCAGCGCCATTGCCAACTGCCAACTATTATTAACTTTGTGCGCAAATTTTTTAGGAACACAACAAATGAACGTAAACATCTCCCTCCCAGACGGCAGCGTCCGGGAATATCCGCAGGGTGTAAAAGGATCTGAGATTGCATCAAGCATTAGTGAAGGCCTGGCGCGTGTGGCGCTGGCTATCGAAGTGAATGGACAGGTTTGGGATTTAGCGCGCCCGATCACGCAAGATGCTTCGATCAAGATCCTGACATGGAATGATGCGAATGGAAAAAGTACGTTCTGGCATTCATCTGCTCACTTGATGGCGGAAGCCCTCGAAGCCTTGTATCCTGGGGTAAAATTTGGGGCGGGTCCGGCCATTGAAAATGGTTTCTATTATGACGTTGACCTGGGCGGTCGTCCTTTTGGTGAAGAAGATCTCAAGGCAGTTGAAGCCAAGATGAAAGAGCTCGCCAAAAAAGACAGCGCATACATTCGTTCGGACGTGTCAAAAGCCGAAGCGTTGAAATACTTTAGCGAGAAAGGTGATGAATATAAATTAGAATTGATCAACGATCTGCAGGATGGCACGATCACATTCTACAAGCAAGGTAATTTTACCGATCTCTGCCGCGGTCCGCATATTCCGAACACTGGTTTTCTGAAGGCGATCAAGCTGACCAACGTTGCCGGAGCATACTGGCGCAATAATCAGAACAACAAGATGCTCACCCGCATCTATGGAATCACTTTTCCCAAGCAAAAGGAACTTGACGAATACCTTTTCTTGTTGGAGGAAGCCAAAAAGCGCGACCACCGTAAGCTCGGAAAAGAGCTCGAGTTGTTTGCCTTCTCAGAAAAAGTTGGAATGGGCCTTCCGCTTTGGTTGCCGAAAGGAACAATTCTTCGCGAGCGTCTCGAGCAGTTTATGCGAAGGGCGCAGGTGAAAGCCGGCTACGACCCGGTAGTAACTCCGCATATCGGATCAAAGCAATTGTATGTAACGTCAGGTCACTACGAGAAATATGGCAAGGATTCGTTTCAACCCATTCACACTCCGGATGAGAACGAAGAGTTTTTGCTGAAGCCGATGAACTGCCCGCATCACTGCGAGATCTATAAAACCAAACCTCGTTCATACCGGGACTTGCCGGTTCGTCTGGCTGAGTTCGGAACCGTTTATCGCTATGAGATGAGTGGCGAGCTTCATGGGTTAACGCGTGTCCGAGGTTTCACTCAGGATGACGCGCACATTTTCTGTCGCCCTGACCAGGTGAAAGCGGAGTTCGTCAAGGTAATTGATCTTGTGTTTCATGTGTTCAAGTCTCTCGGTTTTGAAAACTACACCGCGCAGGTTTCTCTCCGCGATCCAGACAACAAACAGAAATACATTGGTGAAGACCACCTTTGGGACAAAGCCGAACGCGAAATTCAGGAAGCCGCTGACGAACGTGGCTTGACAACCGTGGCCGTGAAGGGTGAAGCCGCATTCTACGGGCCGAAGCTCGATTTCATGGTTCGCGATGCACTTGGTCGCAGCTGGCAGCTCGGCACTATTCAGGTGGATTACCAGCTTCCCCAGCGATTTGAGCTGGAGTATGTCGGGTCAGATAACCAGAAGCACAGGCCAGTGATGATCCATCGCGCGCCTTTCGGATCACTCGAACGGTTCGTTGCTGTGTTGATCGAACATTGCGCTGGCAACTTCCCCTTATGGCTTGCGCCTGATCAGATCGCAGTGCTCCCGATCTCTGAACGTTTCAACGACTACGCAGCGAAGGTGTACGATATGCTCAAAGCTGAGGACATCCGGGGCATCTTGGATGATCGGGACGAAAAGATCGGCCGTAAGATCCGTGACGCAGAAACCAAAAAGATTCCGTTCATGCTCATTGTTGGAGAAAAGGAAGCAGCTGAGAACAAGGTAGCAGTGAGAAAGCATGGCCAGGGAGATCAGGGAGCGGTTTCGCTTGAGGAGTTCGTGAGAAACTTCAAGGTTGAGTGCTCGGCACCTGCCTTTTAGAGCTAAGCAATTGATAAATAGCTGTTTGAGGTATTCATTATCGGACTTTATATAAGAATTTGAACTTGGAAATTCCAAGGAAAGATGTCATATTTGCACCCTGTTTTTTTTGTAGGATCTAAATTTAAAGAGTATTAACACAAGCAGCAGCAGACCTGGTGGATTTGGAAGACCGATGCGTAGGGGGCCTCAAAAGCCCGAGGAACCCTATAAGGTCAATGAAAGAATCACCGCTCCGAGAGTTCGCGTAGTAGGCGAAAACATCAAAGTTGACGTATATCCCATTCAACAGGCCATCCGATTGGCTCAAGAGCAGGGGTTGGACCTCGTGGAGATTTCACCCAATGCCGATCCTCCGGTGTGCAAGGTAGTTGACTACTCGAAGTTCAAATACGAGCAAAAGAAGAAACAGAAGGAAATTAAAGCTAAAACTCAGAAAGTGGTGATCAAAGAGATTCGCTTTGGTCCAAACACTGAAGAGCACGATTTCAATTTCAAGGTGAAGCATGCCGAAGGTTTCTTGAAGGAGGGATCGAAGGTGAAAGCTACCGTGACTTTCTTCGGAAGATCGATTGTTTATAAAGAACGAGGTGAGATTCTGCTCCTCAAATTCGCGCAGGCGCTGGAAGAGCAAGGTAAAGTTGAAGCCATGCCGAAGTTGGAAGGTAAGCGAATGAGCATGTTGCTGATGCCAAAGGTTGGTAAGAAATGATTCAATAATTAATACGATGCCCAAGTTAAAAACAAAGTCGGGTGCCAAGAAGAGATTCAAGGTAACCGGCACAGGAAAGATCAAGCATAAACGTGCTTTCAAGAATCACATCCTGACTAAAAAGGAGACCAAGCAGAAGCGCAGGCTCGGCAACAAGTCTCTGGTTAAAAAGTCGGATTTAGCGAACGTAAAAGCAATGCTTGTTCTTTAATTGGTTTAATGTTTAACCCGATTTTTGGCCTTACAAGTGCCCGTGTTATTCGAGCCGCCAACGATCAAAAAATGAAAATGAAATGCCAAGATCAGTCAACAACGTAGCCTCAAGGGCTAAGCGCAAGCGCATCATGAAACTGGCCAAAGGTTTCTTTGGTCGCAAAAAAAATGTGTGGACAGTTGCTAAGAACGCCATCGAAAAAGGATTGGTGTATGCTTACCGCGACAGAAAACAGACGAAGAGAGACTTCAGAGGTGTCTGGATTCAGCGTATTAATGC
>CBHROW010000282.1:0-7404 GCA_966080355.1 uncultured Chryseosolibacter sp.
ACCGGCACCGGGGCAAGCGTTTTGAACCACACCTTTAAAATCTTCAGCCGTGATGGTACCTGCCATCTTTTTTCCGAGTGCTTCGAAGGCCGAAATAATATTCAGCTTTTCACCTTTCCAGTTTCCGCCAGCGATCGTTCCACCGTAGACCATGATCGCAGGACGATTCAACCTTCCCATGGCCATCAATGCACCCGGCATATTTTTGTCGCAGCCAACCACTGCGATAAGCCCGTCATAATATTGCGCACCGCAGACCGTTTCGATGGAATCTGCGATCACTTCCCGGCTCACCAGGGAGTAGCGCATTCCTTCCGTGCCGTTACTCATGCCATCACTCACACCTATTGTGTGGAACATCAATCCGACAAGGTCATTATCCCACACGGCTGTCTTCACCTCCTGAGCGAGCTTGTTGAGGTGCATGTTACAAGTGTTTCCATCGTAGCCCGTGCTCACGATTCCCACTTGCGCTTTTTTGAGATCAGCTTCCGTCAGACCGATGCCGTACAACATGGCTTGCGCTGCAGGAAGGGTTGGGTCTTGCGTGAGTGTCTTGCTGTATTTATTGAGTTCAAACTTCTCGCCCACAGCCTTTCCATTCGAAGTCTTCGTTGAAGTCGTTGAGGTTGTTGTTGAATGTTTATCTGTTTCCGCCACGTTTCTCTTCTTAAACTATTGATCTACTTTTTTCACCTACGTTGAGATATTCGATGAGCTGGCCTTCAGCCTTAAGCTTTGAGCTTTCGGCTTAAATGATCACGTAACTGAAAGACTTTTCCAATACCTGGCACTTATATGCTTCCTGCACAACAGCTCCAATGGTTTCTTTCCACGGTTTGGTGAACATGTGCGCATCGATCGATTCTATACCTGCGATCTCAACAGCGGTTCCGCAGAGAAAAGCACTGTCGGCATTTTCAAGTTCGTGCGGGTTGATATGCCGCTCGACAACTTTGATGTCGAGCTCGCGGCAAATATTCATCACCACGTTGCGCGTGATACTTGGAAAGATGTGTCCGAGCGGAGGTGTGTAAAGTACGTTGTCTTTTTCCATGAAGAAATTCGCAGCAGGAGCAGCAGCAACGTTGCCATTCATGTCGAGAAGTAATGCTTCATCGTAACCGCGAACTTTGGCTTCGCTTGTCGCCAGAATTCCGTTCACATAATGACCAGAGATCTTTGCTTCAACCTTGATCGAGGCTGGATTAGGTCGTTGATATGACGATACGCACAATTTCAGCAAGTTATCGCCATGATACTTTCCCCACTTCCATGTACAGATCATGAGATAAACATCTTTTGGGGTTGTGAGATACATATTGGGCCCACAATAAGCGAGGGGCCTGATGTAAGCGTCTGTGAGATTATTTTTTTCGAGGAGTTGATAGGAGATCTGTGTTAATTCTTCGGAATCATATTCAAGCGGGATACCAACGAGCGCACAACTTTTCTTGAGACGGTCGAAGTGCTCACGTGCTTTGAACATCTTCACGCCATTTTGAGTCTGATATGCACGGATGCCCTCGAATGCGCCAAAGCCGTAATGCAGCGACTGGCTGAAAAGGTCGGTATGCGCATCAACCGCTTTGATGAACTTACCATTGAGAAAGAGCACCGTGTCTTTTGTGTAGTACATATTTTACAACTGTTAGTTTGTTATTGCCTGTATAAAACAAAACCGCCCCGGAGTCATCAGGGGCGGTTGGTTTATTTCACTATCTAACTTTTACACCAATATAGCCCCCGCGGGTTTACAGAGAAGAATAATGACGATAATCAGCACAGAAACGAGGTTGCTCACGTTTGCACTGTGGATGAATGGATTGATTATCGTGTTAAAAAGTTTCATTTTCTTCTGTCGTGTTACAATTCTCACAAATTATCATCTACGTATCAAGCGTATACAGAAAAATATTTTGTGGTTAACGAATGTTAGCTTGCGAAGTAGACGGTTATCTGTTCAGGTTATTTCGGCAATCGATACTGTGAACAGTGAACCGTCTACTGTGAACTTATTCGTCTCGCAGTACTTCAACGGGGTTCCTAAGCGCAGCCTTGATACTATGGTAGCTCGTGATCAACACGGCTACGAGTAAGGTGCAAGCTCCCGCGCTCACGAAGATCCAGATCGAAGGGGTAACGCGATAAGCAAAATCCTCAAGCCAGATGATCATCAGCCAATATGACAGCGGTGCTCCGATAATGAATGCAACGATGATGAGGTTCGTGTAGCCTTTGGAGATCATCACGAGAATGTTCCATGCAGTTGCGCCTGAAACTTTGCGGATGCCGATTTCTTTTGTTCGTTGCTCAAGTGCATAAACGATCATCCCAAGCAAGCCGAGCGAAGCGATGAGGATGGCCAACGATGCCATTGAAGTAAGCACTTTACCAAATTGTTGTTGCGTGCGGAAGCTGTCGGCAAAGGTTTGGTCCACGAAACGATAGTCGAACGGTGTGCCGCTTGAATGTTTTTTCCACAACGACTCTGTCGATGCGAGTGTCGAATGCCATTCACTTACATCCTGTGGCTCGATTTTCAACACAATGAATCTCCTGTTCTCATGATAGATCTTTTCGTTTTTCAAATGGAACATTGCCATTGGCTCGATCGAATTGGCCAGCGTCCAGTAGTTGAAGTCGTAGGCGACACCGATTATTTCGAAGCTCGCGTTGTCGTTGTTCGGATACAATACTTTTTTACCGATCACCGACTCATCTAAAGGCCATCCGAGCTTGCGTATTGTTGCTTCATTCACAATGACACGGTCCTTATCGCCTGGATATTTTTCGGAGTAGTTGCGTCCGAACCTCAGTTTGATCCCGAGGGTAGGAATATAATTTTCGTCAATCGATGTGAAATTGAGCGAGAACCCTTTTCCGTTCAATCCTTCAGCGGAAAACGTGTCACCGTTGTATACTTCGGGTGGTGTGGACGAGCACCAGCTAGCTGTGACCACGCCTGGCAGTGTGAGCGCCTCATTTCTCAAGCTCTCCGGATTCTTGAGCCCCTCGACATGCTTCAACACCATCAGATTTTCTTTGTTGAACCCAAGGTCTTTCTCAGATACATAGTTGAGTTGTTGAAAAACGATCGCGGTACAAATGATCAGGATGATTGAAACGGAGAATTGGAAAACAACAAGTCCGTTGCGGAACCACTTTCCTTCCCGACCCACCCTCAGTTTTCCTTTGATCGCCTCTACGGGGTGAAATCCCGTAAGGAAAAATGCCGGGTAGCTGCTGGATACGACAGCCATCAACAAAATAATTCCGATCAACATCATCAAAAGTTTTGGGTCGTTCAGCATATCGAAGTGCAACGACTTGCCGGTACTGTCATTGAACAGAGGAAGCGACAGTTGCGTCATCCCGATGGCTACGAGTAAAGCAACCGAACAAAATATCAGCGCTTCGATAAAGTAACTCGCACCCAGTTGTTTTTTTCCAAGTCCCATGATCTTGCGCACGCTCACTTCTTTCAATCTTCTCGTGAATTGGGCGGTCGACAGGTTCATGAAGTTGATACACGAAAGAATGACGATGAAGAGTGCGGCTCCGATGAATGAATAAATGATCTTGATGTTGCCAGTATCGGGAAACGATCCAACCACCGATTGTTCGGGAAGATGGATCGAAGTTACCGGTTGAAGAAACAGTTCCCACTTTTTTCCAGACGCGATATATTCATCATACGACATCCCCATTGCTCCGCGGATCGTTTCATCTGCGCGTTTACGCGGAATGAGTTTTAATTTTTCCCGCACTTGCGCAATGTCCGCCTTGTCGCGAAGAAGAACGAATGTTTCCAGCTGTGTCCAAACCCAACTCCCGTACAACCGTTTCACCGGAAAATTATCCATGGACAAAAGCACATCGAATTGAATAGTGGAATTGTCTGGTGTATCTTCTACGACAGCAGTTACTTCATAGGTCAGCAACTGGTCTCCATTCAATCCTGTGACGCGTACAAGTTTCCCGACCGGATCTGCATCGCCAAAATATTTTTCAGCGGTAGATTTTGTCATCACCAGCTTGTTCGCTCCACGAAAGGCGTTGTCTGCATCTCCTTTTATTATTGGAAAGTTCAGTACTTTGAAAAAGTTAGTGTCTGCTGCGAACACATCATTCTCTTCGAACGAAATGATCTCACCGGAAGGAGCCTGGTATGAAACAATGAATGGCCCAGGCGTGTGAAGGCTTGTGACTAGCTCAACTTCGGGCAGCTCCTCTTTCAGCGCGTTCGCTACTCCGGGTCCCGTGCGTGAAAACTGGCTGGCGTTATTTTCAGCCCAGATGAAAGTCTGATTTACGCGGTAAAGCCGGTCAGCATGATGATGAAAGCTGTCGAAGCTGAACTCATGGTTGACGTATAGATATATGAGAATAGTGCTGGCGAGGCTTACCGTCAATCCTAGCAAGTTGATAACCGAAAAGAGTTTCTGCCTTCTCAGATTGCGAATAAACAGGAGTAGGTTGTACTTGATCATTTGCGGAATTTTAACATGTGTTGGCAAAGGTTGTACCACGCATAACACGGGAGAATGCATTCAAATAAGCGGTTTTGCATTTTATGAGCGTTCGCTTCGGCTTTTCTGGTGTTCGAAACCGGGACAGAATTCTATGACTTCAAATACTCGAGAATTCCATCGCGAATGGCCGTGAATGTTTTTACCAGCGATTGTTCATCTTCTTCAAGCAGCGTAACACGAAAGCCTTGAAGGTCTGAGCAGAAGGATGAGATCGGCACAACGCACACCCCTTTCGCGCCAAGCAGGTAATAAACGAAACGCTTATCGAGCGGAACGTCTTGTGAAACCCATTGTTCAACTAACGCTTTAATTTTTGGATTAGCGATTTGCAAGCGTTGATTATTGTTCAGCGTTCCTTTTCTGAAGATGATCGTGTTGTAAAACGCCCCAAATGTTTCATTGAATGTGAGTTCCGGAACAGTATGGAGAATATCTGCGATGATGCGGCTTCGTTTGCCGATATTTTGATTTGTCTGATCGCGGTACGCTTTGAAACGTGCATCACCAAGGATCAACGGTATGGCTACCTGCGGAAGCTTGGTCGAACATACTTCGATCATCTTGGCGTTGTCGAGAGCCTGGCAAAACCGGTTGAAGTCTTCGTCTTTGTCGCGGTTGTAATATTCCATCCAGCCACATCGCGATCCAGGCCATGGAAGCTCCTTTGAAATTCCCTTCATGGAAATTCCGGGAACGTCTTCTATAATTTCTGCAAGTGAATAAGCGCGGGCTCCGTTGTAGGTGATGTTCAGGTAGATTTCGTCAGCTACCAGGAATAATTTGAACTCCTTCGCGATGTCGACAATTCGTTTCAGCGTTTCATAAGGATAAACCATGCCCGTTGGATTGTCAGGGTTTATGATCAGGATGCCGACAACGTTCGGGTTGTACTTCACCTTGTTATAAAGATCATCGAGGTCCGGATACCAATGGTTGTCGGGATCGAGTCGATAGGTGAGTGGCTCGTGATTGGCGTGAGCAGCTTCAGCACTCGAGTGAGTGGAATATGCAGGTGAAGGTCCGATGACCCGCGAAGTATCGGTGATGTATTGATACACTTTGCCGATCGCATCACCTAACCCGTTAAAGAAACAAATATCATCCGGTGTTATTTGCGCTCCGCCCATCGCGTTGGTTTGACGTGCCAGGAACTCACGCGTGCTCAATACTCCCTTTGAGGGACAATAGCTATACACGTCATCTTCGCTCACAAGCTTGGCGACAATGTCTTTGATCCATATGGGGAGTTTGTGATGCTTTTGAATAGGGTCACCAATGTTTTCCCATGTAATATCAAGACCGAGATTTTTAAGTTGTTCGGCCTTCTTCACGATCTCGCGGATCTCATAGCTCAGTTCTTTCGCCCCTTCGCTTAGTAGTTTTTGACGCATACCTGTTTTCGATCAACGATGTTGGCGGTTTTGATCGAAGGATTCAAGTTTGGATTGGAAAATATTTTTTGAACGAGCGTTAGGACGGGCGTTACTTAGTCTTCAAAAAAATCGAAGAGATATTTTTCCTCGTAACTGACTTCGAATTTCTTCAGCGTCTCGAGATACTCTTGCCTGAAGGTCTTTCGTTCATGATGTTTTTCCTGATTCAGAATGTATTTGACCACGCGATCGATATGCGAGTGTGAGTATGAAAAAGCACCATATCCTTCCTGCCACGCAAAGGGATGTTGCAACCATGGCTTGCTGTTGATAAACTCGTTGCTTTCAACTTTGATCTCCTTCACGAAGTCCGACATCGAGAGTACAGGCTTGAATCCGACAAACATGTGCAGATGATCAGGCATACAGTGGATGGCAATCAGCTTACACTTGCGATTGGTGACAAGCCCTGTGATGTACTTGTGAACTTCTTCTTTGTGCTCTCTTGGAATGAGACATGCTCTCCGCTTGACTACGAAGACAAACTGGATATAAATCTGCGTGTACGTGTTGGCCAACGGTTGAGGTTGAGTTTTGAGCGAAGTTGGTATCTGCTTCTGTCGGTTTTTATAGCGTGAGGAGCGATATATATCGCGTGTGGCCTATCACCACATGTTCAGCGTCACAGGAGGCTCTAGCGAGCCCTCATCCCGCGCACCCACCGCGTTAGAAACAGGGGACTCCTAACGGAGTCTGGGCGAGTTGCCGAGTACCGTAGTGGTGCTACCAGCACGACCGTTCTAACGCGATCTTGAGACGCCTTCAAGATCAGCGCCTGGCATCGCGTGCTCAGACAGGCCTTCACCGCTCCGCTAGGGCATCCTGTTTCAACACGGGAAGTCAACTCAATACGAGGTGACCCCTGGAAGACCGAACGCAAAGCTGGTGTTCATGCACACGTTCACCGCTCCGCTAGGATCATTTGTGTTTCAACACGGGAAGTCAACTCAATACGAGGTGACCCCTGAAAGACCGAAACGCAAAGCTGGTGTTCATGCACAGGTTCACCGCTCGCTAGGATCATTTGTGTTTCAACGTAGCAAGTCAACTCAATAGGAGGTGACCCCTAGAAGACCGAACGCAAAGCTGGTGTTCATTCACACGTTCACCGCTCCGCTAGGATCATTTGTGTTTCAACGTAGCAAGTCAACTCAATACTGGGTTATACCTGAAAGACCGAACGCAAAGCTGGTGTTTATTCACATGTTTACCGCTCCGTTAGGAGCATCCCGTTTCAACGCGGCAAAGCAACTCAATACTGGGTTATACCTGAAAGACCGAACGCAAAGCTGGTGTTCATTCACATGTTTACCGCTCCGTTAGAGCATCCCGTTTCAACGCGGCAAAGCAACTCAATACTGGGTGATACCTGAAAGACCGAAACGCAAAGCTGGTGTTCATTCACACGTTCACCGCTCCGCTAGGATCATTTGTGT